>NZ_CP036348.1:5563941-5876118 GCF_007753095.1 Rosistilla carotiformis
CATCGAATTATGAGCACCAGCAGGCAAGCCTCACCTGGCTCGCCTACGTCCCGTGGCTGTACCAGATCCTGACGATCGGCACTTGGGCTTGGGAGATTTCGTTTTCATTTCTCGTCTGGAACCGATCGTTGCGATGGATCGTGTTGAGTCTTGGCCTGGGAATGCACGCGGGGATCGGACTGTTTCTGGGGCTGTGGCCATTCGCTTGGATTATGGTCTTTAGTTATTTGAGCTTTGTGCCGACGGCGTTTTTGAATCGCGGATTGCAAGCTGCGTCGCAGGCCATCGGATGGTCGCGCAGCGGATCGCGACAGGCTCCGTTCGACAGCGCCCCGCTCCTGCCGGCATCGGACAATGAGTCAATCGTCGATGACGTTGCAAGCCCGATCGCGACCGAACGACCAGCCCATTTGAGCATTCCCACGCCCAAGTTGGACGCAGTGGCAGGCGGCAAAACCACTTCGACATCTACCTTGCAACTTGCAAGCGTTTCGACCACCGATCACGATACCCAAGCGGCTGCAGTGCCAACGTCAGACGCGTCCGAGGCCTCCCGCAACACGGTTCGCACGACAGCGAAACCCATCAAGAAAGTGAAGACGATGCTTAGCGAAAATGATCGCGACAACATGGTTCTGTTTGTGGAACGTTCCGCCAAACGCCGTTGCAGTTTGATCCGCGCTCTCGAATCGTGTGGTTACCGTTGCATCGGCCTAGACGCCTGGCCCGAAACGATCGAAGTCTACAACGTGCTCAAGCCGCGCTGCATCATGTGCAACGGATACCAGATGCCGGCCAGCGAATTGCGGTTCTGGCGATCGCAATTGGACGAGCGCGAGGATTCGATTTTCGTCGTCTTGGTCGAACCCAATCAGGTCGCCCAAGCCACGTCCGAAGATGGTCGCACGATCGGGATCCCGATCCCCGCTTCGTTCGCACGGATTCGCGGCGCCCTGGATGCCGCGCGGGGCGTGGGGCAGGAAATTCCCCCTCAACCGCCCGCCGATTCGACCTCGGAATCCTTGGATGATTCTGGCGACAAAATTTTCTCGCTCACCTCCCACAACCGCCCGCACTAACGTCACCATGTTCGAATCGAAATCCCGTTTTCACCGGCATCCCCCGCGTCCCAACGCTTGGCGGTGGAGCCCCCTGTTGGCTCTCCCGTTTACCGTTTTGCTGGGATGCGGTGGCGGAGACCTGACGCCTGCGGAAATGCTACAGCGTGGCCAGTACCTCTCCGATGCGCAGCGTCCCGGCGAAGCGATCGCCGTGTTTGATCGGTTGCTGGAATCACAGCCTCAAAATGCTCAAGCCTTGTACCTGCGTGGACTGGCGCACGAACGGACCGGCGATGGCGAACGGGCACTGGTCGATTACGATGCCGCGATCCAAGCAAACCCTGGTTACGTCGAGGCCTACAACAACCGGGCGGTATTGCACGCCCAGTACGGACGCTTTGAGCAGGCGATCGCCGACTTTGGCGACGTCCTTTCACGTTCGCCAAAGTTTGTCTTGGGTTACAAAAATCGTGGTTTGGCGTTTCATGATACCGGAGATTTCGCCGCCGCGATGCAAGACTTCGACCGCGCGATTCAGTTGGAACCCGATGCGGCTGGATACTTCATGCGCGGCAACCTCCACTTGGAACAGAAACAATACGCCGCGGCGATCGCCGACTACGACCGATCGCTTGCGTTGGACGATTCGAATTCGCGAGCCTGGTTGAATCGCGGGATGTCGCTGGCGCGATTGGGCAAGACCAAAGAAGCGCGCGAGAGTTTGCAGCAGGCGTCACAGATGGACAACGAGATCGTTTCTCAAGAGATTGTCCTAGCGCTGCGTTCGCTGTCGTTGGATCCTTCGGTCGGCTTGGACGTCGAATTGGCCGACGTGCAGGCCGCTGTCGAGACGGCCGGTTGGCAGGCGGCTCGTAGTCAGGAGCCCCATTTTCCATTCACGATCGAAAAAGCGGGTCAACAACGCAAGCTGTTTGTCGCGCTACTGGACGTCGACCAAGAGAGCATCGCGATCGCCGCCGATGCGCAATCGGCGGTGTTGGATGAATCGATTCCCAAGAGCTTGTTGATTGCCACGGATTCGGGTTTGCAAGGCGGTCAGTGGCGGTTCATCGAATCCTGGCAACCCGAACCAGCGCAGCTTCGCGTGGCGACGGTGAAGGTCTCGATCGATCCGCAGCCGTGACGATCCAAGCGACGGAAAACCGAAAACCTTCCTAGCCTTTGATGCGGTATCCGATTTCCGCCAACACGCGACGGACCGTCTCCAGGTGATCGCCCTGGAGCTCCAACTGATCATCTTTGATCGTGCCGCCAGCACCGCACCGCGACTTCAGTTGGGTAAGCAGCGCAGGCAAGTCGTTGCCTTCGGCGGGCAGACCTTTGACCAACGTGACCACTTTGCCGCGTTTTCGCTTCTCGGTCATCAATCGCGCCGTCTGTTTTTTCGGATCGAGTTTGGGAGGGGGCAAGGGTGGGCACGCGCAATCTTGTTCGAGTTCGCCACAGCGGTCGCATGTTGGTGGGATGTCGAAGGGTGTGCCTGCGAAGAGTCTCATCGGCGAACTGACTTTCGGTTCGGTGGTGGGTCGGAAGCTTGCAATGACGTCCCCGACGCGGGGAAAACAAACTCGAACAATTTCGAGCGATAGCAATTTCAAGGCGTCCTGCAAATTGCAATATCATCGTTTCTGCGAAGTCGTTATTTTTCGCCGTTGTCCGATTCAATGCCAGATGTTTCTTTACAAGATATTCATTCCCCGGCATACTGTCCGCCGCACGAATGTAAAGATCTTCGGAACTTCACAACACATACGCCGCCTTAGCGTCACGACGAAATTATGCCTAAACTTTCCGTCAATGAGTTGTCGACCTACCGATGGTCGTTTGAAGAAGATGTCTTCGCGTATGCGAAGCACGGCTTTGATGCGATCGGAATCTGGCGGGCCAAGTTGGCGGAATACGGCACCGAAAAAGGAGCTGAGCTGCTGCAAGAAAACGGGCTTCGCGTCTCTTCGGTCGGCTGGGCCGGAGGCTTCACCGGCGGCGACGGCCGCAGCTTCAACGACAGCATCCACGACGCTTTGGATGCCGTCGATCTGGCGGCTCAATTGGGAGCCGAATGCCTAATCGTCGTTTCCGGCGATCGCAACAACCACACCGGATCGCACTCGCGACGTCTGTTGCGACAGGCACTCACCGAAGTTTGCGAAGCGGCTGCAGCATTGCATTTGGACGTCGCGATCGAACCGATGCATCTGGGTGCCGGTACGCAGGGCTGCTTCCTGAACAACATCCAAAACACGATCGACGCCATCGGCGAGATCAGCTGGCCCGGGCTGGGCTTGGTCTTCGATTCGTACCATCTGGGACACGATCCCAATTTGTTCCAGTGGTTGCCCGAAATCGCTCCCCTGGTACGTCTGGTGCAACTGTGCGATGCCGCCCACGTGCCGATGGGCGAACAGGATCGACTGCTGTTGGGCGATGGGAAACAAAACTTGGCCGCGATCGTCGAATGCTTCGAAGACGCAGGCTACGACGGCAGTTTCGAATTGGAACTGATTGGCGAGGCAATCGAGAATCTGGATTACGACGAAATGTTGTCCCATTCCTATCAGGCATTGAACGCTTTGGTGCGGACTCCTGCCGAATCTTGAGCTACCGCGGCCGATTCCCAATCCCCTGGTGCATCGTCGTTCGCCAAGGACTAAAATGCGGTCGTTTCATGTTCGCATTTTAGCGTCGGAGCATTCATGGCGTTCTTAAGTACTATCTCAGGGCCCTCCAAAGGGGCGCGGCACGAAATCCCGCCAGGCGAAATCATCATCGGTCGCCATCCCGAATGCAAAGTCGTGGTCGAAGTTGGGGCGGTCAGTCGACATCATGCAAAAATCGTTCGGTCGGACGATTCGATCCAGCTGGAAGATCTCAAGAGCCGCAACGGTACGTTTGTTAATGGACAACTGATCAGCGGCCTGCACACGCTCCGCGAAGGCGATCAGATTCGGATCTGCGAGGTCGAATTCAGCTTTCATACCGGAGAGCAACCCGGCTTCATGGGCCCCGAATCGACCGCCGGCCTGCTGAAAGATCCCGCCGGCAGCGGCTTTGGGGTCGTCTTGGTCGACGATGATGCAGACGATTCGGAACTCGATTCGTCCAGCGGACATGTCGAAGTACAGAAGGACAGCAGCGGCGTCGTCCGACTCGACGCCGGCACCGATGCCAAGCTTCGCGCCCTGTTAGATATCTCGCGTTCCCTCGGCGGGCAATTGGTTCTCGACGAGGTGCTGCCAGCGACACTGGAAAGTTTGTTCCGGATCTTCCCGCAAGCCGATCGCGGCTTCATCGTGCTGGAAACGCCCGAAGGCAAATTGGTACCGCGTTGGGCGCAAAATCGAAACAAGGGAGAAGAGGGGACCGTGCGGATCAGTCGGACCATCATCCGCCAGGTGATGAACGAAGGGACGCCGATGATTTCGTTGGACGCGGCCAGCGATGAACGTTTTGAAATGAGCGAGTCGATCGCCGACTTCCGCATCCGTTCGATGATCTGCGCTCCGCTGATCGACAGCGATGGAAAGGCCTTTGGTGCCCTACAGATCGACACGATGGATCAGAAGAATCGTTTCAATGCGATCGATATCGATCTGCTTTCGTCCGTCGCGACTCAGGCGGGTGTTGCGATTCACAACGCGAAACTGCATGAAAACGCACTCCAACAGCAATCTGTGGAACAAGACCTGCGATTGGCCAACGATGTCCAACACGCCTTCCTGCCGATGTCCCCGCCGGATGTCGAGGGCTACGAATTCCACAGCTTCTATCGCGCCGCCCATCACATCGGTGGTGACTACTTCGATTACGTCGACCTCGGTGAAGGACGCGTCGGGATCATCGTCGCCGATGTCGTCGGCCACGGCGTCGCCGCGGCGATGTACATGGCCAAACTGTCCGCCGAGACGCGATTTTGCCTGGCCAGCGAACCCGATCCGGCAACGGCTATCGATAAACTGAATGAGCGAATGTGCGCGCTGCCGGTCGAACAATTCGTTACGTTCCTGTTAGTCGTCCTGGACCCCAAATCCCACACGATGACAATCGTCAACGCGGGGCACATGCCGCCGATTGTATTGTCTCCCAATGGAGAACTGAGCGAGCCAGGGGAAGAGGAATCGGGCGTTCCCATCGCCGTCATGGATGGCTTCGAATACGAACGAATCACGCTTCCAATCCAGCCGGGCGAACTTGCGGTGATGTATACCGACGGCATCAACGAAGCGATGGACATCAACGACGATGAATTTGGTATGGAACGCGTCCGAGCAGCGGTACTTGCTGGCGGTAAGCCCGAACAAATTGGCGAACGGATTCTATCGGAGATTTCCAAATTCGCGGGCAACGCGCCCCAGTTCGACGACATGTGTATCGTGATCTTGGGACGCAACAAAGCTTAACGTCCCGCCAAGCGATCGAGTCCAAACGATGGAACGCGTCGAATTCATTTACAGCGGGGAAGCTGATGTGCTGACTCCCCGCTTCCTGGTTGAGTCCAAACGATGGAACGAATCGAAGTCTTTTACAGCGGTCACGTCCAAGGCGTCGGCTTTCGCTACAACGCCTGCGAACAAGCCGACGGACTGAGCGTGACCGGTTGGGTGCAGAACTTGCCCGACCGCCGAGTGCAAATGGTCGCCGAAGGAAGCATTGGCGACTTAAAAGAATTGCTTCGCCGAATCGATCAATCGATGTCGGGGAACATCCGCGACAAAACGGTCGACTGGCAAGCTGCCACGGGGCAGTTGGCCCCGTTTCAGATCAAGCACTGATGGCAAGCGGCGTCGCTTGCCCCAAAGCGACTTCCACGATCAGTGGTTTTCGTCTTCCCCTTCGACCGACATGTGTTTCGCGATGTAAGCGGGTTCGCCCATTCGGTCCAGCAGACTCAGTTGCAGCTCGAGCCAACCGATGTGTCCCTCTTCATCGATCGCGATCCGTTCGAACAGCATTCGCGATCCAAGATCCCCTTCTTCGGCAGCTTTCTGCGCCGCGGCGGAATAAAAACCGATCGCCTCTTGTTCATCGGCCAGGTCCAATTCGAACATCTCTTTGAGCGAATGGGCCACGACGGGTGTCTTCTGTAGGGCCAGTTCGGGCTCCCCGTTCAAGAACAGGATTCGAGCCATGTATTCATCCGAGTGCCCGATCTCTTCTTGCATCTCTTGACGCATCTTCGTCGCCAAACGGTCCATGCCCCAGTCGTCCAGAACCCCCGCGTGCAATTGGTACTGATGCGTCGCGGTCAGTTCCATCGAAAGAGCGGTCTGCAGGTTCTTCAACGTTTCGATTCGAGTCATTTTGGGTATCCTTCGTTGCAAAAGTTTAGCGGGGTTTAGTCTGTGGTTCGCCGATAGGTCTAGCATAGGCGATCACTCGGATCGGCCCAAGTGTTCGCAGTACGGTAAATCGTCGCGTGTTGGGGTGCTTACGCCGCGCCGCTGAGCGGTCGCTAAACAAACACGCGGAATCGTTAGTTGGGACGCTGGAAGTTTTGTACGAACCGCCGATCGATCCATGTTTTTAACCACCAGCACCAGCGGCTGTGGGCGGTCCAGCGACCGAACTCCAACAGGGCCTTGCCATCGCCGGTATTGAGTATCTTCAGGAAGTCGGATTGCGGATGGAATTCGTGCAACGGTTTGCCAGCGATCGACGCATTGAAGTTGTCCCATAACACCGGGCACTGCCGAACCGCATAGACTCCCGCTTTCGGAACTGGCGAGGCGAGGATCGTCCCCGCATCGCCGACGGCAAAAATTCGTGGATCGGTCAGCGACTGAAGTGTCGCCGCGGTGGCGATGAAGCCGCGGTCGTCGGTCTGCAGGCCGAGCTGCTGCAACACCGGCGGAGCGGCCGCGCCGGTCGCCCAGATCACGCAGTCGGCGGCGTGGCGTTGGCCATCGTCGGTCGCCAGATCGCGCTCGCCGACCTCGACGACGCGACGCGACCTTTGGACGGTAATCCCGCGGCGTTTTAGAAGCCGCTCGATTCGATCGACACTGCGCGGCGTCATCCCATCGGCAACACGCGCGCTGCTGGTGAAGATTTCGATGGCCAAGGGGCCGTTATTGTCGCTCTTGCCAGCCCGCGTCTGCAGACAGCACGCGATCTCGACGCTGGCGACGCCGCCGCCCACGACTGCAACGCGCAGCGGTGCGCTGGCCGATCGCGAAGCGGAGTGCAGTCGCGCGTCGAGCCGTTGCAGAAAGGTCTGCATCGGTTTGATCGGAACCATCAGAGGCGAATCAGCGTGTTCGGCCCAACCCGCCGGCATCGAACCAACGCCGATCGAGAGCAGGTCGAAGGGAATCGAAGCGTGATCGTGAAAGTGGATCTGGCCGGCATCGAGATCGAGTCCGCTGGTGTCGGCCAAAACGAGATCGGCTCCGGCGCGTTGGGCTAGGCTGGCCAGATCGATCCGCATCTCATCGTCGCCGAATTGCTTCCCTAACGTCCCCGGCAGCATCCCCGAATAGGTCGCCGTCGGAAACTTGCTGATGCAGGTCAGGCGGCAGCCCGGAATCGGATCCTCCTGCCAGCGATGGGCGATGTCGGCATTGGTGTGCCCCATCCCCAGCAGAACGATGTTCTTGGTTGGCGCATCGTCGAGCTTCGGGCTCACTTGGTCACCTGTTCGTATTCCGCGGGAACACTATATCGGTCGCTGTAGGTGTGGACGCGGTTGGTCGGTTGACCTTCCAGCGTCACCAACGGCAGCTTGGCGTCGACCCACTTCAAGATGCTTCCCTTGTAGTTTTTCACGTCGACGCCCTCCTTGGCCAGTTGTGCCGCGTACTTGCCGCTGCGGCCGCCGACGGTGCAGTAGGAGATCACGGTTCGGCCTTGATATTGTTGACGGTTCTTTTCGTATTCGGCCTTGGTGATCGCTCCCGGGATCACCGAGACGTTGACCTCCGCTTCGCTGCGGACGTCGACCACAACAAACCTGGGAACCGGGGCGTCGGTCCCGGCGGCCAGCGATTTCGCTTCCGCATCGCGCTGCGCGGCGAGTTCTTGGTTCAGTTCGGCGGTGCTGATCGTCGGCACTTTGGGGCCGAAGCCGAAGAGGTTACTCAGTTGAGCTGATGCCGAAGGCGCGTCGAACGCAAGCAACATCAGCGAGACGATCAGGAGAGTTGTGAAGTTGCGATACATGGAAATCTTACGGCATGCGAGGGTTGGGAAATTTAATGGAACGATCGGCGCCTTGGCTCAGGTGGTGGCCGATGGATTCGCGGCTAGCCAAGAAGTATACCCGCCGCTTAAGTTGGCGACGTCGAATCCATGTTGCATCAAGATCCGCGTCGCCATGTATCCGCGTTGCCCGACTTTGCAATAAGCGACGATCCGACGATCGCGCGGCAGTTCGGCGATTCGCTCGCGCAGCGATTCCAGCGGAACGTTGGTCGCAGCGGGAATGTGCCCCGACGCAAATTCGGCTTCGCTGCGAACATCCAACAGAAAATTCGCCTCCTGCGATTCAGCGAGCGACGCGTCGGCGTGTACGATCGGTTGGTCGCCACGAACGACTCCCGCGGCAACAAAGCCAGCCATGTTGATCGGATCTTTGGCGTGTCCGTACTGCGGCGCGTAACAGAGTTCGACCTCTTCCAGATCGTCGACCGTCATGCCCGCCTGAATCGCCATCGCGACGATATCGATCCGTTTGTCGACCCCGCTGCTGCCAACGGCTTGAGCTCCCAAGACCTTGCCCGTGTCGGGATCGAAGATCAGTTTCAACGTCATCCCTTCGGCACCGGGATAATAGCCCGCGTGATCGGCGGGGTGAATGTAAACTTTTTCGTAGGACGTCCCGATCCGCTGCAGAATCTTTTCGCTCAGCCCCGTCATCGCCGCCGTCTTTTCAAAAACCCCGACGATCGCTGTCCCTTGCGTTCCGCGGTACTTCGAATCGCGGCCGAAGATGTGATCCGCAGCGATCCGTCCCTGCCGATTTGCCGGGCCAGCAAGCGGTATCTGCACCGGCGTCTTGGAAACGAAGCACTCGACTTCGACAACGTCTCCCACCGCGTAGATGTCCGGATCGTTGGTCTGCATGTGCGCGGTCGTTTGGATCCCACCGCGAGGGCCGCAGACGATGCCCGCTTCGGCAGCCAGTTTGCTCTCGGGACGAACGCCGATGCAGACGGCGGCAAAGTCAGCGTCCAAGGTCTCGCCCGAGGTCAGTTGAACGCGCAGGCCCGTGGATGTCTCTTCGAAGCTTTCCACCGAAAGCCCCAGTCGGATGTCGACACCCTGCTGCCGCATGTGGGCGTCGATCGGCCCGATCATCTCGCAGTCCCAAGGAGGCAGGATCTGGTCGGCCAGTTCGAGGATCGTGACGGCGATCCCGCGGCGGACCAAATTCTCTGCGATCTCGATGCCAATAAATCCCGCCCCCAGGATCACCGCTCGCTTCGATCCCGATGTCGCCAAAGCGTGCATCCGATCGGCATCTTTCAAGTCGCGCAATTCGAGGACTCGCGAACCATCAACGCCCGGGATCGGCGGCCGGAACGGAGAAGCTCCGGTCGCAATGATCAATTTGTCGTACGACTCGCTGGTTTCCTTTCCGGTGTCGAGATTGCGAACCCGAACTTGGTGCGCCTCGCGGTCGATTTGAATCGCTTCGCTGCGAGTGCGAACGTCCAGGCGCAGCCGGTCGCGGAGCATCTTCACTGGCGCGACCAGCAGTTTGTCGCGCGACTGAATCTTGCCGCCGACGTAATAGGGAAGGCCGCAGTTTGCAAACGACGGATGCTCCCCTCGCTCCAGCACGACGATCTCCGCGTTTTCGTCCAGTCGGCGGGCGCGGGCCGCAGCCGATGCCCCACCGGCGACACCACCAATGATCACGATCTTCATCAACGTCTCCAATACTTCGACAGCCTTAACGATTCGATGCTCTGCCCTCAAACACCTGCCCAAAGCAGATGCCTATCCATTTAAACTCAATACCGTTCAACGAAGGAGCCTCGGACCGTCGCAAGAATGAGCGGAGGATGTAGTGGACGAGGTTACGAGTCCCAGCGATTTGGCGATTTGGTCTGATGCATGCAAAAGGACTCGTAGCCTCGTCCACTACGCTTCGTTGAGCGGTATTGCATTTAAACCACTCGCAGGTCGCCGGTGATCATACCGAACACGATCCACCACCGGCGTACTGATTCCAAGGCATCTTGCCGAGCATCGACGCCATGCCACAGGTGCCTGTCGCGCCGGCGAACATCAGTCCGGCACCAACAAAGGCGGACAGGCCGATGAAGTAGGGATGGACAAAGTAGCCCAACACGGCCCCGAGAAGCACCAGGGAACCGGCGGTCAGTTGCACCTGCTGCATCAACGGCAACGTCTTCTTGCCGTGGACGACCGGCAGCCCCGCTTGGTTCCAAGCCGTGGTTCCTCCCTCGACGTTGACGATGTTTTCGAAACCGGCGTCGATGAACTTCTGACAGGCTTTCGTCGAACGATTGCCTCCTTGGCAGATCACATACAGCGGCTGGTCTCGCGATCCGTTACGGTCTGCAAAAACGGAGCTCGGATCCAATGAGTCGAGTGGCACGTTGCGCGCTCCGGCCGCGTGCACGCTGCGAAATTCGCTGGGCATCCGCACGTCGATCAATTCGACGTCGCCATTGTTTTGCAATTTCGATAGCTGAGTGACTTCGATCGATTTCATTTCTAGATCTCCCAAAAGGTGGACAATTGGACTATTGTTCGTAATGTCGCAAGTTGACGATGTGTTTACTTAAATAAGAGACGCGTATCGATTCTCGTTTCTTCCGTTGGCTATTCGCTCAGGAAACGCCCTTCGATACAGGCCATCAATTGTGAAAGGTGCGGTTCGGCAACACTGTAGTAGACGCGGCGTCCTTCGCGTTGGCTGTCTAAGAACCCGCAGCGCTGTAACAGGCGCAGGTGTTCCGAGCCGACGTTGTCAGGGATCTCGCAATCCGCGGCCAATTCGCCCACGGTGTAGCGGCCATGCAATAACATCTGCACGATCCGCAGGCGAACCGGATGGGCGAGGGTCTTCAAGCATTCCGCTGCCGCGGAAAAATCTTGCACGCTGCCGCGCGGTTTCGTTTGTTTTTTGGCTGTGGCCATTTCATCTCCTCACTGGCTACCACTAATATATCGTAATATTGCGACATGTCAATGAATCATTCTGGTGATTATTGGCTTGCAAACGCGGGGCTTGAGCTGCCGGGCGGGCCTCACGAGGATGGAGAGCCCCGTTGCCTGCTGATTTAACTTGTTGCAGCCGGGTGCGGAAAGGATGACAATCGAGGAGCCTCTGGCGGGTGGTGACGGACGCCACCTGCAGAGTTCACGCCTTCCGTTTTCTCCCTCCTTCAGGAACTATCGATCGATGAATTTGCGAATGCTGTTGTGTGCTGTTGGCTGTACTCTCTTGATCCTGGCGGGATGTGATTCGAAGATCGCGGGCAAGTCGGCAGACACCGATTCGGCGGCGACCTCGCAGGAAGCGACGTCGCAGGACGCCGGCGATGAAGCGGCTGCGTCAGACGAAGCTGCCGTCGAATTGACCCTCGCCGATTGGCCGGCGATCGAAAAAGAGATCGCTGCGGCGGGCAAGCCGGTCGTGGTCGACATCTGGAGCACCGCCTGTGCCCCCTGCATGCAGGAGTTCCACGGTTTGGTCGAACTGCACGATGCACATGGCGAGAAGATTCGCTGCATCTCGGTCTGCATCGATTACATCGGGATCAAGTCGAAGCCGCCGGAAACCTATAGCGACGCGGTCACTGCGTTTTTGAAATCGCAGAAGGCGACGACGGCAAATTACCTGTCGACCACCGCCGACAGCGATATCTACGAAACGCTGGAACTCGATTCGATTCCCGCGGTCTTTATCTACGCCGCCGATGGAAAGCTGACCAAGCGGTTTGTCGATGCGGGGGACGACGCCGGGTTCACTTACGCCAAAGATGTTCGACCTTTTGTCGAAGAAATGTTGGCATCCGAGTCGCTATAATCTGCCATTTGCCCACCGGGCGTTCCGACTCGCGGGGCCGATTGGCGTCGGCCCCTCCCCATCTCGTTCCTACAGGTTTTTCCATCATGACGTACCGCAGCTTTGCTCTCCTTTTGTTCAGCCTTTGCATCGTGGGGACCGCCCGCGGCGATGATTCGCAATACAAGCACGGCCCCGATTCGATGCCTCGCGAGGGCGTTCCTCAAGGCACGGTAACCCAACACGTCTGGGATAAGAGCAAGGTTTTTGAAGGGACGAAGCGTCGCTACAGCGTCTACGTTCCGGCGCAATACGACGGCAGCCAGCCAGCGGCGCTGATGGTCTTTCAGGATGGGCACGCCTACGAATCGTTGACGGGCGATTTCCGGGTACCTACGGTTTTCGACAACTTGATTCACGACGGATCGATGCCGGTCACGATCGCCGTGATGATCGATCCGGGCACAAAGAAGGAACTGCCCGAGAAGCGTGGTTGGAAACCGACACCATCGAATCGCAGCTTTGAATACGACACGCTGTCGGCCGATTATTCGCGGCTGCTGTTGGAAGAGATCCTGCCGGAAGTGAGCAAGCAATACAAGATCACCGACAATCCCAAGCTGCGTGCGATCGGCGGCATCAGCTCCGGCGGGATCTGTGCCTTCACCGCGGCGTGGGAGCGTCCCGATGCGTTTGGCAAAGTGCTGAGCCACGTCGGCAGCTTCGTCAACATTCGCGGCGGTCACAACTGCGAAGCGTTGATTCGCAAGACACCCGTCAAACCGATTCGCGTCTTCCTGCAAGATGGATCGGGCGATCTCGATAACGACCACGGCAACTGGCCACTGGCAAACCAAGAGATGGCGAAATCGCTGGCCTACAAAAAGTACGACTACAAATTTGAATACGGTACCGGCGGACACAACGGAAAACATGGCGGAGCGATCCTGCCCGAATCACTCCGTTGGTTGTGGCGCGACTGGAAACAAGAGACTCCTTAGTCGCAGTACTGCCGAGTTCGATGTTTAGGGATCGCGGCGGAGGTCGTAGGAGACCTCGGCCATCTGCCGCGAAAAGTGCTGACGCCATCGCTCCGCATCGTATTGGTAATCGGCGTCCGGGGCGAGCGTCATCAGCGCCGACAGCACCGGCGGATTGCGAACCTTCTGTTCGACAATCTTTTCTTTCCCGCCCCCAAACGAAAAACCACCGCCCCCGCCACCGCTGCGGTCGAAGCTGGAGTTCATGCTCGGCCCGCCTCCGGTCTTTGATTTGTGCGTGGTCACCAAGGCGTCGGTCAGCGGCAGGATCGATCGCGGGTCCTTCATCGCCATCAGGGCGTTGGCAGCGATGCGAACCTTTTTGTTGTCGTTGTCGCGCAGCATTGCAACGTAGGTGTTCACCGCTCGCGTCTTGGCAAACTGTTCCAGCCGATCGAGACAGGCTTCGCGGATCGCCGGTTCGGGATCGAACAAACTTGCCATGATCAGCGCATCGGCCGCTTCGGCGGTCTCCCATTTCGAGAGCAGCTTGACCCACAGCATGCGAACTTGGTCGGGATCCTCGCGTTGAACCAACAGGCTGCCGATCGCCGCCGATGCGATGGGATCTTCGATCGCAGCGAGCTCGGTCAGCGATTCGTCTCCCGATTTGCCCCCTTTGAGCACGCGGCCGCGAAGCCGCTTGATCGTTTGAATCCATTGCTTCTGCTGAATTTCTAGCTCCTCTTCGGCTTCGGTCATCGCCACATCCGCGGGCACTTTCCATTTGCCCTGATGGTGCACCAGTCCTTGGGAGCGTTGCAATTCATCGTGCAAGACCCACTTACCGTTGACCGACGTGTACCCCAACGAGGCCCGCGCGGTGGCGTGTTGCGGGTCCAGGCGAATCACGTGCCGGACCTGCCGATCGTACTGCGGCAGCAGGGAATTCGCTTTGCACCATCGCGCCAGTTCCCAGTGCGCGTCCGCTTTGTCCGCCGCGGCGACGCGTTGGGCCTGGTATTGGGCGATTAGATCATCCTCGCGGTCGATCCGGGCGACCTCACCTTGGGTCATGGAAACTTGAATCCCGTTGCCGATATCGACGACGATCACCTTCTGTTTTCCGATTTCGAGCGGTTTGACGGTTCCCGAGAGGCTGCCACCGCCCCGGAGATAAACGACGTCGGCCGGGCAGACCTCGGCAAAACCGGAAGCCATTAAAAGGATGAGCCATCGATGCATGGGGTGCTCCGTGGGGCGAAAACGCCGCAACCCGCAATTCCGCGGAGGCGACCTACTTAAATCGCGAACGCCCCCTTATGATTAAGGCGATCGCGATCAACCGACGATATAGTTTAAGCCTAACGCACCGGCGGGCTTCCATAAAATGGAAATCCGTTGCTTTCTGCCAGCAGCTGACGATTAACCGTTTTGTGTGGCGCAACGCGCAGGACGGGTTCGATTTGATTTTTGCCAGTGCGTTGAAGGCAGCCCGCAAAGGGCTATAGCTTTATCAGCGTTTTTGACACCCCAACGAACTGCCGACGGCGAGCTGCGAAGCTCAAGAAAAGCAACTATTGGCGGTTCGCGAGAGGGTTCGTCCGCGGAGCGAAGGCGATTGAATTCAGCCGATTCATCGACTTCGACAGCGATTTGCCGCTGAAAGCCCTTGACGGGGCGATCCGAAGATGGATACTAAGCGATCAAAATTCACCTTTTAACTCATTGCTATTGCGCTCGGCTCGCGGAAATATAACGAATGCCAACGATCAACCAATTAGTACGAAAGCGTCGCAAGCTGTCGAAGAAAGTCAGCAAGGCTCCCGTTTTGGAAAAATGTCCACAACGCCAGGGCGTTTGCTTGCAAGTGCGCACGATGACGCCTAAGAAGCCAAACTCGGCTCTTCGTAAGATCACCCGTGTTCGCTTGAGCAATGGCAAAGAAGTCACCGTTTACATTCCCGGCGAAGGCCACAACCTGCAAGAGCACTCGATCGTGCTGGTTCGCGGCGGCCGCGTTCGCGATCTCCCGGGTGTTCGCTACCAAGTTGTTCGCGGTGCTCGCGATACTTTGGGCGTGGACGGACGAAAGCAAGCTCGCAGCCGTTATGGTGCGAAGAAGAGCTAGTTTTGCGAAAACGAACCCGTTGCCCGCCGCTTCGATTAGCCGCGGGCAGCCATTCGTTTGTGCCTAAATTTTTATACCGCAGTTCACCGAATCCAGTTTAGAGACCTCCATGGGACGTATTACCGCCAGCCGTTCGCAGTTAAAGCCTGACCCCCGGTTCAACTCGGTGCTTGTCAGCAAGTTCGTCAACAACCTGATGCATGACGGCAAGAAGACTGTCGCTTTGAACGTGTTCTACGACTCGCTTGAAGAAATCAAGCGACGCAAGGCGGATCTGGAACCCTTCGAGGTTTTTGAGCAAGCGATCGAAAACGTCAAGCCACACATCGAAGTTCGCAGCAAGCGGGTCGGTGGTGCGTCGTACCAAGTGCCTATGCAGGTCAATCGCTCGCGTCAGCAAGCATTGGCGTTCCGTTGGATCTTGGCCGCGATTCGCGACAAGAAGGGTCGTCCAACCCACATGAAATTGGCCGACGAATTCTTGGCGGCATACAACAAAGAAGGCACGGCCTACACCAAGCGTGAAAACACGCACCGCATGGCTGACGCGAACAAGGCGTTCGCTCACTTTGCTTGGTAGTATTGCCATCGCAACCCTTTTCGATAAAGCCGCACGCCTTCGTTGGTCTGCGGCTTTTTTCGTGTGAACCACTCCCCCCCCCAAACACCCTGATCAGATCTCGTCATGTCTAAGCTTGCACAAATTCGCAATATCGGGATCATCGCCCACATCGATGCTGGCAAGACGACCGTGACGGAACGGATGTTGTACGTCAGCGGGATGAAGCATCGTGTCGGCCGCGTCGATTCGGGGACCACCGACACCGACGACGACGCCGAAGAACAAGAGCGTGGCATCACGATCTATTCGGCTTGCGTCAAGTTGAAGTGGGGTAATTACGACGTCAACCTGCTGGACACTCCCGGCCACGTCGACTTCACCGCCGAAGTTGAACGCTGCCTGCGTGTGCTCGATGGTGCGGTGGTCGTGTTCAGCGCACGCGAAGGGGTCGAAGCTCAAAGCGAAACCGTCTGGCGTCAAGCGAACAAATACGGCGTCCCACGCGTTGTTTTCATCAACAAGCTCGATCGCGAGGGAGCCGACTTCTACGCCGTCCTCGATGACATCGGTCCTCGCCTCGACGCGACGCCCGTCGCCATTCAGATCCCTGTGGGCATCGGCCCGGCCCACACCAACAATCCTTTTCGCGGCATGATCGACCTGATCGAACGCAAGTTCCTGCAGTTTGATCCGCAATCCGAAGGCAAGCAGGTTCAGATCCAAGAGATCCCCGAAGAGATGGTCGACGATGTCGAAGTCTATCGCGAACAACTGCTCGAGACCTTGTACGGGTTCAGCAGCGATCTGATGGAACGGGCGATGAACGAGCAAGAGATCACCACCGACATGATCCGCGCGGCGATCCGAGAATCGTGCATTCGTGGCGAGATCCAGCCGGTGATGTGCGGTTCGGCGTTGCACGGGATCGGCGTGCAGCCGGTTCTCGACGCTGTCGGACATTACCTGCCGAGCCCGCTGGACCGGCCCCCCGTAACGGGCATCGATCCCAAAAAGCCCGACGTGATCATTTCACGGAAGCCTGATTTGTCGGAACCGATGTGCGGCCTAGTGTTCAAGATCCTGCCAGCAAAAACAGGAGACAACTACTGGATTCGCCTGTACAGCGGAACACTCAAACAGAACTCGCGGGGCTACGTTCCCAACCGCGACAAGAAAGAAAACATCGCTCAATTGTGGCAGCTGCATGCTTCCAAAAAAGAGCGTGACGGACAGATTGAATCGGTCGGTGCCGGAGATATCGTCTGCATGATCGGTCCACGTTTTGCCATCACCGGCGATACGATCTGCGACACCCGTGAGATCATCGAACTGCCAAGCATCACCTTTGCAAACACGGTGATCTCGATGGCGATCGAGCCAGAGAACACCGCCGAAAAGAAGAAGTTAAGCGAGACGTTGGAGATGTTTAAGCGTCAGGATCCAACGTTCGACGCCAAAGAAAACGAAGAGACCGGCCAGACGTTGATTAGCGGGATGGGCGAATTGCACCTGGAGGTCATCCAGCACCGACTGACCCGCGACTTTGGCCTGAAGGTCAAATTCTACAAGCCGCGCGTGAATTACCGCGAGACGATCGGTGGCAAGGCGGAAGTCGTGGGCGTTTGCAATCGTCAGATCGGCGCCAACCAGATGTTTGCCCGCGTGAAGATCAACGTCGAACCGTTGGACGATCCTTCGGCAACGGCGATCGTTCTGGACAATTGCCCACCCGATGGCGGGCTACCCGATGAGTTCCGGCCGATCGTAATCGATGAATTGAAACACCGCTTGGAAGGGGGCGGACACATCGCCGGCTTCCCGCTCAGCGGAGTGCGGGTTCGCGTTCTGGGCGCCGAGGCGGCCGAAGAGGGAAGCGATGATGTCGCCTTCCGAATCGCCGCGAGCGACGCTTTCGAACAGGGACTCAAACAAGCGGGCCCCGTACTGCTGGAGCCGTTGATGCGACTCGAGATCACCACGCCCGACGATTACATGGGCGACATTGTTGGCGACCTGCAACAGCGTCGCGCGATCATCGCCAAGACCGAATCGCGAGGCATGATGACGACGATTATCGCACACGCACCGCTGAAGGAATTGTTCGGATATTCGTCAGCGATCCGTAGCCTCAGCCAAGGCCGCGCCGGTGCCAGCATGGAACCTTACGGCTACCACGCCGCCCCCGCTGAAGACGCAGCCAACTTCAGCTTCTAAGACGAAACGCGTTTGCAATCTAGTGAAACGCATCTCCGAGACCCGCGGGGCGATGCCCCGCGGTGAACCTGACGCCCGAGCGATCGGCGTTTAGAGTGGTCGGACGACCGAGATGTTGCGCCAGTAATCGTACAGCGTTTCAACCGACAGGACGCCGCCGCCCAATCCGCTCTTGTGAACCCCACCGTAGGGCACGCCATGCGCGAAGACGTTGTGGGCGTTGATCCAGCTGTTCGCCGCGCTTAGTTCTTCGGCGACGCGGGCGGCGCGACTCATGTCATTGGTCCACACGCTGTTCGCCAAACCGTATTGCGTGTAGTTCGCCATCTCGATCGCTTCCTCTTCCGATCCAAACTTCGACAGGTAGGCGACCGGGCCAAAGATCTCCTCTTGAGCGGCGATGTTGTCCAGGGAACCGGCCATCAACGCCGGCTTCACGAAGTGGCCGGAATAACCTTCGACCTCGGCAGCGCCACCGGGAAGAATGCACTGGGCACCTTCGGCTTCCCCTTTGGTCAGGTAGCCGAGCACGCGTTCGCGTTGCTTGGCACTAACCACGGGGCCCATCTGGCTGCCGCCATCCAATTGGTAACCGATCTTCACCTTCTGCAATCGATCGACGCACGCGTCGACAAATTGATCGTAGATGTCGCGATGGACGATCCAACGGGTCGCGTCGCAGCAGACCTGGCCGGCATGGAAGGTGATCGCGCCGACCAGCTTATCGGCCGTTTGAGCGACGTCGACGTCGTCGAACAAAACCGCAGCCCCTTTGCCGCCAAGTTCCAGTTTCACGGGGACCAAGTTACGACCGCAAGCTTCGCCAACCATCCGGCCGACTTCGGGCGAACCGGTAAAACTCATCCGTTCGATTTTAGTGCTTTGCGTCAACGCCGCACCGGCGACTGGCCCGGTTCCCGTAATCACATTGATCACGCCGTCGGGAATGCCCGCTTCTTTGGCCAGCTGCGCCAGATAGATCGCCGACAGCGGAGTATCTTCCGCCGGTTTGATCACGACCGTGTTTCCCGCAGCCAGTGCCGGAGCGATTCCCCAGCCAATCAACAGGAAGGGGAAGTTCCACGGGAAGATGAAAGCACACACACCCCAAGGCTGACGCATCGTCCAGGCTTCGTGTCGCGCGACGGCCAGCGTGTTTCGGCGTTGGGTGTGAAGGGCGAGATCGGCAAAATAGCGGATCGTGTCGACGAAGTTCTGGACGTCGCCTTGGGCCTGGGCTTCGATCTTTCCGGCATCCAGCGATTCAATCTGTGCGATCACGTTCTTTTTCGCTTCGACCGCGTCGGCCAATCGATGCAGCAACGCACTCCGTTCGTTCTGCTGCAGCCGCGCCCAAGCGGCCTTTTTAAAGGCGTCCCGAGCGACGTCGATCGCGCGGTCGACGTCGTCTGCCTGCATCGCGTAGACGTCGGCTAGCGGCGCGCCCGACCCGGGGTCCGAAGTGGTGAACGTTTCCCCGTTGGAAGACTTGACGTCTTGTCCGCCGACGAAGCCGCACTTGGTCGTGCCGTCGAGAAACTGCTGAACTTCAGCAAGAAGATTGGGGGAAACAACCGCTGACATAGGGACCACTCCTGGAACGTGATGACGCGAACCAGAACGTCCGCGTAAAAAGAAACGACAATCCGTATTAAACCGCATCTGGTAGCGCCATTCAACGTCCGCCCTGTTGGGGAAGCGTGCAAACCAGGCCCGAACCGGCTGGCGTCGCCCAGATCCCAGTCGACCGGGACATCCAACGATTCGGGAACGCGCCCCCGGTGCGTCGATTCTGCCGTCTCAGGATCCATCGCGTAAGCATCGCCGTCAACGTGGGTGATGGCTAATCGCGGGCGAGTTCAAAATTGAATTCGTTGGGCCCATCCTCCTTGACCGTCGCATGGAATCCGCCATCGAAACGCCCATAGCTGTCGGGTACCAATTCACGACCGCCCGCTTCCACCGGCCTGTCGTAGATGGTCACCACGTGCTCGCCAATCGTCACGCCTGGCTTTTGGCCATTTGTCATCACGTCGATGACTTCCCCAGCAACCACCCGACCGTTTGATGAAGGGCCCGACGCGCTGGGGCTGAACGTGATCTCCGCTTCTTCCAATGGCGTACCATCGAGAGTCACGATCGCCGATACCGCGACGGTCGGCGGCAGCTGGGGATCCGGTCTGCCACAGCCCAGCAGGCTTGCACAAACGGGTGCGATCAGAAGGGCAAAGGCACGCAGGAATGCCATCGGGAAAGTCCTTGTCTTCGAGAATGCGTGGAAGCGTGAACGTTGCCCACGGGACAACGCACCGATGGGAAACGCGCCGTGGGGAGACGCGACGAGAGTGGTTGCAGCTGATTGAGACGTTGCCGTTCAAAACTAAAACGGTTTAGCCACTTCGCCGTTCGCGCGCGATCCGTAGGCTTGAAATAGCACGCGGTCGACGGTCTCGGGGACAAATCGAACGGAGGCATCGGCCAGCGTGATCACGCCGCCTCCCGGATGTTGGCTGCGCACATGCATGATGGAATTGTCTGTGCCTTGACCATTGCAAGGCATCCGCGGCCTGCTGACACAAGTGCTCAACCGATCGCCGATGATCGTGTTGGGGGATTCCCGAGTGCTGAACGAAACCGGAGCGCGACGCCCGAAGTAATACCCGCCGCGGAGATCGATTGCCGATCCGGGCCCAGCGTACGGAACAAGCAGAATTTCGCTGATCAGTGCCGTGTTCGACGTACCGTCAATCACATCACGAAATTCGATCTTCGACTTGGCAAAAAAGATGCCGTCGCGATGGATCATATTGGGATCGGAGGTGGGTGTGAAATAATCGGATCCGCTGCAGGCGACATAGTTTCCATTGAATCCCCAACGTTCGTACCAAGGGGATGAGGATCCCGAATCAACAATCTTGGGTCCTCCCGGATCGCTGGGGCACATCAACGCGTCGACCACCGTGAAACGTCCTGGCGCGGTGGCGGCCATCTCCCCGTTGGAGAAATGTTGTTTCATGCCGTCGTATAAATTGTCTTGCTCGATAAATGGCAGAACCATTTGCATCCAGGTCGGCGGGCACTTTTCAAACTGCGGACCACTCGAAGGCGGATCATAACTCACCCGTCCTACAATCCCGGGAGGAAACGACCCGAAGGTATGATGATAGTTGTGCAATGCGAGGCCCAATTGCTTTTGATTATTGACACATTGCATTCGCCTGGCGGCTTCGCGAGCCTGCTGCACCGCCGGCAGAAGGAGCCCGACGAGAATCCCGATAATGGCGATCACCACAAGCAGTTCGACCAACGTGAATCCCGTTCGTTGGCAGCGGTTGAGGAATGACATAAAATGCCCTTTGGGATGAATGAGATTTCGAAAGAAACAAGAGAGAAACTTGCCTAACGCTATCTATTCCCACCTTCCGCAGCTATTTGCGCCGGAATCCTGGAAGAAATCAGGAATATATGGAGAATTCGCCGCGCCGAATCATCCTCCATCATGTGCAGTGAGTGTTAATCCTCCACATCGAGAGTGGTCTTTAATTGTTCGATCACCTTGACGAGTTCCTGACGCTGCTCAGGTGTACAGGCTTGATGAGGCGGTGCCAGCCGATCGCTGCATATCCCCATAATCGACAAGGCAGTCTTGGTGATTCCAATCAGAGGCAGCAGCGGCGCAGAACTGTCTGCGATTTTATAGATTGGCGCCAGCGCGTCGATCTTTGCCTGGAAGTCTCGCACCGACGCGTCGTCACCCGACCGATGCGCTTGCATCAGTTTAGCGAAGACGTGGGGAAACAGATTGGTTCCTAGATTCACACCGCCGGTGCCGCCAGCGTGGAGCGATTCGGCCAAGAGGGTCTCGTGTCCGATCAAGAATGTCCAATCGGGGCGAACGGACTTTAAACCGACCAGCTTGCGAAAATAGTCGATATCTTGACTACTATCTTTAACGCCAACGATCTGTTCAATCTGCGCAAGTTCGGCCACGGTCTCCGCTTCAAACCAGAGTTTCGTCATGGCTGGCATGTTGTAGAGTAACAACGGGAGATCGGTCCCTTGGAGGACGCAGTGGACGAAGGTTTTGAGTTCCCGTTGATTCACGGGATAGTAGAACGGCGTGGTCAGGACGACGGCATCGGCGCCGGCTTCAGCGGCCACGCGAGCGAGGCGTCTGGTTTCTACAACGGAGTTATCGGTGATGCCCACCAATACCGGGACTCGTCGATTGACGATTCGACATGTTTTACGAACAAAGTCGGCGCGAAGCTGATGACTTAAGCTGACGATTTCGCCCGACGAACCAAGCACAAAGATACCATCGACACCCCCAGCAATCAGGTGTTCTAAGAGTCGTTCACAGCCAGCGTCATCCAGGCGATCATCCTCCACCAGCGGAGTGACAATGGGCGGGATGTTCCCTTGAAAACGAGGCATCTGATGTGATGTTGTCGAATTTGGCACGGACGGATTCCAATCGGAGATGGTGGTGAACGATTGTCAGGGGCGATGGAAAGATCAACGTTGGATTAACGAAACAGCTTGGCGATTGGTTGACCGAGATCCGTGATCGGAACCGGGCGATCTCCATTGTAGAGATACTTTGCATAATCGATCCCAACGGCTGCATGAACGGTCGCAAAGAAGTCGGGAACGGAAACCGGATCCGATGCAATCGTTTGCGAAAGCTCATCCGTTTGCCCATACGCCCCGCAGTGGTTCAAACCACCTCCTGCAAGGACACATGAGAAGGCCGTTCCTTGATGCCCACGCCCGCCACCGCCATCGAATTGCGGGGGCCGCCCGAATTCGGTGCTCACCATAACAAGTGTCTTGTCTAACAGACCCTGCGTTTCCAAATCGAGTAGGAGTGTCGCGAGCGCGTCGTCGAGTTCATGAATCAATTTGTGCTGGTCAAGGATGCCACGGTTGTGAACGTCCCAGCCCGCTCCGTTGAGAAAGTTCAAATTGTGGGAGACTTCGATGAAGCGAACTCCTCGTTCAACAAGCCGTCGTGCCAACAGGCAGCGTTGACCAAACTCGCCTCCATAACTTTCCCGCAGCGCGGCCGGTTCGCTGTCCAATTGGAAGCTGCGCATGAAATCCGGCCCACTGAGTCGAAGCCCCAGTTCAGCAGCGGCGTCGTAGTCGCGTAGTGCTTTGTCCGCGAGATCGGGTTGAACACGACGGGCTTGCACTAACAGTTCCTCGCGGCGTTGTTGGCGTTGGCGAGAAACGGTCGCATGCCGCGCCAATCCAGTCGGCCCCCTCCCGGTATCGGTGAGATACAGGTAGCTGTGCTGGGCTCCTAGAAATCCCGGGCCGCGCGACGTGTTGGGATAACCGATCAGAACATAGGGAGGCGCTGTTTCGGAGAGAGGGCCGCGCTCGTGCGAGACGATCGATCCAAGCGATGGATAAACAACCGTTCCACTGACCGCCCGCCCTACGTGCATCCAATTCGTCGCGGCCGCATGTTCATCGATGACGGAATGATGGATCGTACGAACGGCAGTAACACGATCCATGATCGCGGCCACTTTGGGCAGATGTTCACAGACCGTGACCTCGTTGACCGCCGTCGGAATGGCATCGTAATACGAACCGGGAGTCCGCTTTGCAGGATCTCCCTTTTTCTTTGGATCGAACGTGTCGATCTGACTCATGCCTCCGCCAAGCCAGATCGAAATCACATGTTCGGCCTGTCCCTTCAAGCGGGCGGAATCGGCGGATGACGCAATTGCCGGTGCTGCAGTCACCCCGGCCGCGGTCACCCCGGCGGCAAGAAACTGACGACGGTCGAAAGAGGAAGTAGGGAATCGGGACATTGTGAATATTCCATTGTGTCGATGAAAAAGGATTGCGATGGCAAGGGGACCGTGCGCTAGGGGATCCAGACGAATTCACGCAGGTTTACGATGCTCCAGACAACATCCTCATACCGCTGCCGCCATGGAGTATTCAGCCGTGGATCGGCAGGTGGTCCTTGCAAGACGCGTTCGGCGAGCTCTTGTTGGATGGTGTTGGCTTCGTTGCGAACATGATTCCACCAGGTGACTTGGGGCAGTCGTGGCGGCGTCTGCGGTAGAACCCTTTCCTGTTCGGGAACGATGCGTCCTGCGAAGCCCTCACTCAACGGCCCCAGGAAGATTTGGACTTCCGCAGGCGTCGGCCGGCGGCTGACAAAACGTAGGAACAGCGAATCCAGCAACGCCTGCGGCGACGCGGCCTCCACCGCCAGATCGGCCAAGGGACTCCCATGGGCTGCTTTGGTCAACGAGATCGTCAGGGTGCTGTTCGCCACCACCGCGGGCTGCAAAACGTTGGGTTCACTTTCGCGATCGGTCTTCGGTGCTTGGCGATTGGCGGTCCATCCGAATGCCGTCAACATTTCGATCACCGTCTCCGCCTTTGGCAATGTGAGACTGGGGCGATCTCGTTCATTGGAAACACTGACAAACATCCAGCAACGCCGGGGCTTGCCGTAGGAATTACGGGTTTGCGACGCAGATCGACTATCGGGATCGAGGGTCATCGGTTCGACATCCATCTCGCGGCCGGTCGCTTGGAAGAAAGAGTCGGCGATTTGTTCGGCGGTCAAACGCCGTCGATCGGGCGCGTTGAATCGACGTTGTTCGGGCGATGCATCTCGGTTTTGTCCGATCGCCTCACGTTGATACAACTGGGAGGTCATGATCGTGCGCGTCAATTGCTTGATGTCGTAGTTGTTTGCGACCAATTCCTTCCCGATCCATTCCAACAACTTAGGGTGGCTTGGTGGATTGCCCTCCCAATCTTGCGGCGGTTCCACGATGCCAGCCCCGATGTAACGACGCCAAACGCGATTGGCGATGACCTGCGCAAATCGTTTGTTTTGGGGCGCCGTCGTCAATGTCGCCAGTTTTTCGCGTGGGTCGTCCGGCTGCTGCATCAACGCGCCGAGCGCCTCGTCGTCCGCCGCTCCGGTGATCTCTGCGAACGGCCACGTGGGCGTCACTTTTTCGCCTGGCTTCAGCGTGACTTTGATCAACGATTCACGCCCTCCATTCTCAAAAAAACCGGCAGGAACGGTACTCGACTTGGGCACGGTCAATGGCTTGCGTGCAAACATGGCGGCCAAGGAATAGAGGTCGCGTTGGGTTGTCGAGTGATAGGGTGAATCGTGACACCGGGCACATTGCATCTCGATCCCCAGAAACGCGCTCCCAACGATATGCCCTTTCGCGGCGAAGGGGGAATCGTTTTGAGCGGCCAGCGCGAACCCGGCACTTCCTCCGTCGTGGGCCGACCCCCGTAACATCATCAACTCAAAGATCATACGATCGATCGGTTTGTTGTCGCGTAGCGAGTCGTACAGATACCAACGAAACGGGCCCGTACTGTTGAGGCTGGCGTTGATCAGGGTTGGATTCTCCGCCAGTATGTCCAACCAATACCCCATCCAATTGTCGGCCCAACGTGGATCGTCGAGCAATCGATCGACAAGCGTTTCTCGTTTATCGGGTGACGCATCCGAAAGGAATTGCTTCACGTCGTTTTCGCTGGGAACAACCCCAACCGTATCCAGGAAAGCACGTCGAATGAACGCCGAATCAGCGATCAGCGGCACATCGTCCATCGCGACTGCATTCGGTTGCGGGTCCGGCCACTTGGCACCGTCGGTGATCCATTTCTCGAGCACCATGATCTTCTCTTCGGAAAGGGGCTTTCCCGACGGCGGCATCCGCAAGTCCGCATCGTCGCTACGCAGCCGAACCATCAATTCGCTCGCGTGTGGGTCGCCTGGTTTGATCGCCGGCTCTCCCGAGAAGCCCCCTTCGATGGCCAATGCTCGCGATTCAAGCGACAGGCCCCCTTTGTCTTTTTCGCCGTGGCAGCGAAAGCATTCGCGTTTCAAGATTGGCAGAACAGTGGAAAAGAATTCGTGGCTGTTGGCTTCCGAGGTGCTTCCCGCTTGGGGATCGACCGATGGACGTTGCGACTGCACAAAGGCATCGATAGGATTCGCCGAAGGGGGATCGGTTTGCGGAACCGATGGAGCGGGATTTGCCGCCAACCAGTCGCGGCCCGCCTGATGCCGCTTTTGCCAGTAGGCGTTCTGTCGGCTCGCGGCTTGCCGGCGCGTCCGATCATTCAACAGGGTCATCGATTCTTCAATCTGACGCAGTTCGTTTTCGACGTCCGTGTCGGTCAATTGCAATGTAGATTCGACGGATCCCACAGGACGCAAAACGGAGAATAATTCGTCCCCTTCGAGACGAACTGCCAAAGTCAGTTCCCCCGGTTCGGGCCGAAAACGCTTTCCACCGGCGATGGCATCGAACACGACACGGATCGGCTTCGAATCGGTAATCTCCACCTGTCCCATCGTCTCCTGGCACCGATGCCAAGCAGGACGTTGCCCCGGCGCTGGAGGTGGCGAAACGGGAGTGATCGGTTCTTCGCCGTGCGGTGCGCCGACCAACGGCTTCGACGTCGTGACCAATTGTCCGTCGATCCACGCGCGTGCCATGCCGCGAGCTCGCATCAGAATCGTGTGTTCCCCTGGGGGAAGCGAGACGTCGGCCGCCATGCGAACAAGGACCGGCGCTTTCCAACTGGCCCGAATCCCCCAGTCGTCGTACTTCAGCGGAATTTGATCCAGCAAAAACGACCTTCCCGACCAAGCCGTGGCACTGGGCGGTAGCGATTCCTCGGGATATAGCCAGCGATCGTGAGTGGGAAGACCTTCGTGAAAAGTGACGGTCACCTTGTTGGATTCCAACGCGCCCAGCTCGGGCATCTTCGTCGAGATCGATTCTCCCGCCGGCGCTTCGCCGACACGACGGAACCGCGTTTGCAAGGTCTTTTCATCGAGCATCACGCGGTGGATCGCGACCGAATCGAGGCCTCCACGGAAGCTGTTTTGCGGCGCGCCCCCCAGTGCGGATCCTATCCAAATTTGATCGTTGTCGATCGCAGGCGTTCTGGAGGTTGGGCCGCCAACATCCCAGGCGCCCGGGACCTTCACTCCATCGATCCACGTTTGCATTGTTTTGGGGTCGCCAAAGCGGTAGGCGACGGCAATGTGATGCCAGCCCGTTCGCGGGCGAAAGCCTTGAAGACTTGTGTAGCGATGCCAATTCCGCTCCTGCGGCTCCGACGGGACGGTGGCAAACAGAAAGCTGACTCGCGCCTCACCTTGCAGCCCGCGAATTCGCAACGCCCAGTTCTGGTTGTCGCGCGAGAAGCCAGCCCTTCCCGTCCGTCCTTTTCCAATGATGTAGGTGTTGTCCCCTTCATTGAGATCACGAATATTGATCCACGATTCGAGCGTGATCTCATCGCCGTTGTCGAAGTCGAACGGGCTCTCGTCGCCGGGGTCGTCAAAGACGAAGCGAGCCCCCTTGCCATCGAAGTTGACCGCCGAATTGTTGATCGAAAAATCGGGAAACACGGGAGGTCGAGGCCCGGGAACGTCGCGATGGATGCCGCCCACCGGCCGCAGCGGTGTCGCTTCTTCCGGACCGAATTCCCAAAAGGCAATCGGATCTTCATCTGCAACAGCCAACGCTGGCATGACGGTTCCCACGGTTGCCGAAATCGAAAGGGCAGACAAGAAATGAGCGATGGAGTTCATCGTGGTGAGTCTCAAAAATGACATAATTTGTTGCGTGGAAAGGGAGGTGCCAAAGCGAAGCCAACAGCTCGCCTTCGGGTAGAAAGCTAGGAGCGCTGCCGCGTCAAGCGATCCGCATCGGTTGCCGTTTGGCGATGCATGCGTTTGTATTTTCAGGGGGCATTTTCGTCGATGGCATCGGCAACAGGTCGGCTTTCCGACGGACTGGATTTCGTACCGACGAAATCCCCGACATCAACAGCCGACACCGAGTCAGCGTGCCCAGAATTTGCGGTTGCCTGGGATGGGATCTTCTCGGGCAGTCCGGCAATGAAGACGGGGTCGAGATAATATTCGTCTGCGAGATCGTCTTGAAAAAACAGTCCTTCGACCGTCGCGCCCAGGGGATACCCCAAGTCGGACAAATCGATCCCGACAGCGATGGCCTGCGTTTTAAAACCCTGAAAAAGTGACGTGCATGGAAACGTTTCCAATTGTTCCAAAGAACGTGGAACCTGCTTGAATTTGAACAAGTGGATCTTATCCAAAACGAGCGATTCGGGAGACTCCATCGTTAAGTCGAACGAGGAGATCGTGTGGGAATGCAAGCCCTGCTCGAATTTCAGCGGGCTGACATGAAATGCGTCCCCTTCCAACGGGTTCATCAGCAATTGCAACTCGAACAGAACGACATCGGGACCGGGACCGTTGCGTACCGGGCGATCAAACTGGATTGCCATTCCGGGAGTTCCGAAATCATCCTCCTGCGGGTCGATCGTCATGATTGGATCTGAGGTCAGCGGTTCCTTGTTGCCGCCAATGTTGATCACTCCGGTATGCAAAAAGCGATCCGAAGCGAAGCTCGCGCGCTCCCCGGGCAGGACCGGTTCGCCTGCCAAGTATCCGTGGTTGGGCAAGGCATGAAACCAGGTCAGTCGGGAAGGGATCAATTGGTCGACCGGAATCGTTTCGATCTGTTGTCCGCGCTGAACCGTCACGGAAGTGAGCGCACGGGCGCGCTCGGTGTCGGAGGTTGTTGCCTGGTAGGAGACCACGCGATCTGGAAGTCCATACTGATAACGTTTGCGATCGAAAGGGACCGCGGCGGAATCCTCGAACTCGGACGACGCAAAACGCATCGCCTGCTTTTCTTCCAACCGCAGCGGCGACGAAAGCGCGAGGCTGGGGGCGCGTTTCGAATCCGATTTTTCGTAAACGTCTGCCGCCCCTTCCACCACCTGCACGTCGGTTTCACTCGCTTGCGAGACATTCACAGAAAACCGCGTCCCGCGATCGACGATGCTCAAACGAGGCGTTTCCACCTTAAAACCTTCGGCCCCCGCAGGAGCATGAACACTACATTGTCCGATGTCGAGCGCAAGAAGCTCGTTCCCTTCTACGCGGAATGAAGCAGGCCCTTGAATGACCGCGGTGGCTCCGCTGGGAAATCCAAGCTCGACCATCCCTTGAATCAGTAGATAGTCGCGGTTCAACGTGGGGGATGCGCCAATTTGCGGCGGCAATTCTCCGAAGAATCTTGCATGGGCAAGGCTTACAAAACGCGCTTCACTGGCGACCGCGATCGGATTCGCGGCGGCAGTGCTGGCATCCGGTTTTGATGACGACCTGCCGACGTAAATTCCGACAACCAATGAAATCGGGATCAGGAGCGCAGCAGCGATAACCGCCGTCATCCAGCCTCCCACAACCGAGGCTTGTGGGGAGAAAACGAAATCGTCGGCCGTGTCATTCAAAACGCTCGCT
Source organism: Rosistilla carotiformis (assembly GCF_007753095.1). Classification (NCBI taxonomy): domain Bacteria; kingdom Pseudomonadati; phylum Planctomycetota; class Planctomycetia; order Pirellulales; family Pirellulaceae; genus Rosistilla; species Rosistilla carotiformis. The sequence goes on from NZ_CP036348.1 coordinate 5,593,251, forward strand.
CCACGAATCATCTGCGGCGCGTCGGTAGGCCCCAGCAGGTCGGGAAGCTCTTGATGGATTTGCAGATATTCGAGATACATCCGACGCGTCTCGGGGTTCGTTGCGATCGCATGATCCAACCGTTCAAAGGCGGCGTCGTCGATCGTCCCATCGAAGAGGGCGCTGATCAGATGGCGTATTTCGTCGTTGTCGAAAGGGTCTGGCGAGGAGTTCATCGCAATTCCTCCGAGGCCATTTTTTTGTGAACGCAATTTGCCAATGCTTTTCGGATCCGTGAGAGTGATCGATAGAGCCGGGAGACCGGTTCTTCGATCCGTTGAGATAAGTTGTCCACGGTTTCATCGCTGAAGTAACGCAGTTCCACCAGCCGACGATCCGCATCGCTCAGATGCGTCAAGCAATCACCAAGCGCCTTTCGACGTTCGCCCGCCAGCTGTTGATGATGTGGGTAATCTTCCGCGATCGCATCGATCGCGGCATCGGAAAATTGACGGCGATTGGCCATCGTGCGACTGTGGTGCTTCTTCGCTGCAAACTGAGCGAAACGACACGCCCAGTTGAAAAATGGAAGCTCTGGATCGTATTGGTCAAACTTGCGCATTAAGGAAATAGCGGTTTCTTGCATCACGTCGTCGGCATCGCTGGGGGTTGGCACGATGGCCTGCACGTATCGCCGCAACCTGCCCTCAACCCGCGCAAACACGCGTGCGAACTCTTCTTTCTCATGGCATCTCGTCACTGGCGATCCCCTAGGTCCTCATCCGTAGTTCTTCCGAAACCGTCCAATTCACGCGAAAAAATGAAAACAATTTTTAAATTTGCCACCATGGTAGTCTTCCCCAACCCTCGTTTGGAGCGAGATCCGACGCGAATGGAATGGAAAGACAGCAAGACGCCCGATCGGCACGTTCCTCTCGGGAAGCGAACGTTTGCCAACGGAAACGTTCAGCAATCGGTTGGGACGATGAAGGTTGGACGCTCGCGTGGGAGAGATGCCCTACTTAAGCACCTAAGTCTGCAGACAAGCCGATCCCACAGAATTAGAATTGAGCTTCCCCCCCCGCCTTCACATCCCACCTCCTTACCATGCCACAGGGAATTCAGAATGCTTGTTCGCCAACATTTGCAACGGTTGGGCTACGTCGCGATTGGGATATTCGTCGGTGGTTGGTGCCACCTCGCGATGGCTCAAGACGTGGTCACGCTCGAATCGGTTCCGGAAGAGCGTGAACCGATCACGGCGGATGAGCCGATGGCGGCGGAGTTCTCTGCAAAACAAGCGGCGATCTATATGGACCGCGCCGCGTTGACTTGGCAGAAGGAAAAGAACTGCGTGACCTGCCACACCAACATGCCCTACATGTTTGCGCGGCCAGCGCTTGCGTCGGTGCAGGAAGATTCGGGCGAAGTGCGTCAGTTTTTCGAGGAGTACCGCACGGTTCGCTGGAAGGAGAAGGGGCCCAACGTGAACAACGGCTTCTGGCCGATCGTCGTCGCGGCGGGGCTAACGTTTAACGATCTGCAGACGACGGGCACTCTGAGTCCGGTCGCGCGCGACGTGTTGGATATCTTGTGGACCGTGCAGCGCGAAGATGGCGGCTGGGCTTGGCCCGATTGCGATTACGCTCCCATGGAGATCGACGACCACTACGGCGCGACGGTCGCGGCGCTAGCGATCGGCATCGCGCCGGACGGATACGCACAGACCGAACAGGCGCAGGCCGGGTTGGAAAAGCTGCGCGGCTACTTCGAAAACAGCCCGCCGAAATCGTTGCATCACCGCGCCATGTTGGCTTGGTGTTCGGTGCGGATCGACGGCATCGTCAGCGACGAAGTGCGAGCGACCACGCTGGAGCAATTGATGGGCAATCAATTGCCCGACGGAGGTTGGTCGACCTCCGGTTTCTTGACCGATTGGAAGGACTTGCTGCACCCCGATGCGCCGCCGTTGGATACCGAGACGAGCGATTCTTATGGCACCGGCCTCGTGATCGTGATCAGCCGCGAGTTGGGCGTTCCCGCCGACGATCCGCGATTGCAGCGAGGAATTCAGTGGTTGTTGACGAACCAACGCGAGAGCGGCAAGTGGTTCACGCGTTCGCCGGTCAACGATGCGGGAAACCTGATCTCCAACACCGGAACTGCCTTGGCGGTGCTGGCGCTTCAGTCGTGTGGCAAGCTGCCCGGTTGGCCGCTCGATTCGGCAAAGATGTCTCGGTAGGAGGCTGATTCTCCGATCAGTCCGAGGGCTTATCGCGATCGATCGTTAGCAGGGCGCTGTCGATTAGTTCCAGCGCGGAATCGAACCGTTGGTCGACGTAATAGATCGCCCATTGCGTTGGTTGTTCGTCCTCTTCACGCTGCGGGTAACCGATGAGGTCGAGCAATTGGAAGGCGTGTGGATCGGAGTTGTCGACTTCGACGCTGTAGATCAGCGAAGGCTGGTCGTCGACCGATTCACTGGCATCACCCCGTTGGTTGATCTCGACAAGGATCCGATAGGGCATCGGTTCTTCCGGATCGACCGGCAGCATGTAATCGGCCGGATCAAAGGAACTGTTTTTCGTCGCCCCGGAGACCGCGTCGACGTCGACCCCTGCAGCGGCGGCAAGCTTTGCCTTTTCATATTCCTTCACTTTGAAGGACCAGTACGGCAGCGAGGCTTCGTTGTCGGCGGCCTCGGGCCGGTGGAGCGTTTTGATGTGGTAGAACGACGAGTTTTCGATCCAGATCGCAAACTCGGGCGGATCGGCTGGATTAAACGCATCGCCCATCCGAACCGTCAGCGTCAGCTTGTAGTGCGGCGCGGGAGTGTATTGGTAGGTCAGCCCCTCGTCGTGAAGCTCGAACCGGTCCAGTGCCGGCCCCAGGTTTCCGCTGAGCCCGAGGAGCGTTCGCACCGGTTGCGGTTGCATCGCGATCGCAGTGGTCAGGGCTGCGGTGACGGCTAGGTTGATCCACAGCCACTTGCTGCGCAGGTAGCGTTTCAGCGGCCGAATGTTGTTAGCCAAATGAAATCCGACAACGCCGATGAACAGGAAACCCATCAGCGCGTGAAGCCCCACGATCGTTACGGAGAAAGGCTGCACAAACGCCAGCACACCGGTCACCGCAATCACCACGAAGGTCATCGCGGTCAACAACGAGACAAAGCTACGGCGCATCGCGGTTAGGCCTTGCCGGGGATGATGGCACCGTGCTCGCGCAGCACTTTGTGGATTTCGGCCAACGGAACCTCCATCGGCGTCGTTCCGGTTTGAGCGGCCAGCGACGCAGCGACGCCCGCGGCTTGCCCCATCCCCATGCAAGAGGCCTGGACGCGCAGGCCCGAGTTGGCCAATTGGTCGCTGCACAGACAACGCCCGGCAACGATCAAATCGCGGCTTCCCTTCGGAATCAGAGCACCCAGTGGAATCGTTGGCACGGTCCCGGGCTTCAGCGGTTTAGGTCGGACGCCCGTCTTGGTGTGCAGGTCGACGGGATAAAAGGCGTTGGAAATCGCATCGTCGAACAGACGCCCCGAGGTGTAATCGTTGACCGTGACCATTGTTTCGCCAACGATCCGATAGCTCTCGCGGAACCCCGTTTCGGGCTGCAGTTGCATCAGCCGTTTCTTCTCGGCACGGACCTTGGCGAGGACCGATCGGCGGCCCGTTAGGTTCGCTTGGGTGACGGTCCGCGAGTTGCTCGAATCGGCTCCGTGGACGTACAGGCGATGGACTTGTTCGCGTCCGGGTTGATGTTCTTCGCCGATTTTGAAGAGCATCGAACCGGGCTGCCGCACCTCTTCACGCAGGCGGTCGAATCCGAGCATGCCGACAACCTCGGCGCCGCCGGTACAATCGATGATCTGTTTGCAGAGGATCCGGCGTTGGGTGCCGAAGCCAACACAATCGACTTGCCAGCCATCGGCGACTCGGGTGGCGGCCTGAGGAAACTCGTAATACGCCAACTCAACGCCCGCCTTGTGGCACTTCTCTTCGGCGAGAATCGCGTACAGGAATTGATTGGTGTAGACCTGGTTCTGCCAATGACGCTGCGGCACTTTGGCAAAATTGGGCAGTTCCCCCCCGTCGAGTTCGACGCTCTCGCGGACCAATTCCCAACCGATCCCCGCGATCACCTGTTTACCCCAAGCGTCGAACAGTCCCGGAAACGCGACGCCGCCGGTTGTCATCGTTCCGCCCAGTTGGCTACCCCGTTCGACCAACATCGTCTTCGCACCGGCGCGGCCCGCTTGAATCGCTGCGATCGTTCCGGCGGTTCCACCCCCAACGACAAGGACATCGACACGGTTGGCAATCACCGGATCGCGTGTCGATTGTTCCTTCGGTTCGGAAGCAACGGTGACATGCGAGCTCGACGCGAGGGCCAACCCCGCTCCCGCGGTGCCAAGCATTGCGTGCTGAAAGAAGTTGCGTCGATCCGGTGGGGCGGGTTGATCGTTCATGAATCCTGATGGGCTAATGAAGAAACGGAAGGAACAAGCAAACATGGTGGAGCATTGTTGACTGCCACCCCACTTCACCCTGCTTGCATTTCAGCGGAAAGCGACCTGCAGTTTAATCGACGACCGACCACCAGTAACCCACACCTAACGGATCTGCAACGAACTTTGCGATGGAACGCAAACCTCGCCGGGCAGCGTCGATTGCTAGCGGACTTGGGCTCCCATCGGAGCAAAATATGGCGTCACGCAACCAAAGGAGTGAGGCTAGCTGGTGAAAAACCTAGTTTTTCCTGGGGATGAAATCTTCATGAATTTCATTTACTTCAAGCTCCGATTGCACTCCAATTCGACAACGCAGGAAGGCGGAATACCGAGGGAAAGACTCGTGTTTTGTCGTTCGATTGCCGACAGAAATATCGAACCTTTGGGCTGCGGTCGCGTAGAATCGTTCTTGCCAGGGTGTGACGGCCCGCTAAGATAAATAAGCATACGTTGTGCCGTTCAGTGCAACAAAGCTCAGCTGCCCCAGTAACTGCTTTCCATGCTCAACGGTTTCCGAATCCCACGAATCATCCGCTTGATGCCATGCATCATGCTGGTGTTGCTTGCGCTTCCGAGCCTGGGCATCACATCGTCGGCTTCGCGTTCGCTGCTTGGCAACGAACGTCAAACGGAAACCGAAGAAGTCGAAGAACGCGTCGTTTGCTCTTCACAGCGTCGCGAGCGTGCCAATCGGTCATTTGACCGAATGTCGATACACGCCCAATTCGATTACATCGCACGCTTCACTTCGCGTGTGATTGCGCTACCGTTGCCCGTCGATGGTCATCGAATCGCCAACGGATTACTTGCGCCGATGCGGTGCTAGCCGAATCCATTTAGACGACTCCAAACTCCATAAACCCGATCGACATTCGTGTCGAACGACCGTCGGCGGACAATGATCCCGGCCAGGTTTTGGCGTTTTATTTCCATTGGAGTTGCTGCGTTCTTCGTTGATCCCAAGGTTGGGCTGCGTTTGTGGCACCGTTGCCGTTTCGTCGAAGATTCGTTGTGACTTGCGTCAAGATTCCTTTACAGTCACGGTACATCGATGCCCCAGAACACCTCTTTGTTTTCCCCCACCACGATCGCCCGCGACATGGTCGCGGGTTTGGTTGTCTTCCTCGTCGCGTTGCCCCTTTGCTTGGGCATCGCGTTGGCTTCGGGAGCCGATCTGTTTTCAGGTCTGCTCGCGGGCATCGTGGGGGGTATTGTCGTCGCCGCGATCAGCGGTTCCCACACCAGCGTCAGCGGACCGGCCGCCGGTTTGACAGCGATTGTTGCCGCTCAGATCGCGGTCCTCGGCTCGTTCGAAGCTTTTCTATTGGCGGTTGCGATCGCCGGCGTGATCCAAATTGGATTTGGTATCGCCAAAGGGGGCGCGCTGTCCGCGTTTTTCCCCTCCAGCGTCATTAAGGGTCTGTTGGTTGCGATCGGTATCATCCTGATCCTGAAACAGATTCCTCACGTCTTTGGTCACGACACCGATCCCGAAGGAGAGATGTCGTTCCAGCAGCCCGATCAAGAGAACACCTTCTCCGAACTGTTGACGATTGTCGCTGGCGACATCCACGTCGGCGCGATGGTTATCGGTTTGCTGTCGGTTGCATTGTTGATCGTTTGGGATCGGATCCCCAAGCTGAAAAACTCACTGGTTCCCGCCCCGCTGATTGTAGTCTTTCTGGGCGTTGGTTTGAGCATGTGGTTCCAGGGGATGGGAGACCAGTGGTCGATCACCGCGAGCCATCTGGTTCAGATTCCGACTGCCGGAAGTATTTCGGAGTTCTTCGGTTTCTTGCGGTTGCCCGACTTTACCCAAGCTGTGAACCCGGCGGTCTACGTTGCGGCGATCACGATCGCCGTGGTGGCCTCGTTGGAAACGCTTCTGAACCTGGAAGCTGTCGATAAACTGGATACCGAAAAACGGAATTCGCCTCCCAGCCGCGAATTGATCGCGCAAGGCTGCGGCAACCTCGTCTGTGGTCTGATCGGTGGTCTGCCGGTCACATCGGTCGTCGTCCGCGGTTCGGTGAATGTTGGCGCTGGGGCCAAGACAAAACTCTCAGCCATCTTCCACGGCGTGTTGCTGCTGTTGAGCGTCGCCATCTTGCCGCGATACATGAACATGATTCCGCTGTCGGCATTGGCTGCGATTCTGTTGGTGACCGGTTTCAAATTGGCAAGCCCCAAACTGTTCAAGCAGATGTGGGACGAGGGACGCTACCAATTCTTGCCGTTTATCATCACCGTGGTTGCGATCGTGTTTACCGATCTGTTGATCGGAATCTTGATCGGCTTGGCGGTCAGCGTGCTGTTTATTTTGAACAGCAATCTCCGTAGACCGATTCGCCGGATTGTTGAAACGCATCTGGCCGGCGATGTAACGCATATCGAATTGGCAAACCAAGTCAGCTTCTTGAACCGAGCGGCGATCGAACGGGTCTTGAACGAATCAAAGCGTGGAAGCGACTTATTGATCGACGCAACGGAATCGGATTACATCGATCCGGATGTGCTCAGTTTGATCCGCGACTTCAAAGAGAACGTGGGGCCGGCGCGCGGGATCACGGTCAGTTTGAAGGGATTCCGAGCGAAGTATCAACTGCAGGACGAGGTCCAGTTCGCCGATTATTCCAGTCGCGAATTGCGAGACCAAGTTGCTTCGGATCAAGTGATCGAAATTCTCCGCGAAGGGAATCGTCGCTTTGTCGATGGCACGCGGTTGAATCGCGATCTCGGGCGACAGGTCAATGCAACCTCGGCGGGACAGAACCCGTTGGCGGCGATTTTGTCCTGTATCGATTCGCGGGTTCCCACCGAACTTGTCTTCGATCTCGGCGTGGGCGACATTTTCAGCGTCCGCGTGGCGGGAAATATCGTCGGTACCAAGTCGCTCGGTAGCCTCGAATATGCCGTTGGCGTGGCGGGAGTGAAGTTGGTTGCGGTCCTCGGCCACACTCGCTGCGGTGCGGTTACCGCAGCGGTCAAATTGGTTGCCAATGGTCAAGACGCGATGTCGGTGACCGGTTGCCAACACCTGCAGGCGATCGTCGATGAGATCGCGCCAAGCGTCAGCGGGATCGATGCGAGCACGCTGGATCAGATGGACGAGGAAGCCTTGGAGACGTTTGTCGATGAGGTCGCCAAGCAGAACGTTCGGCGGACGGGCGAGGAGATCTTGAGCCGCAGTTCGGTGATCCGCGACGCAGTGAACGCCGGAAACGTAAAGCTGGTCGGAGCGTTGTACGATGTCAAATCGGGAAAGATCGAATTCCTCGACATCGCCGGTTCGCTGAGCCAGTCCGAACCGCTGAAGGCTTACAAATAGCCGCTCCCAGGGCTTGAGTAAGTGTTAACGCGTCGAGGCCGCGGCGCGAGGGTGGAGCCGGTGGATGTACCGGAACGGCCTGCGATCAAAACGAGAAAAGCTCGCCTCTCTTCAGTTGAGAAAGGCGAGCTTATCGTGGGCTGATCGTATTTGGGCGATCTTCTATTCGCTGATCACTTCGCCGTTCTGAGCGGTGTTCAACGGACGCCAGACGGCGACGTTGTCAACCGTTTCGGAGAAGAAGCGAACCGATCCATCGGCCATCGCCGTGTTGACGCCGCCAGCGTGGTAGCTTCTTGCCGCAGCGTAAACGTTTTCGGTGTCGCGTTCTTCGGTGCACGCCAACAACGGGAACTTGGTGTCTGGAATCGCTTCGTCGCACGCTGCGATCACATCCCGCTCACGCGAGTTGGGATTCAGGAAGGCGGAGAAGATGGTTGCCCCCATTGCTGGAGACATCCAGACGCCGCGAATGTCGGGGCTGGACGTTCCCGTCAGCCCGTCGCTGCCGATGATCTCGCTCAGTGCAACGGTGTTGCTCATCCCATCAATAAAGTCGCGGCTGCCCATTCCCTTGGAATGTTGAAACTTGTTCGACGTGCCACTGGCCGAATAGACCTTGTTGGGAGACAGGTAGACCGTCCCAAACGCACCGCGGGTGCTGGAGGATTCCCAAGAAAGCATGTTTCCCGAACCCCAGCTGGCTGCGTAATTGCTCCCTTTGCCGAGCGCTTCGAGTCCGTAACCGCCATCGCTGAATTGCTTCGAAAGGGTGACGGCCGATGGACAGCGGGAGAACGCAGGCAGTTGCTCACGTCCGAAGTTGGAGTTGGTGCTCATGGCTTCGCAGTGATCGCAAGGGTTGGACGTGCTCACCATCGCTTTGTCACATACCTTCACTTGTTCCCAAAGACCGGGTTGTTCCATGTAGGGTAGGACGAGCGCTAGCCAGTGCCAGCCCAGTTGCTCTTGTCCGTGCTGCCAACCGCCGGTCTTAAAACGATTGTCGGTTGTGTCGAAGTTGACGTGTCCTGGAGGCAACGAGCCGTAGGTGTCCATGTGGTTGTGCAACGCCAGCCCGAGTTGCTTCATGTTGTTTTGGCACTGCATTCGTCTTGCCGCTTCGCGCGCCGCTTGAACCGCTGGCAGCAGCAAGCCGACAAGAATTCCGATGATCGCGATCACGACCAACAGTTCGACCAGCGTGAAACCACGACGGTTCGAACGAACTGAGAGGGTTGAAGTCTGTTGTAAACAGCACACAGGGGGATGCTCCGGTTTTGTATCAAATGAATCGAAGTCTGCGTGGCAACAGCGGCCGACGCGCGTGTGCCTCATCTCGATGGGCACGACTTCATAAAGCAACCGCAAGCTACATAGTGACTGTGATGAGAAAGCTTCTGTTTGGTGAAGAACCGGTTAACCGTCGCGGTGCGGCAGCGGCGATGTTCCTGCGGGAGTTTCCACCGCATACACGTCCTCTCTGCGCCTTCGGGAGCAACATTGTCGAGAAGGATGGTCGTGGAAATTTGAAAAATTGTTGACTGGCAATCAATCCGAAACGGCTCACTCCAGTCCTTGTGGTGCATAAACAACGACCCGCAATGATGGACCACAGGGCAGTTTCTTAACATGATTTAATTTCATGCCTCACGCGACGGGCAAGCGATGTCCGTTTGGTACCTCGCAGCCGATCGATTCCACCTTTCTATTCCACCGGATGGGAGACGACGGCAGCCTAGAAACACGTGGTGTTGTGAGGGTTGAGATGAGGTGGTGAGTGTGTCGACATCGGTCCTGTGCTGTTTAGCTGGCGTGAACCGACTATCATCAGCTGTTTCTAGTCCCCATCTGGGGATGTAGCGTTCGCGAAGGGTGATCGATGGATTTGAAGTCAATGGTTTACGAAGTCACCCATCCGATCCTGGCGATGGTTCGTTCGAACCATTGGCTGATCAAGCAGTTGTTTGGCGTCAAGGTTCCCGCCGAAGTCGATGTCAGTTTCGATCCGACGACCGTGGCGCTGCGGCAAGCGGTTTGCGACACGCTCACTCCCGATGACACCGCCGTTTTCGAGATGGGGATCGGGCAAGCGGCATTGGTCGGACTGTCGGTCGCCAAACAATGTCACGTCGAACTGCATGGCGCCGATTGCTCGACAACGCGAGTGGAATCATCGCAGCGGGTGGCTGACGCAAATGATGTTCCGACGCGGTTTGTCGTCAGCGACCTCTTTTCGGGTGTCGATTCCGAGAGTCGATACGATGTGATCTTCTTTAACGTCCCCTACGTTCCGTCGCAGCAAGGGCAAGACCTTCAATTGACCAAGCGTCTGGGAGTTGACGGCGACCAGGTTTGGGACGGCGGCCACGACGGGACCCAGGTACTTCGCGAGTTCTTGAACCAGGCACCCGCGTTTCTGTCGCCTCACGGCCGCGTCGTGTTTGGCGTGCAGAATCTGTTTGTCCCCGACGACGTCGTTTTGCAAGTCATCGACGATTGCAAATACCAGTTGGTTCAGCGATCAACGCGGCGCTGGGTCCCTAGTTGCTGCTACGTCGTTCGCCCCGCCGACGCATAACCGCGATGATTCGCCGCCCCATCGACGGGTCGCTGGGCGTGCGTTACCGCTTCGTTTTATCCGACGCTTTGGAATCGCCCGGCACGCCGGTCACTTTCAACTTTCGCGGAATTCTCGACCCAAACACGACTCCCACCGCAAATCCGATCAGCGCCGTGACGACGATCAGGATCGTGACGGGGACTTCAAACTCGGAAAACAGCAGATTCAGGGCCACCTTGCCGCGGTTCAGATAGGCGATAATCACCAGCAGAAGCAGGAACGAAACAACAAGAATCAGCTTTAATCGGGCCATTCGCGCAATCACGTGGTTTGAGGCGACATCGGGAGTTTGTAAAGTGGTCGTTCCGCGATTCGATGATACCGGAAACCGTTGCATCGAAAAACCAACATAGGCGCCGAACCGAAGAAGCTTTGGCCTGCATGAACGTTCACGATCATTTCACTCGCCAAGAACGCCGTTTGCAATGCCCGGCGTCGGGCTGGCGACGCGAACTCTACATCATCATCTTCGAATCGGACACGCCGACGGGCAAGCTGTTCGATATCGGGCTGTTGATCGCGATTCTGGTCAGCGTGGCCGTTGTCAGCATGGAAACGGTCAGCAGCGTGGCCGATCGATACTCGTGGTACTTCCAGGCGTTGGAGTGGTCGTTCACGATCCTGTTCACCGCCGAGTATCTGGTCCGCTTGAGTTGCGTTCGCAAACCGCAACGCTACATGTTCAGCTTTTGGGGGCTGATCGATCTCTGTTCGATCCTGCCGACCTACATCTTCTATCTGGCGGGCAGCCATTTCGCTTCGGTTGCGATGGTCCGATCGATCCGATTGCTGCGGGTCTTTCGGGTTCTGAAGCTGCTGCGTTTGATGAGCGAAGCGGACGTCCTATACCGCAGCATCTGGGACTCGCGCGGCAAGATCGTCGTCTTTCTGTTCACCGTCGTGATCGCCGTCACGCTCAGCGGAACGTTGATGTACCAAGTCGAAAACTTCGACGACCACTTGAACAATCGCGCCCCCAGTTCCAGTTTCGATTCGATCCCACAGTCGATGTATTGGGCGATCGTGACGATGACCACGGTCGGGTATGGCGACGTTGTTCCCAAGACGACCGCCGGCAAGATTATCAGTGCGATCCTGATCTTGTTGGGCTACAGTTTGATCATCGTGCCGACAGGTTTCGTCACTGCTCGACTCAGCGAGACCGCGCATGCTCGCGACCGATTGGGGAATCGAGCCCTCGCCGATGAAAATGACGATGACGAACTGAAAACATGCCAACGCTGCGGTCGCGATGATCAACCATCCGACGCGCGATACTGCAACCAATGTGGCGAACCGATGCCGCGGGAAGAAGAGTAGACGATTGAGCTCCACCGAATTTCAACGACCGACAGCGTTACAAGACTTTCCCATCGTCGTCCGGATTCCGATCCAGTGGGGCGATTTGGATGCCTATGGGCATGTCAACAATGTGGTCTATATGAAGTGGTTCGAACACGTTCGCTGCCTCTACGGCGAGCGTGTTGGCGTCGAAGTCGTCTCGCGCGACAGCGGCACCGGAGCGATCGTCGCTTCGGTCCAGTGCAAGTATCTTCGCCAGTTGAACTTTCCCGGCGACGTGGCCGTTGGCGTCCGCGTCTGTCGCGTTTCGATCGGCAGCGTGTCGCTGGAATGTTTGATCGTCGATGAAGCGACCGGCGTCCCGGCGGCTCAGGCGTCTTGCGACGTCGTGCTCTACAACTTCGCTCAACAGAAACCGGTCCCCGTTCCCGACGCGATTCGCGAAGCGGTCGAAAAACTCGAAGGCAAATCGTTTCCGGTCTAGGCTCGCCAAACGTCGCCCGCGTTACGCCAAGATGTCGTGAATCACGTGGCCAAAGTCTTGCTCCAGCCGCTTGTGCCCGGCGACTTCCATGCGGTGCGAATCCAAGCCCAATTGGTGCATGATCGTGGCGTGGATGTCGGTCACGTAGTGCGGGTTTTCGGTCGCATGGAATCCGATCTCATCGGTCGCCCCGTGGGCAACGCCTCCCTTGATTCCGCCCCCTGCCATCCAAACGCTGAAGCCGTAGGGATGATGATCGCGTCCGTCGCTCCCTTGCGAACCGGGAGTGCGGCCGAATTCGGTGGCAAACACCACCAGCGTTTCATCTAGCATTCCGCGTTGCTTCAGATCCTTCAACAGTCCCGCGATCGGCCGATCGACCTGCATCGACAGCTGGCTGTGCTTCGCCTTCAGATTCGAATGCTGATCCCACGCCCCCGCCGCTCCGCCGCCGTGCATGATCTGAATAAATCGGACGCCCTGTTCGCTGAACCGCCGCGCGGCAAGCAGTTGCTCGCCAAAGGCCCGCGTCTCGGGTTGGTCCAAGCCGTACAGGTTCTTGGTCGCTTGCGTCTCCTGGTCGAACCGAATCACATCGGGAACCGCGGTCTGCATCCGGAACGCCAGTTCATACGACTTGGTTCGCGCTTCCATCGCCGCGTCGCGTGGGTATCGAGAATCGCTCAGCCGATTTAACTGGCTGACGAGATCAAACCCCATCTGCTGCTCCGTCGGCGTCACCGCTCGTTGCGGCGAGGCGTAGTCGAGCGGATTGCTCGGGTCGACTTTCAATTCGACAGCATCGTAGGCCGGCCCCAGATAATGCCCATCGCGGCGGTCGAAGAACCGCGGCCCCATGCTGATGAATTGCGGCAGGTTCTGGTTCAACGTGCCCAAACCATAATTGATCCAGGCCCCAATCGTCGGCACGCGCGGATCGAGCATGTGGCGGCCGGAATGGAATTGAACCTGAGCGCCATGATTGTCGTCGGTCGTCCACATCGAACGGACGACCGCGATGTCGTCGATGCACGAACCGATGTGCGGAAACCAATCGCTGACCTCGATCCCGCTCTGACCGTACGCCTTGTAACCGATCTGCAGTGGATAGAGTTGCTTCCGCTGCTGACCATTGGCATCGTTGACGACCACGACCCGCACCCGCTTCAGCAATTCGGGATCGTTGACGCTGGAGAATGGCGTTTCATCGATCGACTTGCCGGCAAACTTGTTCAACATCGGCTTGGGATCGAAGCTCTCCATGTGGCTGACCCCGCCACGCATGAACAACCAGATCACGTTTTTTGCTTTGGGCGCGAAGTGCGGCCGGCCATTGGGCAGATGCAGCCCCGCCGCGTTGGCTCGCTGTTCGTCGGCCAGCATCGACGACAGGGCGATCGACCCGAGTCCCAAGCCGGCTCCCGACAGAAAGCGGCGACGGTTGTGTGGATCGTTCATTTGTGAATCGAATTGCGATTTGTTGGCAGCCATTTTTCTCACCGAATCGAAATGTAATCGTTGTGGTTCAGCAGCGCGTGGATCAATCGCTGTCGCGCACGGGCATCGCGCTCCGCCGCGGATTCGAGCGTTGATCGATCGACCAATTGGCGACAGAAATCGGCGCACGCTTGTCGCTCCGGATCGGCCGGCAACCGCGCCAGCAGCGTCAGGAACGCTTGATCGATGAAGCTGGCGAGCGAAGGATCGGAGGTCGCATCACCAATCCGTTGAGCGATCTTTTCGGACATCGTCAGCGACAATTCGCTGTTGGCCATCGCCAACGCCTGCTGCGGCACGATGCTCTCGTTGCGGAGATAACATTGCAGCAGATCGGCATCGTCGAACATCGATAGGAATTTGTCTTGCTGGTCGCGCGAGTGTTTGAAATACAGGCTGCGACGTCGACTCTTCGGACCCGGATCGACCGACGGCCCGCCCGCGGTCAGGTCCAATTCGCCCGCCAGATGCAGCAAGCTGTCGCGAACGGTTTGCGATTGCATCCGCCGCGTGTTCATCCGCCAATAGAAGGCGTTGGTCGGATCCGCCGCCAGCGTCGTCGCATCGGCATCGACTGTCGACGCCGACAATTGGTAAGTCTGCGACGTCACCATCATGCGATGCAGATGCCGCATGCTCCAGCCAGATTCCATCAGTTCAGCCGCCAGGTAATCGAGCAGCGCGAGATGCTCCGGCGGTTTCGCACGCAGACCAAAATCGAAGACCGATTCGACCAGCGGCGTCCCGAAATGCCGAGCCCAGAGATGGTTGACCGCCACCCGCGCGGTTAACGGATTCTTGCGATCGGTGATCCAGCGAGCAAGCGCCAGCCGCCGGCCGGTGCTTTGCGAAGGGTAGGTTGCCCCGTAATACGAATCGTTGTGCTCGGGAGTCTCTAACGCTTTCTTGGAGGCCCGGACCGATTTGTATTTTCCCTTGCCAGCTTCGGCCGCCAGTCGCTGTTTCTCCGCCTTCGCTCGCTTCGCTTCCGCGGCTTTGCGCTTATTCCCGTCCTCGCCGGCGAGCAGCAGTTCGTATTCCGCAGCGGCTTGCAAGCTTTCCGCCTGACGCAGCGCGGCAAGCGATGCAGCAGCGGTCGTGGCGGCTTCGTCGGCATCCTCGGCGAATCGCAGTTGATCGGCGGCGATCGTTGCGGTCAGCGAAGCTTCGGCAGCGCGAGCGGCCTGCAATTTCGCGGCGGCGATTTCGACAGCCTGCTTGATCGTGGCAGGCGTTGCGGGGGCCTTCCCCTTCGCCGCTTGAAGCTTTGCGTCGGCCGCTAGCGGTGCCAGGGTCAGGTGATTCAGCGCCAGCGTGGCATCAAATCCCGAGATCGAAAACCGGCCGGACTCTCGCCGCTCGGGCAGATGAGTCGCCAACAGGAATTTATCGTCCAGCCAGACGTTGATCAACGTATCGCGAACGGCGATTCGCAGCTTGTATTCTTTGCCGACAGCGATCTGCCGCGACACTCGCCCCGCGCCGGGATAGTTGCTCTTACCCTGCCGTGCGTAAGCGACTTGGATTTTCGGAGCCGGTTCGTGAGCGCTGCTGTAGACATAATTATTGAACTGGCCGTCCGCTGAATCATCGAATCGGAACATCACCGATTTGTAGGTGTCGCCGCCGGTGGTCGTGTATTGGCAAGTCAGATCAAAGTCGCGCGGGTGCGGCGTCTGCAAATGCAGGAAGTGGCTGTCGCGGCCGCTGATCGTCTGCAACAGCTTCCCCTCTTCAAATCGCCAGCCTTCGCCGACAAGTTCCCATCGCTTGGGATCGAGCGCATCGAACGACTCTTCGATCGCCGCAAATTCGGCTTCGTCGTCCGCCGCGCTCGTCGTTTCGGGAGTCTTGGGCAATTGAGCTGCTTTCTGTTCAGCGGCCTGCAATTCGGATTCGGCGGCGACAACCCGCTGCTTCGCTTCTGCTAGCTGATCGCGAGCTACATAGTCGCGGGAACCGGGCGCGTAAGCCCAGGCTGGCAGGTCGACGGGCGCGACCGGTGGCGCAAAACTGGCCAACAACGCTGGCACGCCGGGTGTGATCTCGGTATCGGGATCGGGCTTGGTCGGGTCGCCTCGCAAGTGCAAGAACGTTTCGGCTTGCAGGTGATCGTCGAAGACGCGCGGCAG
Organism: Rosistilla carotiformis; assembly: GCF_007753095.1. NCBI lineage: Bacteria > Pseudomonadati > Planctomycetota > Planctomycetia > Pirellulales > Pirellulaceae > Rosistilla > Rosistilla carotiformis. Next base: position 5,609,109 of record NZ_CP036348.1, read on the forward strand.
GCCGTCCTTTTCAAAGTTGGTTTCGCCGGGGACGGGATCCAGCCGCACTTGATGTGGTTCGAAGATCGCTCGCATCCGGTAATAATCGACATGCGTGATCGGATCGTATTTGTGGTCGTGGCACTTGGCACAATTGAGCGTCAGTCCCAAGAAGGCTTTGCCGGTGTGTTCGATCGTGCTGTCGAGCCAGGTCGTGCGATTGAACAGATAATAGTTGCGAGCCAGGAATCCGGTGGCGCGGAGGACGTCGGGATCGCTCGGGGCCAGTTCGTCCCCGGCCAACATCTCCATCACCATCTGATCGTAGCCCTTGTCGGCCTGCAGCGATTCAACGATCCAGTCGCGCCAGTGCCAGATATGCTTTTGGCTGTTACGCAGCTGAGCTCCCAGCCCGTACCAATCGCTGTAACGCCAGATGTCCATCCAGTGCCGGGCCCAACGTTGCGCGTGTTCGGGGCTAGCCAATAGTTCGTCGACGATCTGATCCCAGGGCCGCGCATCGCGCAGCTGTTCGCTCGTCGGCGGCAAACCGATAAGGTCCAAATACAATCGGCGCAGCGCCAGCGGACGGTCGGCCGGCGGTTGAACCTGCAGCTGCAACGCCTCGCGACGGACTTGCAGGAAGCTGTCGATTGGATTCGCGATTGCGCTGTCTGATGCGGAATCGGAGATTTTGGGAATCGGCGGCTTCTCGACGGTCAAGAACGACCAATGTTGATCGGGCGCGGCCGGCGGCGGTTCGTCCGGTGCAACCGCCCCGGCATCGATCCAAGCTTTCAGCAGCTCAAGCTCAGCCGGTTTCAGAGCCGCTCCATCTTCGGGAGGCGGCATGCGGTCGTCGTCGGTCGAACAGACGCGTTCAAAAAGCAGGCTTTCCGCCGCATTGCCGGGAACGATCGAATCGCTTTCCAGCATCAACGCCCGCGTTTCCAGCCGCAGATCGGCTTCCTGTTTCAGCGCTCCGTGGCAGGAGTAGCATTTGGTTTCCAACATCGGTTTGATGTCGGTCAGATAATCGACGGCAGCCGCAGGTTGGCCGCACAGTGCGACAAACGTCAGCGCCAGCAAGAGCTTGGAAGCTTGCATCTCGATACCAGTGCGGAGAGGGAGGCAGGCGAAAACCGGCAGTCGGGTGAACCCCTATCGAGCGGCTGGCTTTCGTAAAGGTGGGAAGGAGCTTTATTGTAACCGTTTTGCAGCGGCCGGGCGAATTCGTTTGTCGGTTTGGCCAGGGCTATTCAGTGTTTGAACTTGCGGGAACTGCTGCGTCGTATTCACCCTCGAGGTTGATGGAATTGGATTCAACCTACGGAGAGATGGCTGTGAAAGTTCCCGCTGCTGGGAGTTTGCTGTCTGTTTCGGCAGCCATTCCCAATTTTCACGGCGAAAGGACGGCGCCATTCTATAGCGGCGATGCACTATGAATCCCTGCAGCCTCACGGCCAAAGAATTCACTTGCTGCCGATGTTCGACACGTCCGCCCCAAAAAGAATGGGTCGGATCGATCCATGAACCAAAGATCGAAGCTATTCCCACGTCACCTCTTCCTCTCAATGGCCTGAGTGCTGATTCTGGGTGAAAGGTGGGGCGGATTTCAATGAGCTACCGCGGATTCGTTGTCCTCGGACCGGACCAGTCTTAGGTCACACATAATGACGTAGGCACATGGGATGACAACCAGCACCAAGACCGTGGACGTCAACAGACCAAAGACGATCGAGATTGCGGTGGGAATCAGCACTTGTGCCTGCGTGCTTCTTTCTAACGTGAGAGGTAACAGTCCGACCATCGTCGTCATGCTGGTCAACATGATCGCGCGGAATCGCAACCGACTTGCACTGCGGGCTGAGTCGACGTTGGGCTTTCCTTCGACGCGTTCTTTTTTCAAAAACATCACCAACAGAATCGAGTCGTTGACAACAATACCCGCCAGCGACACGAACCCGATCAGACTGGGCATGCAAATGTCGACGCCCATGCCCATGTGTCCAAAGATCACGCCGATCAAGGACATCGGGATCGCTGCCATCACGATCAACGGTTCCAGCCAGCTCTCGAATTGAAAACACAAGATCGCATAGATCCCGAACAGCCCCATCAGGAATAGAGAAGCCATCGATGAACCGGTTTCGCTGGACCGTTCCGCTTCCCCGCCCAACGAAACCTGCAAGCCGTCGTACCTTTCGGCCAGCTTGGGCATGAACTCCGACTTATACTCTCGCATCAAATTCGTCGTGTTCACCACCTGCGTGTACGTGTCAGCGATCAACGTCACCGTCCGCCATCCGTCCACACGTGAGATTTTGGACCAACCGTAGGTCGTTTCCAAATTCGCAACCGATTGCAATGGAACCTGCACGCCGCCGGGAAGAATGAACTCGAAGTCCAAGAACGATTCGAGCGTGTTCCGGCTTTCGGCATCCAGCTGCACGTTGATCTCGTATTGATCGACACCGGCTTGAATGTCGCTGATCTTGGCTCCCTGGAACGCCGTACTCAATTGGCTCGACATCGCCTCGACGTTCAAACCGAGCGCGACGGCGTCTGGCTTCAGGTGCAAACGAATCTCTTGTTTTCCTGGCCTTAAATCAATGTTGAAGTTATGCACGCCGTCGTATTGCGACAGCCACTTTTGACTTTCCATCGCGGCCGCATGAGCGGTTTCCAAGTCGTCGCTTTTGAAGAGCACTTCGACGGCGCGTCCCGCCGGTCCTGGAGTGGCTTCGGCGATGGAGACAGAAATAGCGTTGGGGATTCGGCCGACTTCTTCTCGCAACGCGCGAGTGAAATCGTCGGTCGAAGTAGTTCTTTCATCGGGTGCCAACATTTTGATCGAGACCGTTGCGACATGAGGTCCCGCTTCGCCAGCGTCCGTGTTCTCATTGAACATCGACATTACCGACTCCACCAATTCGGCACCCCCCGGCTGATCCGGAAACCGCTCGTTGGTGCGAGCGGCGGCCTCGTTGATGTGCCGCACGATCGCGGTGGTTTCGGCAAGCGGCGTTCCCTGAGGCATCAAGATCCGAGCCTCCACCCTGTCCCCTTCCAAGACAGGGAATGGCCTGAAATTCACCAACCCGCCTGTGACCATCGCGATCGACAGAATGAACGCGGCGATCGACATACCCACGGTCAAGTAACGCCAACGAATTGCGAAATCGATCAGACTTCCGAACAGACTCTCGCGAACCCAATCCACTCCGCCATCAATCTTTCTCCGCAGCCCTCGCGGCGCGTCGCTTTCATGATGGGCCAGCGAGTGGCCGAGGTGACTGGGAAGTATCAAGAACGCTTCGACCAGACTGACGATCAATGTCGTCAGCAGCACCATCGGGATCACTCGCAATACCTTGCCCATGTGCCCTTCGAGTACAAACAGCGGACACAGCACACTGCAGGTGGTCAGGAATGATGAGATCACGCCAATGGCGACTTCACGAACACCATCGACGGCGGCCTGCATCGATTTCTTGCCCATCGAAACGTGGCGAGCAATGTTTTCGGCGATCACGATCCCGTCGTCCATCAAGATTCCGGTCGCCATCAGAATCGCCACGGACGACATCATGTTCAGGCTCTGCCCCACCAACGGCAGTACAAAGAACGCGCCCATGAACGACACCGGCAGGCTCATTACAACCCAGAACGAAAGTCGGAAATTGAAAAACAACCACATCACCAAGAAGACCAGCACCACGCCCTGCCAAGCGTTTTTGGCCAACAGCGTCAGCCGGCTCATGATCAATTCGGCTCCATCACTCGTGATGGAGATCTGTAACTGAGGATGCCGCTGTTGTTCTTTGACGACAAAGTCACGAACCACTTCAGCGATTTTGGTGGTGTCCTGCGACCGAGTCTTGTTGACTTGAATGATGCCCGCCCGCTTCCCATCGATCCAAGACATTTGCTCGGCGTCGGCAAACCGATCCACGACGCGTCCGATGTCGCCGATTTTTACTTCCGCACGACCGGTCACTCCGCTGATGACGATGTCTTCGATTTCCTGCGGAGTTTGTTTTTGTTCGACCATCCGCAACAACAGGTCTTCGTGTTCCGATTCGATCGTGCCTACCGGGACATCCAAGTTTTGACTGCGGACGGCTTGCGAAACGGCTTGGGCGGACAGTCCCAAACGACGCAGCGCGGCGGCATCCAATTCAATACGAAGTTGCCGATCCGAAAACCCCTCGATCTCGACCAGCGAAACACCGGGCAAGCGTTTAAGTTTTTGTTTGAAGCCTTCGCAATAATCTTTCAGCGAGTCTTCATCCATGGGGCCAGTGACGGCGATCGTGAGCACCCGATCGCTGCGATTCAGCTCGGTGACGATCAGGTCTTCTGCTCCCGCGGGAAAGTCCGTGATCGCGTCGACTTCGGTTTCGATATCGCTGAGCGCCGTCGCGATGTCAGCTCCTTCATCGATCTCAACCACGACCGTCGCCGAACCCTCTTGCGCCGTGCAGGTAACCTTTTTAACGTTCTGGATTCCGTCGATCGCATCCTCGATCGGCAAACAAATTCCTTGTTCTACGTCTTCAGCTGACGCGCCCCTGTACGTCATCCGAACCTGGATTTCTGAGCTGTCGAACCGCGGAAAGGTTTCCTTCTGCAGTCGCGGGATGGCGTAGATTCCCAGTCCGATGAGGGACAGCATCAGCACGTTGGCCAACACCTTATGGTTAACGAATTTCTCTAGCACGGAGACGGGTCCATATCGGTTTTGGGAAGTTGAATCGTATTGGGAGCCGCGGAAGTGGACGAAGCGACGAGTCTCGCAGTATGGGGCTCGTGCCCTCGGCAACTATGGTTTGCAGCGCTCACGAACTGGTCTGCGATAACTCTGTCTCGGCCTGCTGATAAAGTTTGTCGCCGACGTGAACCGAATCGGTCAGTTTTTCCAGTTCGTCATCCGCAGCGATCGGTTCGACCAACATGCCTATAATCGCGGGCGAAGGGTTTGCGATCACCAACGTCTCGCCCCCCTCTAATCCAGACCCGACCACGGCGTAATCTTCTTGAGTGAAGGTCACATCAACATCCGCTTTGGCTAAACGGTTTTTGTCATCGACCAGGAAAACGGATCCGTTGCGAATCGCTCGTCTTGGAATCACGACTTGGTCGGACAGAATTTTCCCCAAAACATCGACGTCGCAAAACGCTCCTTCTAGCAATGGTGGTTGCGGTCGTTTTTGTTCGGACGGTGGCAAATTCGTCACGCCGACCACGAAGCCGACCATTTTGGTTTGAGCGTCCACCACTTCTCGCACTTGCAAAAATTCTCCAGGATACGATTGTGTGAAATCGGTTCCGACGACTTGGATCAAGGCCTCGAATTGAAACATCTCCTTGAACGTTTCCGGAGTCAGGCTTTCACGCAGTCCCTTCTCACCGACTTCAGAAACAAGCAATCGGTGAATGTCCTGCAGCGGCAACTGAACCTCGACCTCCATGTCCGCACCGCTGTAACCAGTAAACAACGCTTCGCCAACGCTGACAAATTGGCCAACTTCCAACTGCACCTCTCCTACACGCATATCGAATGGTGTTGCAATCTTGGCTCTTTCGATATCGCGCAGTGCCTGAACTTTCTGGGCCTCTGACTGACTCATGGCCGCCTCCAAGGCTTTAATCTGCGAAGGCACCAACGCCAAACTGTTTTCAAGATCCTGCATGGCTTCTGATTGAGCCAACAGTTCGCGATGTTTCAAGTCGATCGAAGCACTCGAGCCGGCTTGCCGTGCCTGCAGCTCTTCCTCGCGTTCAAATTCTCGCCTTAAGATTAGTAAGGTTTCGTTTTGGAGCTCGAGCTTTTTCTTGCCGTTTAAAATTGTCTGTTCGAGTTGTTCGATCTCCGCTCTTTGCTGGTCCATCGCTGCGTCCAATTCGCTCACGCGCGAGACGTAATCGGAATCGTCGATTTCCAGCAACACTTTCCCCGCTCGGATTCGCGCTCCTGCCCGAAGGTCTGGATTAATCTTTTTGATCCGGCCTTGAACCTGAGCCACTGCTCGCCACGATCGAGCGTATTTCGCAGTCCCGTAACCGCTGACGATGGGACGAACATCCAATCGCGGTACCACAATGGTGTTCAGCATCCGAGCGCTTTCCTCCTCGGCATGCTTGGACAGTGACGGCGGATGCTTGGCCAGCCACATGAAAACCACGACGGCCAAAACGATCGGCGGCAACACCATCAATCGCTTGCCCCACGTCTGCCAGGAACCGTCTTTAGCCATCTTGTTTTACGTTTCTCTTGCGGTTGAAGCTCGGTTACCCAGGATCATTGATCTTGCCAACGATCTCCGCGCGGCCGGATTTTTGACAAGATCCACGACGACAATGCGTGTTCCTGGGGCTTTCCATCACGTCATGCGCAAGAGAGCCTTGGAAGGGGCCACCAAAACGTTATTAATAACCAAAAAGTTGCGGAGAAGCGTCTTTTGATGTCCCGGTTCGCGTAGTTACGTCCAGTGATGCGGCGGATCAGTTTTCCTATCGTTCGTCGTGACGATTCACTGTGTGGAATTCGCGCAGCGTCGATGATTGTTCCGTCGGTGTTTGAAAACGGTCGGCTGGTTTCTTGCCCAACGTCCTGTCAACGATTGCGAGCAACTCCGCAGGCAAGCCGGCTCGCCGCTCGCCCAGCGGTAGCGGTGGTGTATCGACGTGAGCCATCGCCTTGAAGATAACGTTGTCGTACTTCCCATCCTGGAACGGCGCCACGCCGCTGAGCAACCGATCGATCGTACAGCCCAACGCGTAGATGTCGCCACGGATGTCGACGTTGTGGCTGTTGGTGACTTGCTCGGGTGCCATGTAGTCGACGGTGCCCATGATCTGCCCGGTCGAGGTCAATCCGTCGTCGTCACCGAAAGGAGTTTCGAGCAATGCCAACCCCATGTCCAGAATTTTGACCTGTCCTTTTTGGCTGAGCATCAAGTTGGCTGGTTTGATGTCGCGATGGACCAGGCCATTTTCCATCGCATGCTGCAGTCCAACAGCGGCTTGCCGGATCACTTCGCAAGCGTCCGCGACCGGCAATCGGCCGCGACGGCGCGCGACGACCGCAAGATCGTCTCCCTTGATCAGCTCCATCACCAGGTAATGTGTGCCATCGATCTCGCCAGCGTCGCTGGCGCGGATGATGTTGGGGTGGTCCAACGCTCCGACTGCCTGCATCTCACGATCAAAGCGGGCGATGGCAGCTTCATCCTGCAACAGATTCGCGGGCAGCACCTTCAAGGCGACGATGCGCCGCAGCCGCGTGTGTTTGGCTTTGTAAACCGCCCCCATGCCCCCCTGCCCCAACTTCTTGATCAATTCATATTGTCCAAGCATCCCTACGATTTCTGGCGGCGGAGCCTTCTTCCCATTCGATGCGTCGCCGGGATTGGACCCGGCGACCGTGGCATCTTCGCCAATAAATGTCGGCTCCAGGCCAATCTCTTTGACTAATTCGATCGCGCGATCACAGCCCTCCTCTTCCGCGAAGGGATCCTGCGGAAGGGGAAGCCGGAGTTTCTCCAGGAGCCTGTCGGAGCTGGATTCAAGGTTGCATACAGCTTCTTCGCAGGACGGGCAGACTTCGACGTGTTCGGAAACCGACTGGACGGATTCTTCTTCGAGCGCACCGGAAACGTAGGCAGCCAACGCTTCGTTTGGCGGGCAGTCTGTTAAACGCATCCGATACCCCAAAAGTTTGTAGAGAAATCTACGAGGCCAAAAAATTAACCTCTACAAGCTGTTCGCCAAAGCGCCACGCGATTCCGTAAGAAACAAGCTTCCGCGCGAACGGAGGGCGCAACGGCAGGATTCTACCAGTCGACTTGGTCTTGAAGTTCCGATCGGAGTCGATGCAACACGCGATACTTGGCCTGACGAACGGCTTTCGAACTCATGTCTAATTCTTCGCCTGCCTCTGCGGCTGAACAATTGTCGATTGCAGTCCTCCAGAACGCGCGCCAAGTTCGTTCCTCGAAATCGGATTCAAGCAATCCAAGAGCTCGACGCAAGATCCACGCCTCGGCATCGTAGGAACCATCGTCGCGGATCTCCTCAGGCGGTTTATTAGGCAACTCTTGAAGCCGCTGATTCGCATCGGACCCTCCAACCGCCGGCGGATGCGCGGCAGCGGCGTGAAAATGATCGGCGAGCTTATGTCGCGTGATCCCCCACAGCCATCGTCGAAAACTCCCCGAAACGCTTTGATTTCGATAGCTGTCGATCGTGGACGTCACGCCGCGGAAGACTTCCTGGACGACATCATCGGTGTCGGACGATTGCAACCCAGCCTGCCGAGCCCAACGATAGACCAGTGGGCAATAGATCACCGAAAACCGCGACCAAGCATCGGAGTCGCGAGCACGCAATCGCCCGACGAGACTCGCAGTGGTTGCGATGGATTCTGGCATGGGATCTTTGGCAGGAAAGTTTGGACGGACCGATCCACATCGGCCTTTGGAGTGCTCCAATCTACTGCACTTGTTCCGTGATCGCCAGCTTGCACTCCGGTAGTGCAGCTTTAAACGGAACGAGTTCGCCCCAACACAAAAAGCGGATTTTTCCTTGTCGATTGGATTCGGCGGGGCTTTGCAGTTGGGATACCCTTGTGGTTGCCGATCCGCAACAATAGGTGAGCAATCAAACTCTTCAAAGGAATTCAGTCGTGTCGGATGAGGCAAAGAGCGAATCGTTGGCGACGATCGACATTTCTGAATTGGACGCCGGCGAGGTTCTCGAGCGGTTGCGTGCTGTCGAAATGCCCGAAACGATCGATCACGACACGCCATCGATCGAACTCCGCCGTGCCCGTGGTGGCGACAATCTATTGATGGGGTTAGACAAACCGTGGCGGATCGATGTCCGCGGAACGCTGGGGGATTACGCGTTGGCGTTCAATCGCTTGGCTCATGTCCGGGTAAGAGGCTCGGTGGGCGACGGTTTGGGCGAGAGCATGGTCTCCGGGGCGGTTCGCGTTCACGGGAATGCGGGCGTTGGCGTCGGTGTGGCGATGACCGGCGGAACGCTAGCCGTTTACGGGAACGCGGGGGACGGATGCGCTGCGGCACTGCGTGGCGGCGAGGTCTTTGTCCGGGGCGACGTCGGCCACAACGCGGCTCACGGAGCCCTGCACGGAACGCTGGTGATCGGCGGCGACGCGGGGATGAATCTTGGCGAAGCGATGATGGACGCGATGATCTTCATTCGCGGCCGGATCGGTTCGCTGGGCCAGGGCGTTGCCGAGCTGCCGTTGATTCCTAAGGACAGCGTCCGTCTGGGCCTGCTGTTGATCAACGCCGGGATCCGCGGCGATGCCAAAGATTTCCGCCGGATCGTGCCGCAACGCGTCTTCGACGAGGAACAGCGGCGGAAGGGAGTGATCGGTCATCCGTCGTGGCGATGACCGCAGAGGTTCTTCGCGGCGTCGACGCCGATCAGTTCAGTGGACGAATCCAGATGTTGCGATAGCGGACGGGAGTGCCGTGGTTCTGCAACAAGATCGGCCCGGCCGGTTGATCTTCGCTGTATGGCTGCAGCTCTTTATCTTTCACGCTTCCGACCAGTTCGCGGCGGTGGTGCAACAGGATGCCGTTATGGATCACCGTCAGATAAGCGGGTGATTCCAGTTTGCCATCTTTGAAGGTCGGTGCTTCGAAGACGATATCGTAGACCTGCCATTGGCCGCTGGGGCGCGAGGCGTTGACCATCGGTGGGTGCTGGCCAAAGATCGCGCCCGCTTGTCCATCGGCAAAGGTGCGATTGTTGAACGAATCGAGGATCTGTACTTCGTATTTGCCCATCAACAACACGCCGCTGTCGCCACGTTCTTGGCTGGCTCCTTGAACCTCTTCGGGCGACGCCCATTCGATGTGCAGCTGGCAATCGGCAAACGTATCGAGCGTGCGCAGGTGACCGGTTTCGGGAACGACGGTCACCGCACCGTCAGCGACCGACCAAAGAGGTTGATAGATCGAACCGGGATCTTCGGGCAACAGCTGGCCCCAGTTGTCGAGATTGTTGCCATCGAACAGCACGATCGCGTCGCTTGGCGCGGTGCCTGGCTTGTCATAAGTCGACGCGTTCCCAGGCACGATCGCTCGCGGGCGGGGGCGGTTCATGTCGTGAACCTTCCAGCGTTGGCCGCGAATAAAGGGTGTGCTGCTGTAGCCCAACGACGTGATCTTTTTCGGTTCGGGCTTCGCTTCGGCTTTGGGTTCCTCCGCCGCAGGCTTGGCCGGCTCAGCTTCCTTCTTCGGCTTGGCTGGCTTTTCGTCAGCCTTCTTCTCCTGCTTCGCCTCGGGCTTGTCTTCCGGTTTCGCTTCCGGTTTTTCTTGAGGCTTCGCTTCGGCTGGCTTCGAATCCGCCGGTTTGGATTCCTTTTCCGCAGCTTCGGCCGGCGGTTTGGACGCTTCTGTTTTTTCCTTCGCTTCGGTGGCCGCTGCCGCTGGCTTGTCGGCGGCATCTTGAGCTGTGGTGGTCGCAATCAGCGACAGGCTCAAACCGAGGGAAAGGAGCAGACGGGGAAGTGCGATTGAGAGGTTGATCGAAGGCATTGGGGGCGGTCTCAAGGAAGCAGAAATTCAGTTCCGGAAGGATCGCGCGATTCGGCCGCGAATCAAGCGCGCATGGGAACGGATAATAAGCTAATCGCTCGATCGTTCGACTGCCACCACGAACGGAAAAATCCAGACCGCAGAGGGCCGGTTGGTGCGGGAGGAACGGATCATTTCGTTAAGATCAGTTTTCCTTGGCGGGTCTTTCGCAGCCGATACAGTTGCCCATCACTGGTGATCCAAACCTCATCGCCACAGCGGGGCAGATCGTTGAATTGAATCACTTTGGGAAGATTCAAAGCAGCCGCCGCCAGATCGGGATCTTTGGCGGCGGCATCCTCTTGCGGGGCGGGATCGTTTGTCATCGTCGTAACCACCGTGCGGTGCTTGTGTTGCGCTAATTTCAAAATGTTCGCGAGCAATCCTTGATCGCAAATCAGACGCTCAGTATATTCAATTGAAACTGATTCTCAATAGCGTTTGGCTATCCGACGACGCAGCAAGCGATAGATACGAGCCCCCTCGCCTGACGGGCTCTGCTCCCTAGCCAGCCACGCTCGGTCCGATTCCGGTCTCCAATGGAGGAGCCGGCACAGATTCCCTCTGGTGTGCAAGTAAACCGCCGCGACAATCCCCGTCGCGACGCCACTTTGGGCGACGCCGCGTCGACCCGCACGCATCAACCGATAACCTCTCTACCGTGGAAGAAAGAGAAGAGAATGAACATCAACCTCTCGCGTTTGCTTCAATTGAGTTTCGCTTTGCTTGTGATGATGAGCAGCCAAGCGACGGCCCACTTTCCTTGGCTTGCGATCGACGACGATCGACATCCGATCCTCTACTTCGGTGAAGATGTCACCGACCGCCAGTACCACCTGCCCGAATCGCTCGCCGAATATCCGCTGGCGCATCTGGATGCCGACGGCAAGCGAACCGCGTTGTCGATGCAGCCGATCGACAACGACGATCTGATCGGTCTGCGAGCCGAAGCGGCGGTTCCCGCCAGCGGCAGCATCGTCGGTTCTCAAACCTACGGCCTGATGCGTGGCAGCAAGCTGGTCTACTACACACAACAATTGCTCGACACCGATCCTGCCAAGTGGGCGAAAACTGCTCCCGCCGGAATCGATCTCGCCGCCAGCCTGATTCCCCAGGAAGACGGGATCCGCGTCGCGGTCACTTTTAAAGGCAAGCCGTTGCCCGAGGTCGACGTAAAACTTTATTGCGACGACGGAGATGAAGAGGGTTCGGCGACGACCGACGATCAAGGAGCGGTTGTCTTTACCGCAAAGCAACTGGAGTCGGGATACAACGCTTTGCGCGTTGGCTTCACCGACAAACAGGAGACGGGCAAATGGAAAGACGAAGCCTTCGAAGGGGCCGCCCACTATCTGACGGTTGCCTTTCCATGGCAGCTGGAAAAACAAGCGGCTCCGGCGGCGAAGGATCAGGTTTCGGTAAGTCCAACCAAGATGGCCGACCTGCCTGAGGAGCTGACGAGTTTTGGCGGAGCGATCGCCGGCGGCAAGCTGTACGTCTACGGTGGCCACACCGGATCGGCCCACTCGTATTCGACGGCCGAGCAATCGAACCGGTTGTGGGCGTTGGATCTAGAACAACCAAGCGAGTGGAAAAAATTGCCCGCCGGACCGCGAATGCAAGGTTTGGGACTGGTCGCTCACGGTGACAAACTGATCCGCGTCGGTGGCTTCACTGCGATGAATGCCGAAGGGGAGGATCACGATCTGCAATCGCAATCGACGGTCAGCCAGTTCGATACGGCGACCAACCAGTGGACCGATTTGGCGCCGTTGCCCGAGCCGCGATCGTCGCTCGGCGCAGCGATCTTGGGTGACGTCGTTTACGTCGCTAGCGGATGGGCGATGGGAGATGCCGAAGAGAACGTCTGGCATCAGACCGCCTGGAAAATGGATCTCAGCAAGTCTCCGGCGACTTGGCAACCGATTGCCACTCCACCGTTTCAACGCCGAGCTGTCAGCGTCAGTGCACACGACGGAAAGATCTACGTGATCGGCGGCATGGGGCACGAGGGAAAACCGAGCACGCGAACCGACATCTACGATCCCAAAACCGACACCTGGACCGAGGGGCCACAACTGATCGGCAAACCGATGACCGGATTTGGCAACGCGGCCTATTCGCAGGCGGGCCAGCTGTATGTGACCGCGATCGACGGCACGATCCAACGGCTCCGCAGCGACGGCACGCAGTGGGAGATCGTCGGCAAGTGTGATCCAGGGCGCTTCTTTCACGTCATGCTTCCGCTGGGGGATCGTTCGCTAATACTGGTTGGTGGAGCGAACATGTCGATCGGAAAATTCACCGACATCGAGCGGATTGATATCAAATAGCGGCGGGGACGGAACCCTTCGTTCAATTCGCTGGAAAGCACTCCGAAACCATTAATTGCTGCCCGCACGGTCGATCTGACTAGTGCGGGCTTTTTCTTTGCCATTAGGATTCATTTGCAACGGTTTGAGGAGTTGTACGGTGCGTCGTCTGAGCCGCTTTGGTTCGACTTTTTGCGTCCCTTCGCGAGCGAAATTGCTTCGCATCGCTGCCGAATATTCGCTAGACTTCAAATGGACAGCGACCGAGCGTAGGGTCGCGATATTCAGTGGACACAGGATCTTCGAAGTGTAGCCCGACACCATTCTTTTCTCGATCGCAGGAGCTTCTAGTATGAGCGTTTCTAACAAAGCAAAGACTGTCACCATCAATCCGGCATTTTTGGCCGACGTGAAGGATTTGCATCAAGAACTTTGGGACGGGCTGCATGCGTTGCAGGAGATGTGTTCCCTGCCGATCTCGCTGGAAGGAAAGTGTTTCGAGTTTATTGGCCGATTGTCCGATCTTCGCGACAAGCTGGCGTTTCAGTTCTCGGTTGAAGAAGCTTACGGTTACTTCGATGACCCCGCGTTCTGTTGCCCGACGTTTGCCCGTCGGTCCAATGAATTGCTGCAACAGCATCGCGACCTGTACATGGAGATCGCGTCGATCGCCGAAAGAGCGGAACAATTGTTGAGTGTTCGCGATTTGGCCGCCTTGACCACCATTATTCCTATCGCGTTCGATCGGTTTGCCGATAAGTTACAGAAGCACGAATCGGCCGAAACGCAGTTGATGCACGACGGTCTGATGCAAGACATCGGCGGCGGCGACTAGATCGCCGCGCCGCAGACCACGACCGGCATTATTGATTTAAGAAGGATCTTTCCTTGCGTTTATTGTTTTTAGGAGACATCGTCGGCAAGCCTGGCGTGCAGGCTTGTGTTGCGATGGTGCCAGGTCTACGCGACGAATTGCAGACCGATTTGGTGATCGTTAACGCGGAAAATTCCGCTGACGGATCGGGGCTAACCGTTAAGCAATTCCAAAAGTTGGCGGCAAACGGAATCGATGCGTTTACGATGGGAGACCACATCTATCGCAAACGCGAAATCATTCCGGTGCTTGAGAAAGATTCGCGGATCGTCAAACCGGCCAACTACCCCGCCACAGCCCCCGGCAAAACCTTCGCTCTCGTGGAGACGGCGTCGGGAATTCAAGTCGCCATCGTCTCGCTGATGGGCCGCGTCTACATGCGTCCCGTCGACTGCCCCTTCGCCGCTGTGGATCGCGTGTTGGCGGAGATTCCCGAGAACGTGAAAGTCCGATTTGTCGACCTGCACGCCGAAGCGACCAGCGACAAACAACTGCTCGGTCGCTATCTCGATGGCCGCGTCAGCGCAGCTCTTGGCACGCACACGCATGTCCCCACCGCGGACGCTCGCATCCTGCCCGGCGGCACCGCGTTCATGTGCGACGTGGGGATGAGTGGTGCGTACGAGAGTATCATCGGCCGTGAGATCGACCCGGTGATGCAGACGACCCTCACCTTCACCCCCACCTTCTTCCATGTCGCCAGCAAAGACGTCCGCTTATGCGGCGCGGTGATCGACATCGATCCAGAGACCGGCAAAGCGACATCGATCGAAAGATTCGAACGATCGTGGAGCGAAAACGCGTAAGCGCATACCGGAGGTACGCCGCTGCGCGGCGACCTCCGGCTACTGTCTCACATCCCTGCGGGATGCGTCGAATCCGCTGCAACTGCAAATCGTTTAACCGCGTGCCCACCGGGCCGCGCGGCGAACCTCATGACCGCGTGGGGCGTTGCCGCCGCGGTTAAACGAGGCCGTAGCGGAGATCGTCGGGAACGCTCCTTCTGTGGGGGAGACGAATCGATTTCGAAATTCGTCGACTTTCTTGGGTGCGCATTGGTCCGATTTGTCGTCCATGCCTATGATTTCACGTTCCGTGCGCTGCACCGAAGCTATTCAACACGTAGGAAGGATCAGACTCTTGACTCATTTACGGCTAATCGCCCCCTGCCTTTCCATGCTGATCGCATTTGCGGTCGCATCGGCGGTGGGACCTCGAGACACTCAATGGAAGGCTGTCGAAGACGCGATGAACAAAGGTTTGCCCAAGACGGCAATCGAGGCGTTGCAGCCGATTATCGATGGCGCGTTGAAAGACAAGGCGTACGCCGAAGCTGTGAAAGCGATCAGCCAACGGATTGCTTTGGAAGGGGCAATCCAAGGGGATAAGCCCGAGGAAAAAGTCACTCGGATGACCGCCGAGATCGAGAAGGCTCCCGAGCCGATGCGGCCTGTGATGCAGGCGATCCTGGCGAATTGGTACTGGCAATATTTCCAGCAGAATCGCTGGCGTTTCATGCAGCGGACCGAGACCGCCACCTCCCCCAGCGACGACTTTACCACCTGGGCGTTGCCGCAGATCCTGGCTGAAATCGACAAGCATTTCCAGCTGGCCCTCGCCAATCCCGAAGCGCTGCAAAAGACGCCGATCGATCAATACGATGCGTTATTGAACAAGGGGAACGCACCGGACGCCTACCGCCCGACGCTTTACGATTTCCTGGTATTCGACGCGATTGATTTTTATGCCGCGGGCGAACAAGCAGGTGCTCGTTCGCAGGACGCTTTTGATCTGCAAGCCGACAGCCCGATCTTCGCATCCGCCGCCGACTTTATCGCTTGGGAACCGCCGACCGACGACGCACAATCGCCCACGTTGCGGGCGATCACGCTGTACCAAGATCTGTTGGTCTTCCATCAAGACGATGATGACAAGTCGGCGTTTTACGATGCCGATCTGTCCCGTTTGGTGTTTGGCAATAACAAGGCGTTTGGCGAAGAGAAGAGTTCGCGATTTAAGGCGTCGCTGAAACGATTCATCGAAGCGACCGCCGGGCACGAGATCTCTGCTCGAGGCAACGCGCAACTGGCGCAAACGCTTCGCGACGAGGGTGAGTTGGTCGAGGCCCACAAGATCGCCAGCGAAGGGCTGGAGAATTTTCCCAAGAGCGTTGGCGGAGCGCTCTGTTTCAACTTGATCCAGCAGATCGAAGCCCGTTCGGCGCAGGTTTCGACCGAACGCGTCTGGAACGAACCACTGCCGACGATCGACGTTCAATACCGCAACGTCACCAAGATTTACTTCCGATTGGTTCCGTTTGATTTCGATGCCTTTGTCCAATCCGACCGCTGGAATCCCGAACAACTGGATCAACGCCAGCAACAGGAACTGCTGGCACGCGCGCCGGTTACCGCTTGGGATGCCGATCTGCCAGCGACAACCGATTACCAAGAACGCGTCGAAGAATTACCGACGCCCGACGATTTGAAACCGGGAGCTTATTATCTGATCGCCAGCCACCATCCCGAATTTGTCCGCACCGACAACCAAGTGTCGTTCACGGAGATTTGGGTTAGCGATCTGGCTCTCGTATTGCGAAATCACAACGGCGATGGATTCGTCGACGGCTTTGTCTTGGACGCCCGCAGCGGCGATCCGCTGGCCAATGCCAACGTGCGAGCGTGGCAGCGAACGAACAATGGCAACCGCCGCCAACCGCTTCCGTCGACGAAGACCGATGAAAACGGGCGGTTTGAATTCCGTGGCCAACGACTGCGAGGAATGGTCTTTCACGTCGTCGATGGCGACAACGCACTCTCTTCGATACACAACGTCGACAGCTACCAGAACAACCGACAACCTCGACCCGATGAACAGACACGGTTCTTCACCGACCGATCGATCTACCGCCCCGGCCAGACGATCCAATACAAGGGGATCTGTTTGCGAGTCGACCAACAGCAGGACGATTATGCAACGATTGCCGGTCGCGAATTGACCGTGGTCTTCAACGACGTCAATGGAAAAGAGATCCAGCGGCAGAATCATCGCACCAACGATTACGGAAGTTTCAGCGGCAGCTTCAACGCGCCACGCGATCGTTTGATGGGGAGGATGTCGATCCAAGTGGCAGGCGAACCGAATGGGGCAACGCAAGTCACGGTCGAAGAGTACAAGCGGCCAAAGTTCCTGGTTTCGCTGGAAGCTCCCAAGAAAGCCGCTCGGCTTGGCGGTGAAGTCAATCTGCAGGGATCGGCTAAGGCGTATACCGGTGCAGCGATCGATGCTGCCGAGGTTCGCTGGCGCGTCGTCCGCGAAGTCCGCTATCCGATCTGGTGGTCGTGGCGTTGTTGGTGGATCCCGCAAGTTCCCGATGCCGGGCAGGAGATCGCTCATGGCACGACGACAACCGCCGCCGACGGCAGCTTTGACATCCGCTTCGACGCCCGTCCCGATCCGTCGGTCTCGCCCGAAAGCGAAGCCTCATTCCAGTTCACGATCTACGCCGATGTCGTCGACACGACGGGCGAAACGCGTTCGGGCAGCCGCCAAGTGAACGTCGGCTTTGTCGCCTTGCGAGCGACGGTTTCGAGCGACGATTGGCAGACGACCAACACACCGACAAAAATCCAACTCAGCACCACAACGCTCGACGGCGAAGCGATCGCTGCCGAAGGGGTGTTGAAGGTTTACGCGTTGCAGCAGCCCGACGAACCAGCCCGCGGCAGATTGTCGAACCAACCGCGACCGATGCACCACCGCGCGGGAAGGCCAATCGATTTGGCAGACGCTCCGAAACCCGATCCCGTCAATCCCAACTCATGGGCACTTGGGGAGGTCGCGTTGGAACAAGCGATTCAGATCGAAGCCAGCGGGCAAGCGGAAGCTTCGGTCCAGTTGAAAGCTGGAATCTATCGAGCGATCTTCGAAACGAAAGATCGATTCGGCAAGGCGGTGACCGCGTTGCTGCCGATCCAGGTGGTCGATCCCGATGCAAAGCAATTGTCGATCAAGATCCCCAACCTGTTGGCTTCCGCTGCATGGTCGGTCCAACCCGGCAGCGATTTCGAGGGCGTCTGGGGAAGCGGATACGACACCGCTCGCGCGTTCGTCGAGATCGAACATCGAGGCGAATTGTTGCAGAGTTTCTGGACCGCCCCCGGGGTGACTCAGGTTCAGATCAAACAACCGATCGAAGAAGCGATGCGCGGCGGGCTGTCGCTGCGAACGACGATGGTTCGCGAAAACCGAGCCTATCTCGAATCGCGGCAGATCGAGGTCCCTTGGACCAACAAACAACTGGCGGTTCGTTGGGAGCACTTTGTCTCCAAACTGGAACCGGCGCAAAAGCAAACTTGGACCGCGGTGATCGACGCTCCCGATGCAAAGCGAGCCGCCGCCGAGATGGTCGCGGGGATGTACGACGCGTCGTTGGATGCTTATCTGCCGCACCATTGGGCCGATGGATTCCATGTCTTCCGGCACAACCGCAGCAACGTTTATTCGCAATTTGAAAACCAACAAAAGCAGCTGCAAGGTCTGCTCTTCAATTGGAACGTCGATGCCCGCGACGCGTCGCTCATCTACCGCTCGTTCCCCGGCGAGATCATCAACGCGATCTACGGCATGCGAGGCAATGTTCAGTTCCGTAGTCGAAGAGGCGGAGGCATTGCTGGTGGCCTCGGGATGATGGAAGCCGATTCGTTTGCCGCTGCCGCTCCAGCGCCGATGGCGATGGCCAAGGGAATGGCAAAGGATTCCAACGCGCAGGTCGCGAGTGCTCCCGTTGCCGAAGGGGCACCCGCCGACGAGCAGCCGCCAGCGGCCGATCTCGATCTGGAAAACGTTTCGGCGCGGAAGAACCTCAACGAAACCGCCTTCTTCTTTCCGCATCTGATCGCTGGCGACGACGGCACGGTGCGGATGGAGTTCACGATGCCCGAGGCATTAACGAAGTGGCGGTTCATGGGATTCGCTCACGACAACGAACTGCGATCGGGGCTGTTAACCGATACCGTGGTGACGGCAAAGGACTTGATGGTTCAACCCAATCCGCCGCGATTTGTTCGCGAAGGGGACGTGTTGGAATTCACTGTCAAAGTCAGCAACCAATCGCCAACGCGTCAGACCGGTACGGTGCGCTTGAGCTTTGCCGAAGCGCGAACCGGCGACAGCGTCGACGCGGCGATCGGCAACGATCAACGCGACCAAGCGTTTGAGATCGCCGCGGGGCAATCGAAGTCGTTGGCTTGGCGAATCCAGATTCCCGACGGAATCGGGTTCTTGACCTACAAAGCGGTTGGTTCGACGGGACGATTGTCCGACGGAGAAGAAGGGTATCTGCCCGTCTTGTCGCAACGTGTGCTGGTGACCGAATCGCAAACGCTGCCGATTCGCGGTCCACAAACAGTGGAGTTCGATTTTGAAAAGCTGCTGAAATCGGGCGACTCCGATTCGCTGCGGCATCAATCGTTGGACGTTCAAATGGTTTCCAACCCGTCGTGGTACGCTGTGATGGCGCTGCCGTATCTGATGGAATACCCGCACCAGTGCAGCGAGCAGACGTTCAGTCGACTGTATGCCAACGCACTGGCGCGGCACATCGCCGGCAGCGATCCGAAGATCCATCGCGTCTTCGAACAATGGCGGGGAACTCCGGCGCTGGAGAGTCCGTTGATGAAGAACGAAGATCTTAAGGCCGTGATGATCGAAGAGACCCCTTGGCTGCGACAAGCGGAATCCGAATCGGAAGCTCGCCGCAACGTGGGGATCTTGTTCGACGACAACCGCTTGAACGACGAGACCGCTCGCCTGCTGAAGAAGCTGGCCGATCAACAACTCGCCGACG
Organism: Rosistilla carotiformis; assembly: GCF_007753095.1. Classification (NCBI taxonomy): domain Bacteria; kingdom Pseudomonadati; phylum Planctomycetota; class Planctomycetia; order Pirellulales; family Pirellulaceae; genus Rosistilla; species Rosistilla carotiformis. Next base: position 5,628,738 of record NZ_CP036348.1, read on the forward strand.
GCGCGTGGCCTTGGTTCCCCGGCGGTCCGGCCAACGATTACATCACGCTTTACATCACCACCGGATTCGGCCGAATGCGTCACCTGGGCGTCGACGTTGATACCGCGGCGGCGGTGAAGTCGCTGACGCGATTGGATGCGTGGGTTACCAAGCAGTACACCGATATCGCGGAAAGCAACCGTGACGAAAATCATCTGACCGCGACGATCGCGCTGTATCTGTATGGCCGCAGCTTCTTCTTGGAAGACCAACCTGTCGCCCCAGAACATCGAACCGCTGTTCTGTATTGGTTGCAACAAGCCAAGCAGTATTGGTTGAAATTGAACAACCGCCAATCGCAAGCGCATCTGGCCGTGGCGCTAAAACGGTTTGGCGATTTGAAGACGCCCGTCGGCATCATGGCGTCGATCAAAGAGCGATCGGTGAGCGATCCCGAGCTAGGAATGTTCTGGCGCGACACCGAAGAATCGTGGTGGTGGTACCGAGCTCCGATCGAAACGCAGGCGATGATGATCGAAGCGTTTGACGAAGTGATGGACGATGCGGCGGCCGTCGAAGACTGCAAAGTTTGGCTGCTGAAGCAAAAGCAGACGCAGGACTGGAAGACGACCAAAGCGACAACTGACGCCGTCTATGCGTTGCTGTTGCGAGGCACCGACCTGTTGGCGTCCAGCGAATTGGTCCGCGTGGAGCTGGGGGGCGAGGCGGTCGAGCCGAAAGATGTCGAAGCGGGAACCGGCTTTTACGAGCAGCGGTTTTCGGGAGCGGAAGTGACGCCGCAGCAAGGAAAGATCACGGTCACCAAGGTCGACCAAGGGGTCGCTTGGGGAAGCGTGACGTGGCAATACATGGAGGAGATCGCCAAGGTCACGCCTCACGATGGAACGCCGCTGACGCTAACCAAGCAGCTGTTCGTGAAAGAGACGACCAAAGATGGACCGGTTCTGAAACCTGTCGACGGGCCGATTGCGGTCGGCGATGAATTGGTCGTCCGGATCGTTTTGAAGACCGATCGCGACATGGAGTATCTGCATCTGAAGGATCAGCGTGGCAGCGGCACCGAACCGGTCAATGTGCTATCGCGGTACAAGTACCAAGATGGACTGGCCTACTACGAATCGACTCGCGACACGGCCAGTCACTTCTTCATCGATTACCTGCCCAAGGGAACGTACGTCTTCGAATATTCGACGCGCGTTCAATTGCGAGGCAGGTATCAATCGGGATTCGCCAACATCCAGTGCATGTACGCACCGGAGTTCAACAGTCATTCGGAGAGTCTGCTGTTGGAGGTTCAATAACCACCGCGGCAACGCGATGATTATTAGCGTTGGTTCTTGATGCAGCTGGCATCCGGCGGCGTGGCTTCACCAACCACGTCGACCGGATGGTGGCCGATTGTTACGGAAACGAATCGATACACGTGTCGGTGAACCAGTCGTCTATTCCGTTCCTGCTGCTGGTGGCTCTTTCGACGGCGGGTCAAATTCCTCTGAAAACGGATCGACTTCAACGACCTTGCCATCACGCCAAAGGACGATCGGGGTGTTGTGTTGGCGGGCGCGAACAAGAACGTCATTGGCTGCTTGCTGCATTGCGGCGTTCGCCTTACGTACTAGCTCGGGTGTGTTGTCTCGAATCATCGCATTAGCTCCGGGGACAATTGTTTGAGTTCAGCAAACCGCGCATCGTCATAGACTCGGCGAACGTTGTCCTGCTCTCCGACAATGATCTCACCGGGTCGGCTCGATCCGTCGTAGATAACCCATTCATCGAGAACGGGCTTATATAGCGACGCAAAGTTGTTGATGCCAAGTTGGTAACGACGGCGGATATGCGGTTCTGGAATATTGTGCCCACCTTCTCTGACCCGCGTTGCAACTCGAGCTACGGCTAGCTCAACAGTTGTGGGCCCGAGGTAAAGTGCAACTGCTTGGTCGAAAGATAGAGCGTTCTGGCGAGAACCATCTCGAGCGCCGTGCCAAGTGAACTGTCCAAGGGCAGTTGCGTCCCACGATGCCGCTACTGTTCCCTTCAATGTTCCCGCGGGTGCGAAAAACCTTCCACGCTTGAACCATCGCTTATTCGGATCGGGAGCCCAATATTTGACATCTCGAAACGGGGACTCACTTCAGCATGAGCCCCACTTTGTTTCCACCTCCGAATACCAGCGATCTCGATCGACTCCAATTCACGCTGAACCAAAATGCGATCTGGTGCGCAAAGTCACCAGATCTGTCGGCGGCTCCGATTATTTAGCGTTGATCTTTAATACAGCTTGCATCCGGCGGCGTGGCTTCACCAACTACGTCGACCGGATGGGTGTACAAATATTTCCAGACCGCTTCGTGGATATATTTGCCATCGGCGTCTTTGCCCGCGCTGCCGCCGGGTTGAACGCTGCTGTGAGCTCGTCGCGCATTGCCGTCGACGTCGAAGTCGGTGATCAATCGGCGGGTGTTTTGGTAGGGCGGTCCGATCTTGTCGACGTTTACGATCGGACCAAATTTATTCATCCCCAGCATCTCCCAGCTGCGGCAATAGTGATCTGCCGTCCAACCGCCGTCGAGCACGTGAGAGAAGCCAAAGTATCGGTTCTCGGGAGTGGCTGAAGGAAGCGATTGCCAGGTTTGGTAGTTGTCGCGAGGTCCGCACAACGCGACGACTCGACTGACCTTCTGATGCTTGGCAAACCGCGCCGCCGTCGTCGAACCGTGCGAGCTTCCCGACATGATCACATCCTCCCAGCGGAGGCCGTTGCCATCTTCGGTTAAGAAGTAATCCCAGCCGCCTTGAGGATTCTCTTTCGCCAGCCACTGCACAAATTTGAGTGCCCGCTCCATCATGCCGTCCGGTTTGGGAATGTCGACATCGCTGCTGAAGTCTTCGCCGGTGGCCGCTTCCAAGCGGATGTTGCCGCGACATTCTTCACCGACCGGATTTTCGCGACAGCAGATCGAAAACCACTTGTTGGCGTAGTGGACACGGATCGCGTGCAAGCCATAGCTGTTCCAGCGATCGAACAGACCTTGGTTGTGCCCCATCAACCAGATCACCAACTTCCCCTTCGGCGCGACGCGGGTGTCGACGGCCGCCTGTTGGAAATCAGCCGGTTTGCCCTCTTTGGTATCGATCAAAAAATCGATCTCCGGATGTGCTTGGACTCGCGGATCCAGCTCGCTGGCTCGTGCCTTCAATTGGTACCGCTGCGGATTGGGATCATTAAAAGTCAACGCGTTTGGCGACGACTGGCCCAGCGCTGCGGTGGTAGAGGCGGCCAGCAGGGCCAGCGAAAGAAGGGACGTATAGAACGACTTTGTCATTGGGTGGGTTTCCATGCGATTCGAACAGGCGATGAAATCAGTTGCGGTCGCATTTGCTGGGGCAGCGACAAAACTGCGGTAGCCAACGCGACGCTGTGCCATCTTAATCGAGAACGCAGGACAAGCTGAGCCGCTGCGGTTGGCTGGTCCCATTTTGTGGCTGAGTCGCGGGGAAACGAAGGCGAATTGTGGCAGAATCCGCATGATCGGACCCTCCAAATCGCTTCCGATCGCCGCAGAAATGTCCTTGGCGATCGAACGGAATGCACGCGCGTCGGCGACGCTTATTTAGGATGCGTCGCCCTTGGCCGGCTCTGCCGCCGGCTCGCTTTCCAGTTGGTAGCAGCCAGCGATCGCTTGGCGGCTGTAATCGATCGATTCGGCGAGGATCCGAGCCGACTCTTGGCTGGCGTGGAAACCCTTGCTGTTTTCACTGGCGATGAAGTCGAGTCGCCACATCGCTTTGCGTTGCAGGTCGCGGATCGGCTTCAGTTGTTCGTCGCTGGCTCCCGCCTCGCGGGCTGCGATGATCGCGTCGAACATCTCCGTCACCGCGGCGGCCGCTCGGTCGATCAGGTCGCTCGTGCGATGCTGGATCAAATCGACGCGGTCTTTGATCTCCTGCTCGGAAACCTTGTGGCATGTCTGGCAGGCCTTGTTGATGTTGGTCATCGGGCTGCGAACCCAGTGGCTGCTGACCTTCGTCGCCCCAACTTTTTCGTAAGGCATGTGGCAATCGGCGCAGCTGACGCCGGCACGCGCGTGAATCCCTTGGCTCCACAATTCGAACTCCGGATGTTGTGCCTTGTAGACCTTGGTCCCCGTCTCTTTATGAACGTAGTCATAGAACGGCTCGCCCGTCTCATCCGCGTTCTCGCTCGGGAAGGTCGTGCTGTCCCATTCGGCTTCCAGGTCTTCGACTTTCAGCCCGTTGCTCCACGGGAAGGTCAACGTCATCTTGTTGGCACAGTAGTATTCGACGTGGCACTGGCCGCAGACAAACGAACGCAGTTCCTGCCGCGTCGCGTCGGTGTTCGGATCGTAAGTCCCTTTGGAGCCCGCTTTGCGCCACTTGGCGATGCTGGGCAGATGCGGCACCGGATCGTCACTATTGGCGAGTTTGTCGATTCCGATCAAGAAGCCGGGACGTGTGACGCGGAGTGCCATCGTTTTGGGATCGTGGCAGTCGATGCAGGAGACGGGATGCGCGTTGCCAAGATGCGGATCGCCCGCGGCCGCTTCGACCACGCCGTCGGGAGTCTTCTCCAGTTCCGCGTGCACCTCTTCGTACGTCTGCTGGCTGACCGCTTTAAAGCCGGCCATCACCGCCTCTTGGTTGAACGACTCGGCCAGCTTCGCCGCGGTGACTTCCTGCCCCAGTTGTTCCATGCCGATGCGGCGGTAGGTCGGGATGATCGATGCATGGCAGTGCAAACAGGCTCCCGCTTGCTGGACCTCGGTCACGCGCCGGGTCACCTCTTGGTCGGCCAACATGTGCGCGTGCCCGCGAGCTTCGCGGTACTCGATGCTGAACGCGTACCCCGCGAACAATCGTTTCAGCCACGGATACTCTTCCAGTTTGCTGGGGGGGAGCGCGTGGTTGCCGCCGTAGTCGGTGTATTCGTCGTCGACTGTCTTCAGATAGTCTTCGTATTGCTGCGGGAAATTCAGTCCCCACGGTTTGGGATCGGTGCTGACCTCATCGACCTCCACGACGCGGACAAACGGTGTCCGCGCTTCCTGCTTGCGTTCGAAGATGTTCACCAGAATCGCGACGACACCAAAAGTGGTTGCGGCGACGGTGCCGGTTAGCAATGCCAACCAGCCAAGGCTGCGCGATCGGTTGTCTGAAGTTGTCATGAGAGGCGATCGGTTGGAGGCGAATCGAAGTGGAAGTTTGTGTGGCGAGTAAAGACAACGTGTCGGATCGGACGCCGCGGGATCGAGAGTCAATCGGCTCGGTGCCAGCCGATCGATCTAACGACCGGCATGGCCGACATCGGCGTGGCAATGGACGCACGATAACATGTCGTGCCCGGCGATCGCGGGCAGCAGAGGATGAACAAAATCCTTGTGACACGATATGCAGGTGCTCTGCGTAACGCGTTGGTTTCGCGGCTTGATCTGGATCGGATCTTTGTAGCCTCCCATCGTGAAGGCGAGCGAATGGAAGAAGCCATTGTCCGCTTTGGTGACCCATTTGCCAACGAAGTCGTGGGGCAAGTGACAGTCGTTGCAAACGGCCACATGATGATGGCTGCTCTGTTGCCAGGAATCCATGTGGTCCTGCATCACGTGACAATTGATGCAGGTTTCCGGATTATTGCTCAGATAGCTGGCCCCTTTGCCGTATCCAAACGTAAACGTCCCGACACCCGCCAGCAGACCCAGGCAGACAAAAAACGTCATCGCTACCTTGCCGAAACGCATCGGCCGCTTGGCCTCATCGGGCGGCTGGCCTTCGTCGAGCGGTGCGTCGGTTTGCGAACTATCCGCGGACATCGCGACTTCCTTCCGTCTTGGGGCGCACTTTGCGTTGGAGCCATCGGTTGCATCGCATAGGAGGTGTCCGTCGAAGTGGGAATCGTTGGTACGCGATTGTAGATGAACTCGCCAGCCGACTGCAGCGGCTGATTCGATTCACCGCAGGAAATCTGAAGCATTTCGAATCGAGCGATTCGAATGGATTGTGGACGTTGGGATACGGTTTGGCATTCGGCTGTTCCGAGCGAAAGGGTAGGCAACGCTGTTCAAATCGGCGAAGATCCCGACACTTCAAAACCCAGTCGTGGCGTGACGGATTTCAGTCGGGTTTCCCGCACGACCAAACTTACCGACTCAATGCCGGAGTTCCTCATGCACGAATCGGATGTTCGCAGACACAATCAGAAAGCGTGGGACAAACAGGTCGACCGATGCGATCGTTGGACCACGCCGGTCGATCGAGAGACCATTCAAAGGGCGCGGTGCGGAGATTTCGCAATCGTCCTGACACCGATCAAGCCGGTTCCGGCCGATTGGTTTCCACCTCTTACTGGATTGAAGACCCTGTGCCTCGCTTCCAGCGGTGGGCAACAGGCTCCCGTTCTGGCGGCCGCTGGTGCCGAGGTGACGGTATTCGACAATTCACCCAGCCAGTTGGGACAAGACCGATTGGTGGCCGATCGCGACGGATTGGATATCACGTGCGTCGAAGGCGATATGGTCGACCTGTCGATGTTTTCCGATCAGTCGTTCGACTTGATCTTCCATCCCTGCTCCAACTCCTTCGTGCCGAAGGTGTTGCCGGTTTGGCGCGAGTGCCACCGTGTGCTGCGAAGCGGGGGCGTGTTGCTGGCTGGCTTCACGAATCCGATGCGGTTCCTCTTCGACGATGAACGCAAGGAAAACGGCAATTTGGAAGTCCGGTACCCGCTGCCCTATTCCGACTTGGACCATCTGGATGAGGTTCACATTCAAGAGGCGATCGATGCGGAGAAGCCGCTTGAATTTGGGCACACCTTGGAGGATCAGATCGGCGGACAATTGAGAGCTGGACTGATGCTGACCGGATTCTATGAAGATCGTTTTCCAAAAACAGACAACGATCCCTTGTCCGACTTTCTCGACACGTTCATCGCGACGCGTGCGGTCAAGCGATGATTTTCATGGAACACTCTGTGTACTGCAAACGAACCAATGAAATGAGTGGCCTTTTGGCTTCCTCCAAAACTCTCAGCGAAGTTGTGCGTTTGAAGCACTAAGGATTTCTTCCTGCGAGTGGAAGCGTAATGGAGGGAGAGCGAGCGGATGAGGAGGCTCGTTTTAATTCACGATCGTCCGGAGCAGACCTTCGTGAGGCAGTTCCGCCAAACGGCAGTCGGCTTCAAAGCTTACGACGATTGGCCAGGGTGCCAAGTTGAAAAATCCCGTTGCGGCGTGATGTCGTAGTCCAGCGATTCGGGGATAAAAATGACGTAGGCCATCAAGATCAGCCCCGCGAGCGCCATGGCGACAAACAAGATCGCGATTGCTTTCAAGCGAAACCGTTCTTCCGCGTCGTGCATGGAGATGGCCTCGTTCTCCTCAAGCGATCGGTGAATCCGCTTACGCGCCGCTATCTCATCGGACCGTGATGCTTGCTTGCCAGCGGATGGGAAGACAGGACGTGGCACCGGAGTTCCATGCGTCTTTGTACCGGACGGCGTGTTTGCGACTAGTGAGGTAAGCATTGGTCTACACTCTCGTTGGATAGAATCCCAGCGAGGTAAAAATCGCTGGTTTCATCCGTTCATCGCGAGCGAGTTTACCGCGGTTCCGAAATGGTGCTGGATAAGGAATCGAGAGTGCAAATCGCGAGCCAGATACGAAAGCCCTGCATTGAAATGAGGAATCTCGCGGCGAGGCGTCGACTTGTGTTGACACACGCGACCCGAACTGTCAACGCCAGTTGACACTGTCGTTGACTCCGCGAACATCGCCAATCTCCGCAAACCGATCGGTGGGAAGTTGGAGAAGCAATAGAACGATGCCACAACGCTGTGGGCAAACGCTCTGTGAACATCGAAATATTTGAAGCTCGTTTTATAGCGCAGCGCAACCGAGTTCGCAGAGTCGATCTGCGGCCCCGTTTGAAAGCCGGGTCCATCGTCTTTGTTGTTCATGCCGAAATGCTTTACTCAACGGCCGAAAACGAGTTCCAGCGGAGAGAGGTATCGAATCGGAGATGCCGAGCGCATCGCCGAACTCGATGCAGCAACTGTCGCGACTTCGTTGCTGATGGCGGCGACTCTTGCCCTCGTTACATGTGGACTCACGAATGGAGCATCCTAGCAATCAACAAGGCCGCTGCCGCAGATTGAAGTACCTGCTTCGATTGAATCAGGCGGACGTAAGTTCAAAATCGAACTGATTGTCGCCTGGCTGGACGTCCGCGGAAAGCTCGGATTCAGCATTGTATTTGGCAGGAAGCACTTCAGGCTTGGCACTTCCTGGAATCGCATCGTCGCCCGGTTTGGCGGTCACAATCATGACTTGATTCGTACCGACCGGAGCTCCTTCAATGTCGTTCAGCAGGTAGATCGTGTAGTTTCCTGCCGCATCGGTTGCTCCCGAAGCAACGCGCCCCGCATCCTTCGACTGAAACGAAACCACCGCATCGGCCAATGGTTGTCCATCGAGCGTAACGGTTCCGGTCACCTGGCCAAGCTTCGGCAAATCACGGGCACTTGAGCCGCCACAACCGATCGCTGCAAGGGATAAAGCGACAATCAATACTGCAGTTTGAATCTGAAAATTTCGACGAACAACGGGCATCGGAAAAAAGCCTTGGATCACAATTTGATAGTGGGAAAAAACATCGTGGTTAGGCCGGGGCTGCAAGGCGGAATAAACCAACCTCCCAGCCCAGCATCATTCACTTGAACAACAATTCGACGTTCAAAACGCCGCAGATTGAAAAGCGACTAGAAATCGCCGAGAGGATTTCCGTCGTTGATCCCAATCAAGAACTCATACAAGCTGTCGCAGGCACTCGTATTGTTGTTCGGGGCGGCACTGCGGGCGAACTGAATGTTTTCCGACAGGAAACGGATGCTGCCATCAAACAACTGCACCATCGCGCCCCCAGGATGCAAGCTGCTAAGCGCTTCTCCCTTTTGGTCGATCGAACCGGTTGAATCATTGATGGGCCAACGCCCCGATAGCCCCACTTCATCCAAGCAGTTGCCATCCTCACCGTAGAAGCAACCTGCCCATGATTTCAAACTCATCGTTTGGCCGTTCAATCGCGAGCACGATTCTCCCACTGCCATCGAGTTGCTGAGGCCATCGGTCACGTCGCGAAACTTACGCGATTTGTTCTGATAGAAGCCACCGTCTGGCGTCGTGTTGTGATAGAAGACGCCCGAGCGGGAGTTATTGTAAACCGCGTAATTTGAACCAGCCCCTTTCAGAAACCGCTGGGCTGCATCGCCGACGTCCGTGCCGACGTCGGAAGGACAGCGGTACGCCGACACAACCACTTTGGCAGCGTTGTTGACTTCAAGCTCCAACAAACGTCCCTCTCCAATCCCTGCGGATTGGTGGAGAGCACCTTGTTCGATGAAGGGCAAAATGAAAGCGGCCCAGCCCCAGCTTTCAACGTTTCCGCCCCCAATTGGATTATTTGCGGTCGTATCACTTGGATCGGCTGCGGGAGTGATAACCGCAGGCGGCAGCGTGTTGTAGGTGTCATGGTAATTGTGCAACGCCAAGCCAATCTGCTTTAAATTATTGCTGCACTGCATCCGCCGGGCCGCTTCCCGCGCCGCTTGGACCGCAGGCAACAGCAGACCAACCAAAATGCCAATGATCGCGATCACGACCAACAATTCGACCAATGTAAAACCCTGTCGCTTGATTCGAGCCATTACTTAACACCCTCAAGAACGCTTTAACGGAAGATAGAGAGACAATTACCAGAGGGGGAGTGTGCCCCCCACTGAGATGTCTGTCAACTCTTTCCGGGAGCCCCACCGCGACTAGCCCCTACTCAACGGCACCCTCGCCCCCACTATTGCACAAATCCACCACGCTCTGGTGGACAACCCGTCATTCATTTTTTTCACGTTGGGCCGCGAAGGCGCTATAAAGAGCGATGTCATGTCACACACTGCACCGTAGCCGCGCATGCGCAACCTTACCACGTTCGCAGTATTGGCCTATCGCGACGAGCGCAACCCATCGCACTAAGAACGCCCGCCGGCGGGTAAACTGGCCCGCGGCCGACGCTTTGCATCAGAGAGGCTTCGCCAACGTCGCCGCAACGTGACGCGAGCCTTGCATGTTCAAGAAATACAGCCTCGACAACCAAAGAAGAGACCAGGCTACGCAGACCGCTTGTCACCGCCAACGCCCCTCCACGTGGAGACGATCAGCAGAACCCGGCTGCCCACCATGGGCGGCCTGCAGGCCATTCAGTTTTTTCCGTCAGGAAACGCAATTGCAGCGCCGACAGCCAACTTCCGATCCTATCCACAGACCAGGCTGCGCCACATCGTCTATGCAATTTCAGCGAACGCATGCGTTAAAGCCGTAGCCAGTCCACCAGGAGCGCAGTGCCCCCGGGTTCATCCTAGAAAGACAATCCGCTCCAAGCGCAGCCTTGAGAGCGCAATGGGAAAACGAACTACTCGCCCAGATTTTGAGGCTCAGGGATCACCGCGCTGACCGCGTCGGCAAATTTTTGCACGCTCTCGGCTGGTGGGGCGCCCGCCTGCAACGAAGCTTGGAGCGTCTTGCCCGCATCTCGTAAAACAATCAACTTCCCGCCAAACGCATCGGCCTGAGCGTCGAGTGATTCCATCAAGATGCTTAGTTTTTCCTCAATCACATCGGCCTTGCGTGCTTTCTTGGCCTCATCAATGAAGCCCCACACAAAATGCGCCGAGTCTTGAAGCACTTGACCTTCCGCAGGAACAGGTGCTCCCCCCGTGCATCCGGTCAACAGCGCCGAAACAAGAAAAAGGGATGCCATAACACTAGAAGAACGGGACAACATCTGCAGTCGATCCTGAAAGGTACGGGGGAACGAAGAAAGGGTCCGTGCGACGGGGCGTCAGACACGAAAGGCGGGCTCATGAAGGGGAGGACCGTTGATACAGGCCGGGCTCCCCTAAATCGCTTACAGCTCGAGCCGACGATTGGGTCGGTTGAAATGTCGTCCTGACCTACCCGTTCCATACCCGCCAGCTGGCTCGAGAAAGGTCAAGCGAAGGAGACGCGGAGCGCGTACTCCCCCGCTTCATTGAACGTGAATCTGCTCCCGCAGAATCGCTAACTCAGATTAGTACGGCCCAATCGGTTGGCCGTCTTGAATCCGTAGCAGATTTTCATAGATGACCTCATCGATGGTTTCGGTGATAAAGTGAACACTTCCATCACAGAAGACCGTTTGTACGCCGCCGGGGTGGTAGCTACGCAACGCCATCCCCTGTGTCGTGGAGCAATCCGGGTTGTTGCGTTGGTTGAAGTTGACGTTGGAGTTGTCGTTGCTCGCGTAAGCGGTGCAGTCGGTTTGCCGCGAATCGTTTGGCGTCAAGAGACCGTTAGCGAAAGCTGAGGCACGCAAACCGAAAATCACTCCACTGGGCCACCCCCACGCACCGCGATCGTCTCCCGTGTTGCCAAGCGAGGCGACGATATCGCCTACGGCGATCACCTGCGACGTTCCGTCGGTGATATCACGAAACTTCGCTCCGTACTGGGCTGGAAGCGAAAACGGTCCTTTGTAAGTGCTACTGGTGAAGGTGCTCATGTCTTGCGTGTAGTGTGTTCCACCGTTTGCAGCATAATTGCCCTTCGCGAAACCGTTGTAATCCTGTGTCAATCGAGAGCCAACGCCAGGGTGCGACGGACAATTATAAGCTTCCATCGTCTCCCCTGTGATCGCGTTGTTGACCGTCGAGCGTGCGACTTGTCCAAAATCCATCTGATTGTGGGCCGCTTGCTGTTCGATAAACGGCAGAATCAAAACCATCCATGTCGCGCCCCAAAACTCATCGCGACCATTGCAGCGGTTGGAAGTCAATGGAGGGCTCTGCTTCGGTGCTTGTCCCGTGTAGATCGCCGCACTCGGGAAACTTTTGAACGTGTCATGGTAGTTGTGCAACGCCAAGCCAATCTGCTTCAGATTGTTGCTGCACTGCATCCGACGCGCCGCTTCGCGTGCCGCCTGAACTGCGGGCAACAACAGCCCGACCAAAATACCGATGATCGCAATCACGACCAACAACTCAACCAGTGTAAAACCACGTCTCTGGGTTCGGATCATCTTCTGCAAAGCCTCGATACTCTGGATACAAACTTAATGAAAAACTAGGAACTTCCCCAAGTCTGCGTCGACCTAAAAAAGTTGTCAACTTAGCAAAAGTGCAACAATCAAGCCTTAGGCAACCACAAAGGACCACCACCAACCACTAATCCACATATCCACCATTCATCGGTGGATAACACAACGTTCTTTTTTCGGAATTTTTCCATACCTTTAGGGAACACGAAACACCACAAACGGAACGCAGATCCACACCACAGGAACCAGAAACCACACTGCAAGGGCACAAGAAAACCACCATTGGTGGCAAGCAACACCCTGCGATAGACCACAGATCCTCAGTACTCGCCGAACGGCCTCATGGTAGGCTAATGGCAGAGTCCACTCCGCAACTATCAGAGAATTCGATATGGAACCAAGAATCGTCGACCAAGTCGAACGACAGATCGAAGCCGCGTTAGCAAAGCTCTTCGAACAGCCGAGTCACGCCTCATTGCCGTTGCATCCATCCCGCAAAACACTGCACTTGATGGCGAAAGCCGCTGCGACGGTCTTCGAGACCGCGGTCGAAAATCGACCGCGCGACAAAGGAATGCGAGCCGACTGAACACGACCCCCACATCGCAACGGGCGGGCAGCTAGAATGGCGACTCCCCATCCTCCAACACCTAGCGAGTTTGTCGATGTATCGATCGATTCTATTTGCCGCGTTTGCCGGCTTCTGTCTGTTCCGCTGCGAGATCAGCCCTGCCGCGACTCCCAACTTCGTAATCATCTTCGCCGACGACCAAGGTTACGGCGACCTCGGATGTTTCGGATCCGAAAAGATCAAGACGCCCAACATCGACCGGATGGCGAAAGAGGGGCGACGGATGACAAACTTTATGGTCGCGTCACCCGTCTGCACTCCGTCGCGAGCCGCACTGTTGACCGGATGTTACCCCAAGCGCGTCGGTCTTCACGAACATGTGCTCTTTCCGCAATCAACGAAAGGGCTGAACCCAGCGGAGCATACGATCGCCGATCACCTGAAAGGGCTCGGATATGCGACGGCATGTTTCGGCAAGTGGCATCTTGGGCACCACCCCGAAACGTTGCCCCGCCAGCACGGGTTTGACACCTATCTTGGGATCCCGTATTCCAACGACATGAATCACCCGGACAACAAAGGGAAGCCGCGCGTGGCGTCGGATGAACTGTGGCGAAGTCCGGAGAGTGCGTTGACGCTCTGGAACACGCCCCTTGTCGAAAACGAAACAATTGTCGAACTGCCCGTCGACCAACGGACCGTCACGCGACGTTACACCGATCGGGCGATCGAGTTCATCCGCGAGAACCAGAAGAAGCCCTTCTTCGTCTATCTTCCGCACAGCATGCCCCACATTCCGCTGTACGTTCCCGAGGATGCGTACGACGCCGATCCACAAAACGCCTACACCTGCGTGATCGAGCACATCGATGCGGAAGTCGGCCGGTTGATCGATACGATTCGCAAATTGGAGCTGGCCGAAAACACGTACGTGATCTACACGTCGGACAACGGCCCATGGCTGCAGTTCAAAAATCATGGCGGCTCGGCCGGTCCGCTTCGCGCGGGGAAAGGGACCACGTTCGAAGGAGGGCAACGCGTTCCCTGCGTCGTCTGGGGACCAGGCCGGATCCCCGCCGGGACCCAGTGCGACGAACTGATGGGTACGATCGATCTGTTGCCATCGATCGCCGCGCTGACCGCTAGTAAACTGCCCAGCGATCGCAAGATCGATGGAATGAATCTCGCCCACCTGCTGACTGGAGAATCGGGCGAGGCATCGCGCGACGAATTTGTCTATTACACTTCCCGCGGCGATCTGGAAGGCCTGCGGCAGGGGAAGTGGAAGCTGTTAGTCAAAGCGCCGCCGAAGAAGAAGCCGTCGGCGAAGCTGAAGACCGATACCAACCTGCCGCAGCGGATGCTGTTCGATCTGCAAGCCGATGTGGGTGAGCAGACGAACCTGGCCGACGCCCATCCCGATCGAGTTGCGGCGATGGAAGCACGCATGAAAGCGCTTGACGCCGAGATCACGGCAAACGCCCGCCCGACGTGGAACAAATAGCGTTGCGGGCGCCACGAACGTAAAAGCTGCGGCAGTCCAAGCTAATCCAAAATGAGCGTCAACTATCCGACGCACGCGACGACTGCCGCAGATCGAGTCGACAGAACAACAGAAGCTTTTCGCAGCCGCTGTCGATCAGAATTACGAAAAACGTTGAGCCGTGGCGACGCGATTCACGGCCCACGCCGCATCGATTGGATCAGTCGAGCATGCGTCCGTCGCGATAACGAAACGCCCCATCGACTGGCAAGACCGTTCCCGTGATGTAGTCGGCATCGGGCGACATCAGGAACGTGGCCGCACGGCCGATATCCCGAGCTGATCCCAGTCGGCCCCAAGGCAGCTTGGGCGCTTCCTCCTCGAAAAACTTCGGCGTGAACGCCTCGCGTTCCCCAGGGGTATCGATCCAGCCAGGTTCGATCACGTTGACATTGATATGGCGACTGGCCAGTTCGACAGCGATTGTCATGGCCAATTGATTCAAGCCCGCCTTGGCTGCGCAGTACGCACTTTTCTGAGCCATCGGACGCTGAGCAAGCACGCTGGAGATAAAAACTAGCTTCCCCGCAATCCCCTCGTCGACCATCTGGCGTGCCACCAACTGGCTCATATGAAAACTGCTGCAAAGCGTTCCCTGGACCACCTTCTCAAAGTCTTCCGGCTGCAGATCGAGAAATGGAGAGACCTTCTGAAAAGCGGGACAGCTAACCAGACCATACACCGGCCCGGCATACTCCACCGCGTCGCGAAGCAAACCTTCGCAGCCTGCCCGCGTGAAGACATCGGCTTCGACACCTTTCACGCTGGCACCCTGGTCGCGCAGCTCCTGCACGGTTGCCTTCAGGTCTTGGCTTCCGGGGCGATCATTGATGATCAGAACAGCACCTTCGCGCGCCAATTCGACAGCGCACCCCTTCCCGATCCCTCTGCCTGCTGCCGTAACAATGATCGCTTTATCTTTTAGTTTCATGCGTTTTGTTTGGGTTCCGTGGAACGGTCGCTGGTCGTCGAAAACGCCTCGTCGAATTCGTTAGGCATTTTCTCCAGGCAGTGTTCGAAAATGATTTCGCAATTCCGGCTCCGTAGTGGACGAGGGCACGAGTCCCGCCGCGCCACGACGCCGCAAGGACTTGTAGCCGCAGAGACTCGAGGACTCGTAGCCTCGTCCACTACCATCACCCGTGTGAAATGTTCTCTCCGTAGTGGACGAGGCCACGAGTCCCGCCGCGCCGCAGAGACGTACGGACTCGTAACCTCGTCCACTACCTTCGACGCAGGAGCAAGGACTCGTGGCCTCGTCCAATACCTTAGCCGTCCGCAGGCAGCGCTGTCGCTTGAATGAGCGCTCGGATATATCCGAAAGCAAAGTACCGGGCCAACATGGTATATCCCGGTTGCCCCTGCTCCTCACCAACCAGTTGAGGCACGTGATCGGGACGGATCGGTCCGGTAAATCCAATCTCCTGGTAGGCCTTCATCGCCGCCACCATATCGGTTGGGCCATTGTCGTGGAACGTCTCAACGAAGTCGTCGGCGGTCCCTTGGACGTCTCGAAAATGAACGTAGCGGATCCGCTTTCCCCATCGCCGGATCGTGCCTGGAATATCGGCTCCCATTGCGGCGAAGTTCCCCTGGCAAAAGCAGATCCCGTTGCTTGGCGAAGCGGAAATTTCAAGCAACCGGTCAAAGTCCTCGACGCGATTCATGATCCGAGCATGTTTGCCAAACGATGCCAGCGGGGGATCATCGGGATGCATCGCCAAGGCGACGCCAGCCGCTTCGGCTGCAGGCAACAACTCCTCCAGAAACCGCTGAAGGTTGCGCCACATTTGGTCGGTGGAGATTGGCG
The DNA here is from genome assembly GCF_007753095.1 of Rosistilla carotiformis. Taxonomy (NCBI): domain Bacteria; kingdom Pseudomonadati; phylum Planctomycetota; class Planctomycetia; order Pirellulales; family Pirellulaceae; genus Rosistilla; species Rosistilla carotiformis. Next base: position 5,644,794 of record NZ_CP036348.1, read on the forward strand.
CAATCGAATCGGCACTCGAGATGGAATGCAACGATGCCGCCGATTCCGCATCCGAACTGCGAAAGGCGGTTGTGAGCGCCCCACCTCGCGCCGGAACCTTTGTGTCGGTTCGAGCCCAATCGGTTGCCGGCATAAAGTTGTAGCAACAGATGGGCACCTGAGCCTCGCCCATGATGGCAAACAACCGCTTCATGCGGCTGAAATCATTCGCCTGATCCGTGGTGCCTAAGATGGCATTTTGAATCGGCAGTTCCCCCTCGATCGCAGCGATCTTGAGGCCATGGCGACTCAATCGCTCGCGGGTTTCCAAAAGATCCCGAAGCTCTAAGCCCGGATAACGGATGGCGACAGCGCTGACGCCCAACTGGGCCACGCGCGCCAAGTTCTCATCATCCAAAGGTGTCACCACAGATGACAACTGCATATCAAACTTTTCTAGCGTGAGGGGATCGAAGACAGCTGCCGCTCAACCAATCAGTGCAAACGAACTTTGCACTGCACGCGGTACTTCCGGAGGGTCCGCGCGGCCGAAAAGGAACGCCTATTCCAGGTCAAAATCAATCGTCTGCGCACCGTCGCCCGACTGGATCTCCGCGGTCAATACAGACTTGTCGTTGTACTTTGCGGGAATCGCCATCGTTTTTGGTTTAGCGCCGCCACGGTCCAATTCGTCTTGTGAGACACCAGCCGCCGAAGGCACCGCGACAATCATCACCTTCGCCGGACCAATGACTACGCCCCCGCGCTGTGCGATTTCAAAAACGCCGTTCGAAATTTGTGCGGCCGACACCGGTCCGTCTCCTTCTGGAGCGATCCGTATTTCTCCCGAAGGCACGATTTCGCCTTGATAGGTAACGCGCCCCGTCACGACGCGTCGTTCCGGTCCACTTTCGCTAGAGCAGCCTCCAGAAACGAGAAGCCCCAACGCGATCAAACCCACGATGCGAAACTCGAACGGTCTCATAAATCTTGACCCATCTATTATGGAATATCGAAAGAAAGTTGGGGAGGCAAAACCGAGAGTTCCCCCACGACAGCCCTCCAACCTTAGCAAAACAGTACACGAAATCAATCACTTTTTGTGCACCATCCACGAAGAACGGCGGGTTGAAGTAACAGGAATCATCGACGAATAGGCATATTCACAACCGAAATCGCAGCAAAAGGGCTCCAACGAGCCCAATCTCGGCTCGTCGGACCATGTAAATATTGAGTTCATTTTATTGTTGATATTGTACACAGCAGGTGCTATTCTGAACGGGATGATCACCGAGAAGAAACCACAGCGGCTTGTCCTGCTGAACGCGAGTGAGAAATGCTATTCCGTGTTGCGGAAGATGCTTGTGTGCGGCCAGATCCCCGCCGGCAGTCGTTTGGCGGAAGTCGAATGGTCACAACGGCTAGGGGCTCAGCGAGCTGCGTTGCGCGAGGCGATGATACTTCTTACCCACGATGGGCTTCTGATACGGCGAGCGACCGGAGGCTTTTTTGTGCCGACCACCGAAGAGGTCCACTACGACTCGCTTTGGGACGCCAGAGTCGTTCTCGAAATCGGCGCGCTCGAATTAACGTTTGGTCCCGATGCAGCCCCCCAAAACTTGTCCCCGCTTAAGAAGATCTGCAGCACGATGGAAGACCTGCATCTGGCAGGGTTGACGATGGGGTTTTATGAATCCGATTTTCTGTTCCATCAGACCCTCTTAGAACTCTCGGGAAACGAAATCCTTGCGAAGATGTTTTCCCATTCGGCCCAACATTTTTATCCGCTCGCTCCGGTCACCGAAGACATCCGCAAACAAAACCAAGCGGTCGTGATTCAAGAGCACCGCGAAATCATTGCGAAATTGGAAGCCAATCAAATCAAAGCAGCTTCCGAACTTCTAAGAGAACACATCACGCGAGCCAAAGTCGCTAAAGCCTGGACAGCGCGTTGAAAATAGCCTCGAACACCCCACCGAATCTTTAGCTCCTTCCCCCTTCCCGCCTCCACTTCTAGATCCACTCTTTTTTCCCTTTTGATTTTAGGAATAGACAATGATTCCGCAGAACAAACGCATCTTGCTGCGCCGTGGTTTTACACTCGTCGAACTTTTAGTCGTGATTGCGATCATCGGCATTTTGGTCGGGCTGTTGTTGCCTGCAGTCCAGGCCGCACGCGAAGCCGCACGCCGCATGTCCTGTTCGGCCAACTACAAACAAGTTGCATTGGCGATTCACAACTATCACGACACCCACCGAACCTTTCCCTTGGGGGGAGGAATCACCGGTGGTTGCAGCGGCCTTACCGGCCCTCACATGTTCTCGTGGGGCGTTCATACGTTGCCGTTCATCGAACAGAGCGCGCGTTATGATGCGATTGAATTCAACGTCAACAATTATGTTACGGGCTACGGCCCAAACCATGATCCGGACATCGCGTTGGGACCAATCCCCGTTTATCTTTGTCCTTCCAATCCGCAAAGCGATACGATGGTCAACACCGGTTTAGCCGGACTCGTTGATGCCTTTGCCCGCACCGACATGGCTGGCGTTGCGGATTCTCGTGACTGGCGTTGCAACAGTTCGGGAACCACGGGGGTTCGCCCGCGATCCGACGGCAACGGCATTTTTTATGGCGGGTCCTCTACCAAGTTCCGCGACATCATCGATGGCACCTCCAACACACTGCTGATCGGCGAAGTCACCGGCGACTTGAATCCAGCGAACACCCTGAACGCCAATACTTATTCCTTATATGACGTCTTCGATACCTCGACCGGTATCAACGGGCCATTCACCTTGCCCGGCGGAGGAACTTTCAATTACCGGCCGCAAGGTTTTTCGAGCTATCACCCCGGTGGCGCCCACTTCGCACTCGCCGACGGCAGCGTTCGATTGTTCACCGAAACGATGGACCAGACGCTTCTTTATGGCCTGACGACACGAGGTGGAGGCGAAGTCCTGCAAGACTTCTAAACCACATCGTTAGGCTTCGAACGACACTTCTTAAACTCCCCACCTACTTTCGAGATTTGTTTGATGATCCGATTGCCGCTTGTTGGTACTACGCTATTTGTTTTGTTGGTTGTCGCAATCGGTCCCGCTCAAGCTGACGAGCCTCTTTCCCTTGCTCAATTGAAAGCAGACAGGGAGCAGGCCACTCAGCGCGAGCGGCGGATCATTTTTAATAACGACGGAAACGAACCGGTCTATCTCTGTCGCGATACGACACCCGAGGAACTGCTTCGTCACCGCACCTCTCCGTTGGTGAACACCCACGTCGATACGATTTTCTATTGCACGTGGAGCAGCGGCTTCGGCATGTTCACCCACGACACGAAAGTGGGGAATGTCTTTAAGACAAAAGAAGGTTTGTTCTCCAAGAACTCGATCGAAAAAATGCTTGACGCGGGAACCGACCCGCTGCAAGTCATGGCCGATTTCGGCAAGAAGAATGACATCGAAATCTTCTGGTCGTTTCGCATGAACGACACGCATGACGCGGGCCTATCGGGATACGGGCCGATCATGTTGCGAGCGAACCCGTTGAAGCTCGAGCATCCCGAATGGCTGATCGGGACCCCGAAAAATCGCCCCAAGTTCGGCGGTTGGAGCGCTGTCGATTTCACTCGCCCTGAGATTCGCGATCTTGCGGTCGCGTATGTCGAAGAGGTTTGCCAGAACTACGGCATCAACGGAATCGAACTCGACTTCTTTCGACACCCAGTCTTCTTCAAACGGGCAGCCCAATCGGGAACGCCCTGCAACGAAGAAGAACGAAATCTGATGACGGACATGATTCGTCGAATCAGAAAAGTCACGGAAATCGAAGGACAAAAGCGAGGCACCCCGATCCTGCTTTCGGTCCGCGTCCCCGACTCGGTCTCCTACTGCCGTGACAGTGGTCTCGATATCGAGAAATGGATGCAAGACGATTTGATCGACCTGATGACGGTGTCGGGATATTACCGGCTGAGCCCATGGGAGGATTCGGTCAAACTAGGGAACAAGTACAACGTTCCGGTCTACCCGTCGTTGGATGAATCCCGCGTCCGAGATCCCGAGGCTAAAAAACTGCGAATGACGGTTGAGGCCTATCGCGGCCGCGCATTGGCCGCTCGAAGCGCCGGCATGGCGGGACTCAACCTATTCAATTCGTTTGATCCCCACGCGCCCATCTGGAAAGAGCTTGGTGAGCCGGCAACACTCGCCCGGCAAGACCATGATTATTTTGCCAGCATCCGAGGCGTCGGAGCGGCCGCAGGAGGCGCCTTGCCGCATCGCAGCTACCAAAAGATCGCCACGCTCAATCCGAAAGCAGCGGTTTCGGTAGCACCCGACAAAGCGGCGACGGTCAGTTTCTACAACGGCGTGGAATATCAAAAGCTGGATTCCGCCACTCCGCCCCAAATCACACTCCGTCTTCAGTTTGACAAGGAAGCTCCTCAGAACATCCAAGTCGCGCTCAATGGAGTCGCGCTGAAGCCATCGACCGCTGCGGATGGATGGCTGGAATGCACAGTGGATCCTGGAATGCTCAAGCTGAATGAAAACCAAGTCACGGTTTCACTCGGCGACAAAGACGCGGCGGCGAAGTGGACCGACCTGCGCTGCACGGTTCGCTGGAATCAAGACAAATAGTCTCAACGCCGCAAAGTTGCTTAGAAGCTTGTGAATTCGGCAATCCAACAAGAACATCACCTCAGGTAATCCATCGCGTGAATCAACGAACGAACACCGCTTTTGCTACATTGCTGGTCATCGCCGCCTCGATTTCTTCAGTTGTTGCCGCCGAAGCAATCGAAGACATACACATTGTTCCCAAAGCAGAGAAGCTACGCGGATATCGCGGCATCAATGGCGACTTGATCCAGCGAAAGGATGGCTCCCTTTTGTTCTGCTACACCGAACCCGGTGAAGGCGGAGGCATTGTTTCCAAGACTTCGACCGATCAAGGAAGTACATGGAGCGAGCCGAAGGTTATCGTCGCTCAGCCACCCTCGTCGGGACCGGGAAGATACAACCATCCAAGCTTGCTGCAGCTGGACAACGGGGACCTTCTCATCTCCTACAACTACACCACTCACCCCGCCAAGCCGTATTACGCGATGACCCTTTATCGTCGCAGCGCCGACCAAGGGGAAACGTGGAGTGAGCAACTGCCGATGACGCCGTACGCGGGATACACCCTCGTGCACAACGACAAGCTGCTGTCTCTCAAGGATGGCCGCATCATCGCGGTAGCGGCGACGAAGAAATACATGCCTAGTTCCCATGACCACAATGGTTATGTCGGCTTAACCTTCTACTCCGACGACCAAGGATACAGTTGGCATCCGAGCAAAAACGACGTCGACTTGTACGACTCGAGAAAAATCGAGGTCCAAGAACCCGATGCCGTGGAATTAAAAGACGGCCGACTGCTGATGTTCGCTCGCTCATATAGCGGTTACCCGTTGAAAGCCTATTCCGAAGACCGAGGCGAAACCTGGTCAAAGGGCGAACTCATTCGTGAGTTGAAAATGCCTTACGCTGGCCTGCCTACGGTCCGCCGAATTCCATCGACCGGAGACTTGCTGTTCATTTGGATCAGCGGCAAGTCCAAGAGCGAGAGCGGCCTTCCACTGCGAAGCGTGCTGTCGACAGCGATCTCGCAAGACGAGGGCGAAACCTTCGTGCACCAACGAAACCTGGTTGACGACCCTACCAACGATCTGGGATATCAGTGCATTGAATTCCTGGAAGATGGAACCGCGTTGATCGTCTATCACAGCAACGATGGCTTGCACATGTCTCGCCTGAACGTCGATTGGTTCTACGGCAAATAGCGAAATGGAGCGACTTCCTGGGACGTCTTGCTTGAGACCAGGATTTCCCGCGACATCGACTCGCCACAACTTTGCTTCAGCAATCTTCAAGCCTGAAGCTAAAGCTGTTGCAAGGCGACGCCTCCGGTCGCTTTAGCCAACTGGATTAGGTCGTCGTTGACCTCTTCGACGATAAACGCGTGCAGGATGATCCCGTTGAGCTCTTCTGGCTTGACGTTGATCCCATGATCGCCATCGGTCACGATGATCAGCTCGGGACGTTCGGCCTGAGTGTCGGCGACAACGGCTTCGATCCGCGTGATCCCCTCGCGAATCGCGAGGTTGATATCGGTATCATCGCCAAGGAAAAAGCTGGAGTGCAGGTTTTGCATCGCCTGGCGTGCCTGAGACACTTCGTCGACAAGCACCTGTTCGTGAACGACGGAATCGAAAAAGCTGAATCCCAAAATGGCTTCGCGCCGTAGCACAGCTCGCAAACGGTTCATCAGGATGGCGATCAGCTTGTAGATCCGTTCTCCCTGCTGCATCGATTTCGAGCGATCCAACATCGCGTAGAACAGCTGCTTTTTGTCGCTCTTCTTGATCTTCTCGCGGACCATGAAGCTTTTTGTCGCCACGCGGTAGCGAAAATATTTGGGCGACGCGACTTTCAGCGCCCACGCTGCCGGCACCATCCGCGACAGTTCGTCGAACGATTGCATCATCCGCATCCGCGTCTGGTCACCGTCGGCCGCCGGCAACATTTTCTTTTCAAAGCGAGGCTGAAAGCCGACGTATTCGTTGGCGATCCGCGCGATCCGCACCAACGCTTCGAGCCCCGGTTCGCTGAGCATCCGCGACGCGATATCCAACCGCCGGACCGACAGCGGATGGATCTCCTTGTGCTCGGTCTCGCGACGGACGCCACCGAAACAGTCGCTCAGCAGCGACGCGATCTTATCGCGTGTCTCGAGGTTTTCGACCAATTGAATCTGGCTGATCCCACGATCCAAGGCCATCCGTTCCAGGTCGAGCTGGTCGGTCGATTGCAGCGAATCCTCGTCGGGCAGACACTCCAACAATTCGATCTCATCGGCTGTCAGCCCGCCCACTTCGCCAAGAGCCCAGTTGACTTGCGCGGCGATCACGTCGGACGCCAGCCCGATCGCAAGGGCTTGTTTGACGGTCGAGATCAAGGCGACATTGGCGATCGCGCGATCGATGTCGGTGCGTCCCTCCAGCTGATCGAATTCGATCTCGCGCAAAGCGGATGCCAAGGCATGGTAGATCGCCGTATCACGCTGCGACCAATGAAAGATGTCGTCGAGGAAACGCTTGATCCGCCCCATCCGCATCCGGTAGGTCAGCCCGATCCGCCGCTCGATCTCCAGCGATCCGGCCAAGCGTCCGTCGTCGACAAGATGCACGCCATCCCAGATCGTTGGAATCGGAATGTGCTGCATTCCGATCGCGTCGAGCCGCCGAATCACCTCGGCGGTGTTGATTTGCTGACGCCGCTCGCTCTCGTCCGGATAGGTCACATGCGTGTGAAAGCGGATGAAGTTTCGATAGCGTCGCGGCAGATCAGCGGCATCCATGATCGGCCTCTCGGGCAGCAAATGAGGACAAGCGACTCACGAGCCAAACCGCTTCTTGGCGGCCTGTTCGATTTCCCGCCGCGTGAGGATCGAATCGCCGTCGCGATCGAACTTACGAAATCCGTAGCGGCTGAAGGCCATCGGCGTCTCTTCGCGGGCGACCTTGCCATCGCCGTCGGTATCCATCTGCTCAAAAAAGTCGCGGACGAAGTCGTTGACTCGCTGTGTCGCTTCGTCGGCGGCGACGCTCTTCTCATGCGACTGCTTTGCTTTCGCCTGCTTATTGGCTCGGCGATCCGGCTTGTCGTCCAATGGCTGGCAGACTTCGAAAAACGCCAGCGCCATCTCTTCCCAAGTCTGATCGCCCCAGCTGACGTATTGCGATGGATCGGGATTGACCAGATTGTCCTTGGAGTTGTCGAACCAAACGGTCCCCGTTAGTTCCTTGACCGTCGACAGATCGATCGGGTTGGCGAAGGCATAGGAGTGCTGCCAATTGAAGTCGTACGCTGGCACATCCAACAACGTCTCCTGCTGGCCCGCGATCTGCCCCATTAAACGGAACGCTTTGCCGCGCAGATGCATGTGCGGCGCAACGGCTAACAATTGCCCGGCTTTCGGCAATCCGCCCGGCTTGATTTGAACAGGATGATTGGCCGCCCGCGGTGGGATCTCGAACTCTTGATCGATCGCCGCAACGGTGAAGACTTCATTGGTAACCGTTGCCGGATCGGCCAACTTGATGCCGACCTTCGTCAGATCGTCAACCTCCGAACCGTTGGGCGTGTAGTGCATCTGGAAGACAAACTTGGAACCGGCGGGAACGCGGCGGGCCAGCCCAGGCGGGTACTCCGCGACGCGTTGGCCGGGAACGTAGGCGGTCAACCAATTGACGCCGCGTTGGCGTTGGCCATCGGGTGGGCGCACAAAGATGATCGCGTGATGGACGACGCTGCGGTCGCCAGGGATCACCTCAGCCGCCTGGATCCACTGATCCTCGGTAAACCCACTGTCGACGACAAAATACTGGTACTCCACCGTCCCTTCGGCCGGCACGCGATACGGCTTGTCGTTCATCGCAAAGACGAGATCGGGAGTTCCCAGTCCCCAATCGCCGCGCGGCGGCAGCGGTTCGGGAAGGTCGTTGGCATTGCCATAGGGCATCCCTTGATCGACCCAATCTCGCAAGATCTGCTTGTCCCCCGCCGACATCTGCCGGGCCCCTAAGAAGTCGCCATATTCGGGATTCGCGTGCCATGGAGGCATCCGCCCTTGATCGATCACTTCCAGCGACATATCGGCCCAGCCGACGACTTCATCGTAATCGGTCAGGGCAAACGGACCGATCTCGCCGGCGCGGTGGCATTCGACGCAGTGCTGCTGCAGCACGCGTGAGACCTGTTTGCAGAAGGTGATCGAGCCCTCGTCTGCCAACGGTCGTGATTGCCCGATGATGCAACCGACCGCCGTAGTCCGCGGCATCGCGACAGGTCGATCGGCCAGCAGGTCGTCGATCGCTTCGCGCAATTCGCTGCGCGTGGCGACGGGACGCGAAATGCCTGGTCGATACTGATCGTCGATCCGGCCTTGGTAACGGATCTTGCCGGTCGCATCGAGGACAAAGACCTCGGGCGTTCGCGTCGCTCCCAACAGCGTCGCCGCAGCGCCGTCGTAATCCTTCGCCATCGGGAACGAAATCGCATACCGGTCGACATACTCGCGGACCTCTTGCAGCGAATCCTGGCGGTTGCTGTTGACTCCCAAGACGCGCACGCCGCGATCGCGCAGTTCGGAATCCAACGCCGACAACCGCGGACCATACAATCGGGCTAATGGACACTCAGTCCCCAAGAAGCAGATCACATGCAGCTTGCCCGCTTCGGGATCGAGCAGCCGAAGCGACTGGTTTTCCACCGCCGACGGCAACTGCAACGACTGAACCGATTCAGCTGCCACGGCGGACAGCCCACTGCAACCCCAAGCCAGGAGACAGACAACAACTCGCCCGAAACTCGCCCCGCGATTGCGTTGAAAGCCCCAGTGCGTCAGATCTCGAAAGTTCATGGCTGCCCAAATGAATAGAAATGGAAAGTGAAGAGTTTGGACTAAGCGAGCCCGTTCAACGGGCCTTCACCGGTACCTAGCGAGTTGGCGACCGACCGGCCCACAAGCGGCACGCAACCAATACACGGCGGACGATCAGAGGGTCGCGTCGCCGGAATGAGAGAAACCAGAAGCCCACTGAGAGATCTCATCCGCCGAATAATAGCCGGTCCGTTCGTCGATCTTCTTTCCATCGCGAAACATGACCATGTGCGGGATTCCCGATATTCGGTAACGCGCACTGAGTTCGGGATTGTTGTCGACGTTGATCGAAACGATCTCGACGTCGCCGGTGACGTTTGGCAATTCCTCGTCGAGCATCCGGCACGGGCCGCACCACGGGGCACCAAACTTGATTAGGGTCAGAGGCGACTTTGCGACCAATTCGTCGAACTGCTGTTCGCTGTAGTGCGGGTCATCGCTGCCCGAACCGTCTGCCATGCGAAAGCGATCGCAACCGACGACGATCAAAGCAGCCAACGCGATCCATCCGATAGCGATTCGGGTCGAAGCGAGCATATTCATTTTCCAATCCGCGATTTTGATTTGTTGTCCAGTCGAACCCCATGGATCCTGTATACCAGATCCGACGAAAGCTCGCCGCTTAGCGACTCTCGCTTCTCAAAGCCACAATGTCGATCGTCAGCGGTACCGATGGTGGTAATTACTCTACATTTGCCCCTGCGGAGCAAGTTAAGTGCCGACGCGTTAGTTAGCAGAGGGGGGCCTATCTGGCACCCTCCTTCACTGCCAACGACGACAGCCAGCCATAAAGGCCCATTGCAGCCGACTCCATTTCCGCCATTCATTCTAAGACACTGCCGTTCATGGGCAACAACCTTGAAAACTTTGAACAGACCGTCCAATGCATCTCCGACAGGGTTCTCACCTGCATTCGGCAGCAACAGTCCTTGCAAGCGTCGATTGCAGATGAACCCGATAGCATTTTCATAAAGTCGGCCAACGGGCACACTCAAATAGTCAACAGTGCCTACCACCTTCGGTTTACCGCAGGGATCGATCCAGCGGGGAAACCGGGGGATTCTTATCTGCATTCGTCGATCATCGACGTGTCGCAACGCAGCGACAAGATGGTCCTGGGCGGTTGCTCGACGGTGCAATTCAACCATGTGGGAGAAGATGCGCTGGGGCGAACGCTTCAATTCCGCACGTACAAGCGTTCCCTACAAGAAGCCGGCGACCCGCGTTATGCGATCCTTGGGATCACGCGCGTGCTGGGGATCGTCGCATCGAAGGCGCCCACCAGGTCGCACCTTTCCGACAAATGGCAGCGTTTTGAACAGTTGGACCCGACCGACCGCCAACTTGCGATCGAGATCGCCGGAGGGCGACGAACGATCGATCACGGTCGCGGCGAAGCCAACGCAATCGATTCCCGTTACAACGCGATCCTGCAAACGATGGAAGTTGAATCGCAGGTCGAACTGATCAAGCTGTTGGTGCGATTGCAGGACAACGGATTTGGCGATCTGGGGATTTGATCGAATCCGACGCTAGCTGAACTCGCCCCGAATGTACTGCTTGGTGTACTCTTCTTGCGGATCGGCAAACATCGCTTCGGTCTTGTTGTATTCGACCAGATAGCCGGTTCGCGCACCTTCCGACGTGTCGACATACATGAACGCCGTCATGTCGGCGACGCGTTGAGCTTGTTGCAGATTGTGAGTGACCACCGCGATCGTGTACTGCTTCTTCAGTTCGGTCATCAGTTCTTCGATCCGTCGCGTCGCGATCGGATCCAAGGCCGAACAAGGTTCATCCATCAACAGCACCTCGGGTTCGGTTGCGATCGCTCGGGCGATACACAGACGTTGCTGCTGCCCCCCGGACAACGACAATCCGCTGTTCTTCAGCTTGTCCTTCACCTCATCCCAAAGCGCCGCCCCGCGCAGCGCCTTCTCGACGCGTTCGGGCACGTCTCCTTTGACGCGGTTCAGGCGCAGGCCAAAGGCAACGTTATTGTAAATACTCATCGCAAACGGATTGGGCTGTTGAAAGACCATCCCGATGTAGCGACGCACCGCCACGGGATCGACGCTGCGATGGTAGATGTCGCGACCGCGAAAATGGACATGCCCTTCGAAACGGAAGCCGCGCACCAAATCGTTCATCCGATTCAGGCATCGCAGCGCGGTGCTCTTGCCGCAGCCCGATGGGCCAATAAAAGCCGTGATCTGTCCCTGCTGGACAGGAATATGACTATCGCGGACCGCGCGAAACTTGCCGTAATAAAGATTATCGATCTTGCAATCGATAACCGTATTGGCGGGCACTCCGTTGCTCTTCCCGTTAAGCTTCTTGCCCTGCTTCGCTTGATGCGGCTTCTTATCTGGAGACGCTTGGACCATTGGAATACCTGCTCAGCTTGTGACTTTATTGCGTGATAGGATTTGCCCACCGATGTTGATCACTAACACGATCATCACCAGCACGAGAGCGGCTGCCCAAGCGAGTTCAATTTGATTCTCGAAGGGAACGCCAGAGAAATTAAAGATCAGCACTGCCAAAGAAGCCGTCGGATCCATCAACGCCAATTTGCCATCTTGTACGATCCAGTAGTTGCTGTTCAGCGCGGTGAACAGCAACGGCGCGGTCTCGCCCGCGGCGCGGGCCACGGCCAACATCACGCCGGTCAGTAGCCCTGGCAACGCCGTGGGAAGGACCACTTTCCAAACAACTTGTGTCTGCGTTGCACCCATTCCGATCGCGGCTTCTTTCATCCGATGCGGAACCATCTTGATCGCTTCTTCGGCGGTCAGCATGACGATCGGCAGCATCAGGATCGAAAGCGCGATGCCGCCGGCGGGGGCCGAATAAGTGCCGGTGACCAAAACCACCGCCGCATACGCAAACACGCCCGCCAGGATTGACGGAAAACCGGTGAGCAATTTAGCGCAGAAGCGAACGGCCGAGGCGGTCTTGCTGTCCTTGCCAAATTCGGCCAGGAACAACGCGGCCAGAACACCGAAGGGAACGCTGATCACGACGGAGATGCTGACCATCAGCAACGTCCCGACGATCGCGTTGCCAAAGCCGCCGCCACTCTCAAATGCCGATGGTGGCGTTTCGGTGAACAGGCTGAGACTGAGTCGCTTGCCACCGCGCCAGATCAGCATGAACAACACCGAAAACAGCGGGATGCAGGCAACGACGGTGACCAGACCGGTTAGAATGCTCAACGTCGAACTGAATAGTGTTCGCGGGTGACGCAGCGAACGTTCCAGGGTTGGAAAATCGATGTCATCAAATGCATCGGTGATTTCTTGGCTCACTTGGTGGCTCCCTTCATGTGCGCCGAAGCGCGCCGCATGATCGCCGCTCCGAAGATGTTGACCGCCAATGTGATCGCCATCAGCAGCAGCGCGGCGTACATCAGCACTTGTTCTTCCTGCTTGCCCGCTTCGGGGAAGTTATTCGCCAGCAAAGCGGCCAAGGTATTGGCCGGAGAGAACAGTGAAACCGTCAATTGATTTGAATTGCCCACCAGCATCGCGAGCGCCATGGTCTCCCCAAGGGCGCGACCAAACCCAAGCACCAACGAGCCGAAGATGCCTGTCGCCGAGGCGGGAATGATCACTCCGAAGATCGCCTCCCATCGCGTCGCTCCAAGTCCAAACGCCGCCTCTTTGAGCTTTCTAGGAACCGAACTGATCGCATCACGGGAGATCGCCGAAACGGTCGGCAGGATCATGATCGCCAGCACAAGCGAAGCGGGCAACATCCCCGGTCCGCTGAGCGATGTTTTGAAAAACGGGATCCACTCGAAATGCTCATGGATCCAGTTGGCTGCCGGACGAATCGCGGGGATCACGACATAGATCCCCCACAGGCCATAAACCACACTGGGGATCGCGGCGAGCAGTTCGACGATGTTCTTGAAAACAACTTCCAGGTAGGTCGGCAAGAAATCTTGCGTCAGGAAGATGGCTATCGAAACACCGAAGAAGCCCGCGATCATCAACGCCAGAAGCGAACTGTAAAGCGTGCCCCAGATTTCTGGGAGCACGCCGAATTCACCTCGATTGGCGTCCCAAGTGGTTCCCGTAATAAACGAGAAACCATATTCCTGAATTGCGGGAAAAGCTTTGCCACCTATCTCGTACAGGATGAAAACCACCAACAAGATGGTCAACCAAGAGAACATGTGCGTCATTCCGCGGAAAGCTCGATCCCACGAAATGTCCCATTTCGTGGGGGGCGAAGCGACCGATTGAATCGACGTGTTTGGCTCGATAGACGTTGCCATAAATCCTCTGGTGGCGTGATAAAGCGGTGGTGGAATCCTACCGACCCGCGACTACTGAATGGAATCCAAAGCGGCGGTTACCTTTTCGACAACGTCGGCTGGCAACGGAACGTAGCCCATTTCATCGCTCACTTTTTGGCCTTCGGTCAAGCAGTACTTGACCATCGATTTCAGCACTTCCGCCTTTTGCGGATCGTCGTACTTCTTGTAGCACAACAACCATGTGTAGCTGACGATGGGGAACGCTTGTTCGCCGGGAGGATCGGGAAGCCAAGCACGCAAGTCGGCTGGCATTTCAACGTTCGACAATGCAGCTTGGCCACTCTCCAACGAGGGCAGCACAAAGTTGCCTGCCTTGTTTTGCAGGCTCGCCATCGCCAACTTCGTCAGCTTGGCGTAGCCGTACTCGATGTATCCGATCGCACCGGGCGTTTGCGTGATCGTGGCGGTGACGCCGTCGTTCTTGGGCGAGGCGACAAATTTGTCGCTGCTTGGCCAAACAACCGTTTTACCGGTACCAGGTCCATTGGCCCAGTCTTCGCTGATCGCGCTCAAGTGCTGGGTAAACACATAGGTGGTTCCGCTGCTGTCGGCGCGACGGACGACGGTGATGTCTTGATCGGGCAGCTTGACTCCGGGGTTCGCTTCGACGATCGCCGGGTCGGTCCAATTGGTCACCTTCCCCAAGAAGATCCCGATGTAGGCGTCACGCGATAGTTTCAGTTCGGAAACTCCGGGCAGGTTGTAAGCCAGCACGACTTCGCCAGCCGTCATCGGCAGCAGCTGTACTCCTTGGCTGACCGCAGCAATCTCTTCGTCGGACATGGCCGCATCGCTGGCGCCAAAATCAACGGTGCCATTGGTGAAATCTTTGATCCCCGCCCCGCTACCCTTCGCTTGGTAGTCGACTTTCACCCCGTCGTTGGCACGGCTGAATTCCTTGAACCAACGATCGTAAAGCGGGAAGGGAAAACTTGCCCCCGATCCGGTCAGCTTGACGCTTCCCGTTGTGGTGCTGCCGTCGCCCGATCCTGAGTCGGAATTGGTGCTGCTTGAAGAGCATCCGGTAACCAGAAGACAAACAGCAAGGCCTGCCACAAAAACGCTAGTGTTTCGCCAACGCACGATGATTTCCCATAAAGACGGAGGTGTAAATGCGATCTAACGCAGTCTTACGGTATGGGGCGAAACGGGGACGCTCAAGTCGCAAAACAAGGTATCCATTCATTTTCACCGGCTCTTCACAGTTCCTTAACAAACCCGATCCAGCTGGGCCCGCTATCCCTTTCGATACTGTCGTAACCTTTGTAACGATTGCAGGGAGACCGATTGTGAAGATTATTCATCTTTTGCGCACACGATCGGACAACTACCGAAGGTGGCGACGATTCAACCCATACGAACGGCATGTAGGGAATCGATGTCAGAAGATCAGATCGCCTTTGAGCACAGCCAGGATGGCTAGTTTAAAGGGGCTTCATTCTCCTTAGCCGTTCTATTTGTTGCAATTGTGTATGGAAGTGAACTGGAAAGGACTCCAGATGTTCAAATCTCGAAAACGATATTGGCTGCTCAAGCTTTTGGGCTTGGCGTTTGTTTGCCAAAGCGGGGCGGCAATCAGCTACGCTCAATTCCCAGCGAATGAAGCCGCCTTGGACGCCTCCGCGTTTCGTCCCATCCTGTTGGGACAATCCGATAGCGGGGCCGTCGCTCCCGTCGGCTTCAATGCCCCCGCCGCGAATGCGAATTGGGCGGTTGCCGACGACGCAATGCCAGCCGAAGGGCTGGGCGATTCGGTCAAAGTGACCGAGGGTGCGGAAGAGACGAAGGACGAACGGGACGAATTGATCGAAGACCTGACGAAGCGTCTGGACGGCATGGAAAAGTCGTGGGACGAATACCAAGGCAAGATCACCAAAGAAGCCGAAGCCAAGAAGAAGAAATCGTCCTACAAGATGGGCGGTCGTCTTCACATGGACTATTGGAACTTCATGGATAACTCTCCAGGGATCGGATACTTCGAGCACGACGACGCAGCCGAGGCGAACTACGGAACCGACCCCGAAGACCGCTTCCTGTTCCGTCGCTTGCGACTGGAAATCGAGGGGACGGTTCCCGAGAACATGGTCTTCCGGATCCAAATGGATTTCAACAATCCTTCGACCCCGGAATACAAGGACGCCTACATCGGATGGACCAACCTTCCCTACAACCAAACGCTGTTGTTAGGCAACCAAAAGCGTCCGATGGGCTTGGACCATCTAAACAGTAGTCGCCACAACGTCTTCATGGAACGACCGTTTGCCGTCGAAGCGTTTAACGAAGACGCTCGGCGGATCGGTTTGGCAATGTACGGCCACAACGATTCCGAATCGACCTTCTGGGCGTACGGCATCTATAACCTTGAGAACACCAGCACCACCGGCCGGTTCATCGGTGACAGCATGCAAATGGGCGGTTACGGTCGCGTCGGCGGAAGCCCTTGGTACGACGAGGTCAGTGGCGGTCGCGGCTACTGGCACGTGGCGATGTCCGGTGCGGTCGCAAAACCCGATGGCGACGCCAGCGCTGCCGATTCCAACAGCAACGAAGCGCGCTTCCGCACACGCCCCGAAGCGCGCAGCGATTCGCGCTGGCTCAACACCGGTCGAATCGTCGGTGCCGACTGGTTTGAAACGATCGGATTGGAATCGATGTTGAACATCGGATCGCTGCAGATCACCAGCGAATATCTGTTCAACTGGGTTCAACGCGACGACCAGATCGCGGGATCGGGACCCGATACGCACTTCCACGGCGGTTACATCTTCGCATCCTACTTCCTGACTGGGGAACACATTCCTTACAAACGTAGCCACGGAACGATCGATCGTGTCAAGCCATTCGAGAACTTCTTCTTGGTCGATCGCTTTTGTGGCAATCGCGGCGGCAAGATGGGAATGGGAGCCCTCGCGTTGGCTCTGCGATACGACTACATCGACCTCACCGACGGCGATATCCAAGGTGGTGTTGGGCATTCGGTCACCGGTGGCCTGAACTGGTACTGGACCGCATATTCGAAACTGCAGACCAACTTGATCTACGGCGAGATCGACGACCACAGCCCCGTTGGTCCCACGGGAACCGAATACACCTCGGGTGACTACGCGATTCTTGGCATGCGATTTATGCTCGATTTCTAATCGTGCCAACGACAACAAGAATTGCGACACGAAGGTTTCATTCTCAAATTAAGTTCTTCAAATCGATTGCCACAAGGATGTGGCATTCCGGAGTGATACGATGAAAAACATCCACAAACTAGTGATCGGTGCGATGCTGTTCGGTGGCCTGGTGACAATCCAGTTCACCGGTACCGTACGGGCCGCCAACTGCCAATGCGGACTGTGTGCTGACAACTGTGGTTGCTGCACCCTGAAGGTCGACAAAGTCGATGAAAAGAAGACCGCATGGGAAGTCGAATGCAAACAAGTTTGTATCCCCAAAGTTGTCTTCCCTTGGCAAAAACGCTGCAACCCTTGTGCGAACAACGGTGCCTGCGTGCGAACCGTTCGCGTGCTGAAGAAGAAGGAATACAAGTGCCCCAAGCTTGAATTCACATGGACACCGAAGATGATCGGTGGTTGCGGATGCTGCGGCGGCGCCGGAAACAACTGCTGCGACGACGGCAGTTGTGGCAGCTGTGATGATGGCGGATGCCTGTTGGGTGCCAACGAATTACAACCAGCCCCCTCGCCCTCCATTCCGACACCAGCGATCGGCAACGGCGTCATGCAAACGGCAGCCACCGATGCGATGATCGAAAGCGAAGTGCCAACAGTTCACGTCGCGCGCCCCGTCGGCCTGAAGACGCTGCAACTGAACCGATAACACCGGCAGGGTGAATTCGACAATCGGCTTCGACGTCATCCCGAGCTCGCAACGACCAGAGTTTAAGGCCGGCCTGGCAACAGGTCGGCCTTCGGTGTTTCTGCAGTCAGCGTCTTGTCGGACAGCAGCTTCGACAACCAATCGCTCATCGAAAACCGCAGCGTTTCCTCTTTCCGAGCAATCTGGCGATTCATCCGCTCCACCAGTTTGACCTGCTGTTTGGAAATGATCTCGTCGCGCAAGATCCCTTCCAACGCATCGCCGATCCCTTCGGCGAAATCGCCGCCGACATCGCTGATCCGGTTCACCTCGAACCGAGGCACCGCAATCTGTGCCGATTCGATCACCGGCTTCACGACAACATCTGGCGGGATGTTGACGTAATCCAATCCAACGCCGATGCTGCCGACAATGGTGATCGCGATGTCGGCGTCCGCGTCGACGTTGAAGCTCCACAATTGGACGCCGTAGTTCCAGCGACTGCGACGGGCGAAACAGTTCAATCGCCCGGATAGAGTCAACTGAAACGTTGCCGTTCCATCGGGCAACCAACGCAGATCGTGCAGGTCGGCTTTCATCTGTTGGTCTGGATCGATCAAGCGGATCTCGTACCGCGTCCACGCGCCGTGGTTCACCTCGCGCCATCGACGCTTCGTATCGATCTTCCATCCGTCGCGGCGAACCTTCACTCCCGCATAGATTCGTTTCTGATGCCCCCAGTCCTTTTCGTTCTGGTACGTTTCGGGAATGCTACTGCGGATCAGGTCGGCCACGATCTGACGCAGCCGCCCCGCCTCTGCATCGGGCATTCCGGCCAACGGATCGGCGTCGATTCCCGCGACAACCGCCGTCGGTTCGATCGGCTCGACCGCTCGCGCCGGAACAACCACCAACAAGAGCATGCAGATCAGCAAGGCTTGAAACGCTTGACGAGTTCTATCGACGCGTCCGCTATTCGGTTCGTTCATCCGCATCGGCTCGGTTGCGTGTCATAGAAATGCAACGACGCCTGCCGCCATGCAACGTCGATCCATAGGCCGATATACCGCGCCACGAGTTTTCGAGTCCATGGCGAATCGCATGCAGCCCGACCGCGGTTCAGTTATGCTGGCAATACTTCGAGCGCAGTCTTTTCGCCGATCTCGATTCCCGCCTTTACGAGCGAACCCACCGATGCCAACGATCCCACCTGTTGCTCGCCCCGAGCGACACAAGCTCTCCTCCACGAGTCCGCTTCGCAGTCTCTGCCAACCGATGTCGGGCGGGCTGATTCCAGTCCTTCTGTTGGTATTCACCGCGATCGCGCCGGGCCAATCGATTGCCGAAACCAACCGGATCGTCGCCGAAAACCAGCGGACCGGAACGACCGATTGGCAGCTAACCCGCGTCCGTCCCAACGCCGGCAGATATCGAACCTCGCTTGTCGAAGGCTACTGTTCGGAGCAATCGCTTGCGGTCGGCGAGGAACTGAAAGTCTTCATCAGTTCCGATCCGGCGCTTCCCGTAAACCTGGACATCTACCGGATGGGTTACTACGGCGGCACCGGCGGCCGGCTGGTCAAAACGTTATCCAACATCGACACGATCACGCAACCGGTTCCCGACGCGGGGAAGGACCGCGTGCGGCAGTGCAAGTGGGAACCGAGTGTCAGCTTCACGATTCCCGAGGATTGGGTCAGTGGAGTCTATCTGGGAAAACTGACGACGGTCCCCGAAGCCGACCAACCTTATTGGCAGAGCTACGTGATCTTCATTGTGAAAGACGATCGCCCCGCCGATTTTGTCTTCCAATGTTCGGACAACACATGGCAAGCGTATAACCGCTGGCCGGTGAACGACTCGCTGTACACCCATCCCGACGGACCGCAGAAACCGGGCGTCGCGGTCAGCTTCGACCGCCCCTACGGCATGTATTGCCAGATCTTCGAACATCCGCTGTCGCTCGGTTCGGGTGAATTCCTGCTGTGGGAATTCCCGCTGTGCTTCTGGATGGAGCAACAGGGATACGACGTCACCTATGTCAGCAACAGCGATCTACTAAACCCCGGCGAGATCGACCGCTGCAAAACATTCCTCAGCGTCGGGCACGACGAATACTGGGACACGCGGCAATATGACACCGTCGCGGCGGCGATCGATCGCGGGACCAACGTGCTGTGGCTGAGTGCCAACAGCGTCTATATGGTCAGCCCGTTCAGCCCCAGCGAAAGTGGCCAGCCGAACCGAATCATCACCCGAACCGGCAGCTTCGGTCCGATGCGCGAAGAGGAGACGAAGACCTACGGCAAGATCATGGGCCCGTTCGAAACGCATGGCCCCGACGAACGAAAGATCATCGGGGCGCGGTCGGTCGTGCCCTTCAACGGCGGCGGCGACTGGGTTTGCACTCAGCCCAAGCACTGGATTTACGAAGGAACCCAAATGCGCCAGGGCGACCGCATCGAAGGCCTGATCGGCTGGGAGCATCACGGCGATCCCGATCTGCAGCGACCGGGACTGCAGGTCGTCGCCGAGGGGACGACCTGGGCCGGCGGCACCAATCCGGGACACTGGACCGCGACGATCTTCCCCGGCCCGAAAGGCAACTTTGTCTTCAACGCCGCGACGATCTACTGGGCTCAAGGCCTTGCGACTCCGCCGGGACACATCATCCCCTGGTCGCATAACAGCCGTCCGCACGGTCCCGATCGCCGCGTTCAACAGATCACCAAAAATCTGTTTGAACGCTCGCTGCAGAAGACTCAGGACTGATCCGCGGTTCAGTGATCGGTCGCGCGGCGAACGACATCTTGATCGAAGTAATTGATCTCCATGCCGGCATCGACGATCAATTGCTGAGCGCAGATTCCCGATGACCGTGGGCTCAACAGAAACGCCGCGGTGTCGGCGACTTCGCTAGTCGATACCGCTTTGCCACGCGGGATCACCGATTCCGCGAATAGGTACGAATCGACATAGCCGGGGATCCCCGCCGACGCGCTGGTCTTCAGTAGACCGGCGGCGACCGAATTGAAGCGAACCTGCGAGAACTTACTGAACGACTTCGTCAGAAACGCCAACGATGAAGCCAACGCAGCTTTGATCGGAGCCATGTAACCGTAGCTCTCGCTCGCCATCCGCGTCGTGCTGATTCCAATCGTGACGACGCTGGCGTCGTCGGAAAAACAGCCGCGGAGCGCGTTGCAGATCGCCACCAACGAGAAGCACGAAATGTCGACAGCTTGCAGGAACTGAGCTCGCGTCGTTTCGTGAAACGGTTTGATCCCATCGCTGTAATCGGCGAAGGCGATCGAGTGCAGAAGGCCATCGATCGTCCAGCCGTTGTCGCTGATATAGGCGGCCAAGGCATCGATCTCCACCTGCTGCGCGACGTCGCAAATCAGGATCTCGCGGCCCGGCAACAACTTCGCCAACGACTCGCGTCGCTGCTCGCTACGCACCGAATAGATCACGTTGGCCCCGACCTCTTCCAGCGTCTTGGCGACGTGATAGGCGACGCTCTTCTTGTTGGCAACGCCCATCACCAAGATGTTGCGGCCACTGAGTTTCAGAAAATCGGTCATTCCTAGCCCTCCTCAGGCGTCGCAACACTGCATGCAAAGTCCAACCGAGCGGCCAGCTTGCCGTCCAACATCACCTTGCCCGTCATATAGAAGGCGTTGGAGAATTGTTCGTTCAGCGTGACGTGGATCTCAACGGTATCCCCCGGACGAACCATCTTCTTGAATTTGACGTTGTCCATCCGCGTCGCCACCGGAACGACCGAACCGTCCTGCGGCGTCTGCTTGCTCAACAGGATCGCCCCGGCCTGCAAACAGCATTCGCATTGAATCACCCCCGGTACAATCGGGTAGCCGGGAAAATGCCCCTGCACGAAAAATTCGTCGCTGTGAAAACTCTTCTTGCAAACGATCGTCTTCTCGGTCTGTTCGACGATTTCGTCCAACAGACGCATCGGCAAGCGGTGAGGGATGGCGGCTTCAATCTTTTCAGCAGTCATTGGTGGGGACTAGGGTTCGAAGGTTGGGCTCATTGGCGAATCGATCGCAAACGGTTGAAAACGCTATGCTACCGGACTGCCCAAAGCTTGTCATGCCGCTTATCTTAAACACTACCGGCCCCGCCTGACGCGGTCGCCCGACAGCCCTTTCGACTTCTCCGACTCCTACCCGACCATCCGCCCATGACCACCTACTTTGCCCGTGGCTCTGAAACCGCCGAACTCTCGACCGCCGATCTGCGAGAGGGCTTAGAAAAGCTGTTCACCGACCGCGGCCGCCCCAGCAAAGCCCTGGCGATTCCCCCGGACTACAGCCGCCTGCCCAGCCGCGCCGGCGAAATCACCTGCCTCTGCCACGAACTGCTCGGCGATGCGATGGTCGATGTGATGCCCGCCTTGGGAACGCACAAACCGATGTCGCCGGAACAGTTGGCGCACATGTTCCCCAGCCTGCCAACCGATCTGATCCGCGAGCACAATTGGCGAAACGATGTCGTCACCCTGGGCGATGTCGATGCCGATTTCGTCAGCCAAGCGACCGAGGGAATTTATTCGGAGCCGTGGCCGGCGCAGGTCAACCGCCTGCTGCTCGAAGGAGGCCACGACATGATCCTCTCGATCGGCCAAGTCGTTCCGCACGAAGTGATCGGAATGGCCAACTACAACAAGAACATCTTTGTTGGCACCGGCGGCGTGAAGGGGATCAACGAGAGCCACTTCCTGAGTGCGGCTTACGGCATGGAACGGACGATGGGACGCGCCGACACGCCGCTGCGAAAGATCCTCAATCGCGCTCAAGACCTGTTCTGCAAAGAGATGCCGCTGGTCTACATCCTGACCGTCATCGGCCAACAGCCCGATGGATCGCTGGTCACCCGCGGCCTCTATATCGGCGACGATCACGACACCTTCTTCGAGGCGGCAGAGCTGGCCCTGAAAGTCAACTTCACCGTTTTGGAACGCGCCCCGAAAAAGATGGTCTGTTATCTCGACCCGTCCGAATTCCACAGCACTTGGATCGGCAACAAGTCGATCTACCGAACGCGATTGGCGATCGAAGACGAAGGGGAACTGATCGTCTTGGGTCCCGCCGTGCGGATGTTTGGCGAAGACGAAGCGATCGACGGGCTGATCCGCAAATACGGTTACCAACCAAGCGCCCGCGTGATGGAGTTGGTCCAACAGAACGAAGACCTTCGCAACAACCTCTCCGCCGCGGCTCACCTGATCCACGGCAGCAGCGAGAACCGCTTCAGCGTCACCTACGCTCCCGGCGAACTATCGCAGCAAGAGATCGAAAGCGTCGGCTACAACTACGGCAATGTGAAAAGCTTGATGGAAAAGTACCCACCGGAAAAACTGAACGACGGCTGGCACACCGACAGCGACGGCGAAGAGTTTTATTTCATCAAGAACCCAGCCCTCGGCCTCTGGGCCTCCCCCGGCCGCGTCTGAGACGTTGGAGTCAAAGGCTTCAGCCGATTGTTTTCCTTCCAATCGGTTGGCATAAAGACGTGTCGACCTATTGCCTTGTTGAATGGAGCGTCCACAGGCCCAGTGGCTTATACCACCGGCAATTCTTGTGTCGGCCTCCGGCCTAAAATCCTTGTGGGGATCTCAAGTTCCGGCGGCTTACACCGCCGGCAGGTCGTGTGCCGGCCTCCGGCCTTGGGACGGGAGTGGCCTCAGTTCCGGTGGCTTACACCACCGGCAATTCTTGTGTCGGCCTTCGGCCTCGGGCGGTTTGAGCATACAGGTATTAGGCCGAAGGCCGGCATATTCTGTGCCGGTGGTGTAAGCCACCGGAACCCAAGCCACGCCAAAAACATAAGGCCGGAGGCCGACACAAGCCCCATCGCCGCGACCAGCCAGAGCATGCTGGCATTAGGCCGGAGGCCGACACAAGCCCCATCGCCGCGACCAGCCAGAGCATCCAGGTACTAGGCCGGAGGCCGGCATATCCTCTGCCGGTGGTGTAAGCCACCGAAACCGAGACCGAGACGGAAACTAAAAGGCCGGAGGCCGACACAAGCCGAACTGCGATGTCAGGCCCCCAACCGAGCCCATCTCCAACGCCCAGAACCAGAGGCGAGCAGCCACACCCCAAATCCCCAACCAAACAGCGAGATCGCCGACGCGGGGACTAGCCAGGTTGGGCGATAGCGGAATTCGACTTGCCAATTGCCTGCGGGGAGCTCAAATCCTTGGCTGATAAAGTCGACGGGACGACTGATTGCTTGATGCCATACGGATTCGCCGGTCGCGCGGTAGCGGGCTTTCCAGTTTCCGTCTTGCATCTGAAAAAACTTCACTAGCGTCGGGCGAGAAGCCTCGACATGGGCGAACGTTCGTTCGGGTTGGTGCGCTTCGATTTGACACTCGGAAACCGCAGAAATCTGCTGCGAATCCGTGCGCAGCGAATCCCCATCCGATTCCAGAATGCTCGCTTCCGTTGCGCCCGCCAGATAGTCGCGAACGTGCTCCGGAAGAACCGCGACGATCTCCGACGGAGCGACGACGCGCCAGTCGTCGACCAATTGGATCGGCGCCGCACCGGGGTTGCGGATCCGCGCGTCCAAGCTGACCTGCAGCGGAGCCTCGGTGCTCGCCGTCGGGCCATGGTCGGCCTGCGCGACGCGCGGCTGGAGCGTCGCATCGGCTCCTAGCAATTGGCACAGCCGACTCAGACGTTCCGATGCTTGTTCGGGTGGGCTGTCGACTAAAACTGGGCGAACCGCGTCCCAGAAGATCGGCCCGCGCCAGTGACTGATCGACGTCGCTGAATTGAACTTGGCGATCCCCGTATCCAAATGCCAACGCATGAACAACGATAACTGTTGCCCATGTTCGACTTGTTCGATCCTTCGATTCCGCGGATCGGTCGTCGCCGACGGACTCGACGTCCCCCAACGCTCGGGCCAACGTGGTGCGGTCGCCAGCGAAACGACGCGGCGCAGCGGTGCTGTCGTCTGCTGCATCTCGGCGAGCTTTACATCGGACGGGGCTGATGCGGTTGCGATCAAGCTGCGGCCATGAAGCGTCAGGTCGACCAAGGTCAACGCGAGCAGGGCGATCGGCAGCAGGGAAGAGCCGGGTGTGCAGCGTCGACAAAGAACCAGGATGATCATCGCAAAGAGCCCAGCGTGCACTGCGGCTCCAAACGCTTGAAGCTGCCACAACGAAAGGTTTAGTGGACCGAAGAAGCGATCAGCTGCGGGGCGGAGATCGATGCCCAAGCTGCCGATCGGTAGAAGGCTTAACACCAGCGTTAGCACAGAGATTCCGATCAGCACGGCCGATGCACGGATCGATCCGTCGCGTGATGTACGCGACCAGCGGTCGATCGTGTGCGCTGTCAGCAGCGCCAGTCCGAGACTAAAAAAGACGAGCCACTTCGCGGGAAAGCGGAAGTTGCTGTAGCCGGGCACAAAACTCACAAGGAACCAATACGGACCGCCCAACGCAGCGTTCCAATCGTCCAAGACCATCGCCCCGCCGAACAGATAGGCTATTTCGCGAACCGCCCAAACGAGCCCAAAGCCTCCTAAACTGAAGACCAGTCCAGCGAGGATCATTCCGTCCCAAATCCGCAGCGGATTTCCACACCCTCGCGGCGATTGCCGGTTAACCAGCCATCGCAGACAAATCGGCAGCCGGAGCAATAGACAGATCGCCGGCAGCACGCCCAGGAACAGCGACGGGGTCCAGGTCTTTCCCTCGCTGGGCAGCAGACGCGTGATTCGCGTGTTCTCGGGAAACATCTCTCCACATACGCCCGGCAACAGAGCCCCGATCCACTGCCACGGCCCCACGCTGAAATCGTAGACGTTGGATTGATGGGTTCCGGCCGCCGGGGCCTGCCACCAAGCAGACGGCGCGGCGACATAGGGCTCTGCAGCGGTCAACTGCGCCACGCCCGGCGAAGGACTGTGCCGCCGCACACTCTGCTGCGACCACTGCCACGAGGGGATGATCTGCAGCGAAGCCGCTGCGCTGGCCAAACCGATCGCCAAACCGATCGTCATCAGACGTCGCGCCGTCCCGGTCATCAACATCGAATAGCCAAGACGCACGCTTCCGCTGCGCCGCGTTCGACGCCGGGCGATCCGAAGGCGGCGGACCGCGCGAAACAAGACGTAGCCGACAAGGAAGACGATCACTTGAGCAGCCGACTGAACGTCACCTCCAAGGATCATCATCGCCAGCGACAACGATCCGATCGCAAAGCTGGAACGGCTCCAACGATGAACGGCTTCGATTAAGAAGCCGACCGCCATCGGCAACCATGCCGCACCGACCAGGAACGGCGGATTGGTGTACAAAAACAAGACGGGACCGCTGGCGGCGTAGACGATTCCGGCAAGTGCGTTGGCGGCAACCGAGCCATGATACCGACGCGCGATCCAAAACGTGCTCAGTCCCGCCAGGATCAGATGCAGGTAGACGTAGATCGCCAGCGATTGCGGCGTATCCAACCCGAGATGGAAGACCGCGCGGCCGGGATAGAACAACGCCGTCGTCGTCTCTCCGGCGACCGGCAGACCAAACTGGTCCAAGGGATTCCAGAGCGGCAGATCACCGGCGGAGATCCGCGCATCGATCGCTCGATAGAGCGGTTGGTAGAAATGGGAGACGTCGCGAAACGCGAGCCGTCGATCACCCGAGAGAGCTGGGTAGAGAATCGTCCCCAACGATATGGTCAACAAGCCAAGCGGAATCAAAAACGCTTTCACATCGACCCTGTTGCCGGATGCGGCGTCGGCGGTTCAGCCACAGCCGCCCACTTCCGCCTCGATTGCATACCAGCCACGTGGCCCGCCGCAAAGAAGCGACGGGCTTTAACCAAGCGATTTACTTGCGCGAGATACGCATCTGACCGCGTGCTCGCAGCGCCGACGCATCGCGGACCTGACGCTGCTCTTCGGTGTTCGCAGGCAACTGCAACGCGGCTGCCAAATCCTTCTCCGCATCGGCGTAGACGATGTCGCTGACCGGCATCGCTCGACCGGTGAGGATCGAGACGACGTTGTTTTCGACTTGAGCAAACCCGCCGTCGACGAAGTAAGTCTCGGTCGACGAACCATCGGTCAGTTCAAGTTGTCCAAACCCGAGGCGTCCGATCAACGGAGCGCGTCCGGAAAGTACACCCATCGCACCGTCGTACAATGGCAGCACCAGACTGTCGACTTCGCGATCGATCTCGGTTTTCTCTGGCGTCACTACAACGCACTTTAACTTTGCCACGATCTATGCCTTTTTCCGGGTGCCGTTCTACTTCTTCGCCTTTTCTGCCATCTGCTTGGCTTGCGCTTCCGCCTGTTCGATCGAACCGACGTACATGAACGCTTGCTCTGGCAGATGATCCCACTTGCCGTCGCAGATCTCTTCGAAGCTGCGAATGGTATCGGCAATCGAGGTGACTTCACCCGGTTTGCCGATGAATTTTTCGGCAACCAAAAACGGTTGCGACAGGAAGCGTTCGATACGACGAGCGCGGTGGACGATCATCTTGTCCGATTCGCTCAATTCGTCGACACCCAGAATCGCGATGATATCTTGCAATTCGCGGTAGCGTTGCAGGATCGTTTGAACGCGACGAGCGATCGTGTAGTGACGTTCGCCGACGTACTGCGGATCCAGAATACGGCTGTTCGAAGCCAATGGATCGATCGCAGGGTAGATACCCTTTTCCGAGATCGAACGTTCCAGGTAGATGAACGCGTCCAACTGACCAAACGCCGTCGCAGGAGCCGGATCGGTCGGATCATCCGCAGGAACGTAGACCGCTTGAACCGATGTGATCGCACCCTTCTTGGTCGACGAAATTCGCTCTTGCAAAGCTCCCATTTCGGTCGCCAGCGTCGGTTGGTAACCCACAGCCGAAGGCATCCGTCCCAACAACGCCGATACTTCCGAACCAGCTTGCGAGAAGCGGAAGATGTTATCGACAAACAACAGCGTATCGACGCCGGTGGTGTCACGGAAATATTCAGCCATCGTCAACGCCGACAAGGCAACACGCAAACGAGCCCCTGGCGGCTCATTCATCTGGCCGAAGACCATGCAAGTTTGTTCGATAACGTTACGACCGGTCGAACCGATCTCCGTCTCTTGCATTTCCAACCACAGGTCGGTTCCTTCACGAGTTCGTTCACCGACACCCGCGAATACCGAATAACCACCGTGAGTCGAAGCGATACGAGCGATCAACTCGGTCAAGATAACCGTCTTGCCCAGTCCCGCACCACCAAACAGCCCCGCTTTACCACCGCGAACAAACGGGGTCAGCAGATCGATCACCTTGATACCGGTTTCGAACAATTCAGTGTTCGTCGACAGCTCCGAGATCTGGGGAGCTTGACGATGGATCGGCCAACGCTCTTCGGATTCCACAGGACCGCGACCGTCGACGGGTTCACCCAAGACGTTGAAGACGCGAGCCAAAGCACCCTTGCCCACAGGAACGGTGATCGGCGAACCGGTGTCGATCACTTCCATGCCGCGAATCATGCCGTCGGTGCTACCCAACGCGACGCAGCGGACGCGTCCGCCGCCAAGGTGCTGTTGAACTTCACCTGTCAAATTAACTTTGACACCCTTGTGCTCCGACGTGATCTTCAACGCGTTGTAGATCTTTGGCAGCGAGTCTTGCGGAAATTCCGCATCGAACGTCGATCCAATGATCTGCGTAACGCGGCCCGGCTTGTTTTCAGTGACGGTTGACATTGTGATAGATCCCTCGCTTTGGCGTCGGGTTAATTGTTGGTGAATGAATTGGTTTAATTGGCCAAGGCTTCGACGCCGCCGATGATTTCCATGATTTCGCCCGTGATCTGCGATTGACGAGCACGATTGTAGGTCATGGAGAGTTGCTTGATGATCTCGCCAGCGTTTTCGGTTGCGCTTTTCATCGCCACCATCCGTGCGACCTGCTCGCTGACCGCGGCGTCCAGAAAGCATTTGAACAATCGAATCTTGAAGCTCGTTGGAACGACCTCTTCCAGAATGCTCTCCGCCGATGGCAGGAATTCATAATCGGCCGACAACCCGGTCGCTTCTTCGTCGTCCAAATCGATCGAACCGAGCGGCAACAGCGTCTCAATAACCGCTTCCTGCTTAGCGACGCTGTGGAACTTGGTGTAAACGACGTCCAAACGATCGATCTCACCCGCAGCGTAAGCCGCCAGATATTTGTTGGCGATCTGTTCGACTTCGGCAAACTTGGGCTGGTCGTCGAACTGTTGGTAGGTGTCGTTGGTCTTGATCCCGCGGAACTTAAACGCACCGATTCCACGCTTGCCGCTGACATCGATGTTCAAGTGATCCATCGTCTTGCGGAGTTCTTCGATCCGTGGCAACGCGCGTCGGAAGATCGAGCTGTTGTAACCGCCGCACAGGCCGCGGTTGCTGGTCAGCACCAAACAGGAAGCCGCCCGCGGATCGGGACGTGCTTCGAGCAACGGGTGTTGAACTTCCAAACCGGCTGCCGCAAGGCTGGCGACGATTTGGGTGATACGTTCGGTGTAATCGGTCGCCGCAGCGGCTCGATCCATCGCTTTGCGAAACCGCGCCGTGGCGATCAATTCCATCGTCCGCGTGATCTTGCGGATGTTGCGAATCGATTTCCGGCGTTTATCAAGTGCTCTGGCGTTGGCCATGGATGATTCAGGTTGTTTTAGTTCAGAACGTTAAGCGGAACGCTGAATCCGAACGGATCGGATTCAGTAAACATCGGGATGTCTGATCGGTGCCGCTTGCGATCCGCCGCCGCGATCAGAAATCCGCTTACGCAGTGGGCTTCCAGCCTTGCTTGAAATCTTTGATCGCTGCTTCCAGCTTCTCGGTCACTTCATCCGACATCTCGCCCGATTCCTTGATGCTCGATGCGATTCCGCTGTGCTTGTCGTGAATGAACTGCAACATCGCTTTTTCGAACTCTTGAACCTTGTCGACAGCAACATCGTCCAGGAAGCCCTTCGTACCGGCGTACAAGCTGATCACCTGCAGCGAAACATCCAACGGCGAGTACTGAGGCTGCTTCAGCAGTTCGACCATTCGGTAACCGCGATCCAACTCTTGTTGCGTCGCCGCATCGAGGTCGGTACCCAATTGAGCGAACGCTTCGAGAGCACGGAAGGCTGCCAATTGCAGACGCAAACCACCGGCGACCTTCTTCATCGCTTTGATCTGAGCGGCACCACCCACGCGAGAAACCGAAATACCGGCGTTCATCGCGGGACGGACACCTGCGAAGAACAAGTCGGGTTGCAGGTAGATCTGGCCGTCGGTGATCGAAATCACGTTGGTTGGGATGTAAGCCGAAACTTCGCCTTCGAGCGTTTCGATGATCGGCAGGCTGGTCAACGATCCGCCACCAAGCGCATCGTTCAGCTTGCTGGATCGTTCCAACAAACGGCTGTGGCAATAGAAAACGTCACCGGGGAACGCTTCGCGGCCTGGCGGACGACGCATCAGCAACGACATCTGGCGATAAGCGACCGCTTGCTTGCTGAGATCGTCATATACGATCAACGCGTGCTGGCCGTTGAACATGAAGTGTTCGGCCATCGCGGTACCGGCGTAAGGAGCGACATACTGCAGCGGTGCAGGAGCACTCGCACCGGCGACGATGATCGTGGTGTAGTCCATCGCGCCGTGCTTTTCCAACGCGTCGACGACGGTCGCAACCGCACTGTCCTTCTGGCCGATCGCGACGTAGAAGCACTTAACGCCGGTTCCCTTTTGGTTGATGATCGCGTCGATCGCAACCGCGGTCTTGCCGGTCTTACGGTCACCAATGATCAGTTCGCGTTGACCGCGGCCGATCGGTGTCATCGCGTCGATCGCTTTGATACCGGTCTGCAGTGGCTCGTGAACCGGTTGACGTTCGGAAACGCCCGTCGCGATGACTTCCACGTCGCGGCGAATGTCGGATTGCACGGGGCCCTTGCCGTCCATTGGGTTGCCCAGCGGATCGAGCACGCGACCGGCAACGGCGTCGCCAGCGGGGACGCTCAACAGCTTGCCCAACGCCTTGACTTCGTCGCCTTCTTCGATGGTCAGGTAATCACCCAAGATGATCACACCGACGCTGCTTTCTTCCAAGTTAAAAGCCAACCCGATCGAACCGTTGGGAAATTCGACCATCTCGCCAGCCATTACGCCCGAAAGGCCGTAAACGCGAGCGATACCGTCGCCAACTTCCAAGACCGTTCCGACTTCGCGGACATCAACCTTGCTCTCGTACTGCTCGATCTCTTGCTGCAAGACCGAAGCAATCTCATCGGAGTTGAATTTCATCCGTATATTTCCTTGTTGTACCGTGCGGCGTTTATGAACCGCTTGCGTCTAACTTTGTATTTGTAATCACAGCGACGGAGCGTCGCTTGGACGTTATCGTGCGGCGTTACGATCCGCTGGCGAACGAATCGGCATTGGCAATCAACTTACTGGCCAAACCATCGCGAGCTCGCTGCGACAGCGATTCCAATTGCCCTGCGACACTCGAATCGATCACGGTGTCGCCAACCCGAACGACCAAGCCGCCGATCAGCTGCGGGTCGACCGTTTCCTTCAAAACAACATCCTTGCCGAGCTTGTCTGCCAAGCGTTGTTGAACGCTCTGGCGCAGTTCGTCGGTCAACGGCAGCGCAGTTCGCACCTCCGCAACCACGCGTCCCATCATCTCGTTTTTCAGCTCATCCGCCGAGTAGCGAATTTCGTTCAGGTAGCCCAACCGACCGCGGCCGGCGACCACCTTCAAAAAGCGAAGCAGCACCGGATGCACCTTGTCACCAAGCAGGCTGTCCAAGATCCGCGACTTCTCTTCCTGGCTGACCCTTGGCGAGGCGAAAACCGAGGCCAGCGTCGGATGCTGCGACAGAACATCGTCGACCAACTGGCCCAACTGCTCGATCGCGTCATCCGTCACGCCTTCTTTCATGGCCGCGCCGATTAACGCTTGAGCATAGACACGCCCAAGTTGCAAAGCTCCGGTGTCCAGCACCGTCTCATGCTTGGCAGATTCGTTCATCGTTTCGCATCAATCCCGAAAGTTATGGTGACTTGTATCAGTGACGCCGCCGGATCGACGAAATCCGGAGACGTTGGGGTGAGACCCAAAACGGATTGTTTTGAGTCTGCAATTTAACGTAATGGTCGATCGACGAGCGATCAGTTGTTGCTGGGCAGATTGTCCAGCGACTTGCGAATCAAATCGGCGTGATCGCTTTCGTTCAACTCCCGCCCAACCACTTGCCGGGCCAACTGCAACGCAATCGACGACGAGTGGCTTGCCAGTTCGCCGATTGCGACGGTCTTGGCGGATTGAATTTCAGCAACCGCACGATCGCGTTGGCGATTGGCTTCGGCTTTGGCTTCGTCGATGATGCTTTGCTTGGATTGCTCCGCATCGCGACGTGCTTCGGCCAACATCGATTGCACCTGAGTCTGCGCGTCGTCCAATTTCGTTTGATATTCGGACAACATCGCGTTGGCGGTCGATCGGGCGCGTTCGGCGTCGGTCAGGTCGTCGTGGATCTTGGCTTCACGAGCTTGCAAACCTTCGAGGATCGGAGGCCAGATAAACTTCGTCAACACCAAGAACACAACAGCAAAGATCGCCAAGTTCCAAAGCGCGGCACCCGGATCGGCCTTCAACAAAAACGGCGTTTCCGCGTGTCCTTGTTCGTGATCCGAGTCGTCGTGACCGTGCGATTCGTGATCCGACGCGGCTTCAGCCTTTGCCGCTGGTTCGTCCGCCGCCATGCAGGCAGCGGGCGCGACGATTGCCATCGCCAACGTAAGCCATAGTGCCGTCAGGCAACTCGAGCGAATTAACTTCATGAACATTCACCTTGGTAGGGAACCCTAGTTCAAGCGCGCGCCGCGAGGAATCACGATCGCACGCACAAAAAAGTTCACCGAACTAATTGAGAATGTACTCGAGAATCAACGCGATCACGGTCACACCTTCGATCAGAGCGGCAGCGATCAGCATGTTTGTACCGATACGTCCACCCGCTTCGGGTTGGCGTGCGATCGCGTCGACAGCGGTGCCGCCGATGCGTCCGATGCCAAGGCTAGCGCCCAGGATCACAAGGCCCATGCCCAATCCAGCGCCCATCTTGCCCAATTCTGACGATTGTGCCAGCAACATCATGAAGTCCAACATCTTTGGATTACTCCTAACAATTCGTTAAGTGGAAACAGTTTCGTAATGCGAAATGCAATGGATGCCCTAAGCCGTCACTGGCCGAAGGTCTTGAGGTCGAATCATCTTATCTACATCCATCTGCGATTCGTCGCTCAGCGGATTCTCTTCATGATCGTGATCGTGTTCGCCCACCGCACCAGCGGAGATGAACAAGACGGTCAAGAACGTGAAGATAAACGCTTGCAACGCACAGATGAACAATTCCAGCAACGTCAGCACCACACCGCCAAACAAGACAGCCAGGCCGACGCCATATCCCATCACCGCTCCGTTTGCAGCGGCGTCAAAGATCAAAGCAATAAACGCGGCGATCACCAAGTGACCTGCCATCATCGTCCCAAATAGACGCATGGCAAGGACGGTGCACTTGATCATCAGCCCCATCCATTCGAGCACGAACATCATCAACCCCATGCCGATCATCGGACTTTTCCAGTCCCAACCGACGGGGTTGAAGTGAGCCAGAAAGTGGACGACGCCCTGCTCACGAATACCGATCACAATGATCGCGACAAACGAAGCCATCGCAAGCACCAGGTTCAACCCCAGGTTACTGGTCGCCGTGCCGCCCCAATGCTCCCAACCGGAATCATTGGTCAACAATCGCAGGATCGGCCCAAACGGGATCAGCCCCAAGATGTTGGCAAACAGAATGAAGAAGAAGATCGTCCAGACATAGTAGATGTATTTATCGGTCAGTCCCTTCAGGTTGGGACGAGCGACCTCATCGCGGATGAAGGTGCACAGCAGTTCAAACAACTGAGCACCGCGACCGCGGGTTTGATATTTTGTCAATCCGGGACCGACGGGGCGCACGCGGCGCGAGACCCATGCGAAGACCAAGACAACCAACACCGCCGCGACGAGCGTCATCACCATGTGGTTGGTGATGTAAAAGTCGTAGACGCCGTTTTGGATATTCAACCAGCGATTGTTGTAATCGGGTCCACCAACCTGCCACGAAAACAGCGGCTCGGAGTGCAGTGTGTGCGGGACGACATGATCAACAGGGCCGTGCCCCGCTGCGAGCAATGAAATATTTAGCATGATTGTGCCTCCTGTGTCGACGAGGTCGGAGACATTTGACGTACCAGCCAAACAACCTCAACGACCAAGAAGGTCAAGTACCAGTAAAGGATCCATCCGCCGACAACTTGCCGTTGGCCAAGCCCCGCGGAAACAAAAACAATCGCTCCGGCCATCGCCATCGCGGCGCGAACCAACATTCCGGCGATAGCCCCGCCGACAATCCCGTCGTTGCTCGCCCGCGACATCGTCAGCGTGACAAACAGCGAGGCGATCGCGCCGGTAAAGCAGAGCAAGCCGCACGCGACAACCAACCCCAGCGGCTGGTCGGTCAAGCGAGCGAAGATCACCGACCCAGCAAACGCAAACACGCCAGCACCAACCATGACTGGAATCCCAGTCCTCGCGACGATCGGTTGGCGTGATGAGTACGTCATGTACGGGTCGTTATTCTTACGTTAGCCGATACGGCTGATTTCCAAACGCAGTCTTATTGATTCAGCTTGTTCGCCAATCGGATGAAGTTGTACATCCCCGCGGAAAAACCGAGAATGCCCCCGATCAAAAAACCCCAGGGAGTTTCCCAACGGAAGTGGCTATCAATCATGTAACCGATGGCCGCCGGGACGATCATCGAGCCTGCTAGCTCCAGGCCCGCTCCGGCAAATCGCAAGTAGTTAGGTTTGTCATCATCAGACTTCACCAACCCGGTTACCTCAGTCGTTCGATCAGCGGCACGATGACAACCATTAAATCCTTAAAGGCCGAGTGTATCCTGAAATTGATATCGCTCAACAGCAAGCGACCAAACGCCGCACCAGGTCAATCCAGGGGACAGTTTGCCGGATTGATCTGAACGTGCGAATTACAGCGAAAAAACGGACTGACTTTTTTTGGCATACAATCCTCCCTTTCTTCACGCTCACGCCCACCTAATGGTATTCACGCATCCATTGCGAATGTATTGGGCGCAATGAAAAAGCTAGCCCCTAGAACAGGCTCAATTCCCTTGCAATAATGGTAGCGGGTCTCAGCCACCCCTTCACCTCGATAGGTCCAATGACGCTTGCAGGCACGTAGCTCGTCTTGTAACGCGGTGCCTTGGCTCGTTGGAGTGTTGCCTGCCAATGTCCAAGCCCTTTTGATGCAATGCGATGAACCGTTGCAGCAACCAACACGGAGCTCTTAAATTGATCACCACTGCCGATTTGAAATCCCAGACGCGTCAAGACCTGGCAAATATGGCTCGTGAGTTGGGAGTCCAGGGTTGGCATGGAATGCGGAAGGACCAATTGATCGAAGAGCTGCGAAAGGTGCGACGACGAACGCAACAAAAGGCCGCCCGAGAGAAGGCTTCCAAAGGGAAGACGAGCACCAAGACTGCTAGCAAACAGACACAAGCCAAGAAAGACGCCACGTCGATCACATCGAAGGCTCCCGCAGCGGGCAGCCGGCGACAAAAGAAGAATGCTCCCGCGCCGACCCCCCATCGC
The DNA here is from genome assembly GCF_007753095.1 of Rosistilla carotiformis. Lineage (NCBI taxonomy): Bacteria > Pseudomonadati > Planctomycetota > Planctomycetia > Pirellulales > Pirellulaceae > Rosistilla > Rosistilla carotiformis. The sequence continues at coordinate 5,680,152 of NZ_CP036348.1, forward strand.
GTCACGCGCGTTGGACGAATGATCCAAAAGCATCGCGCGGAACTGGAAAAACGCAAAGACCTCTCAGCGACCATGCTGGTGAAAGGCTCGAACGCGAAAAACAACGCAACGCAAACAACCCCAGACACGAAAGACCGCGTGGCATTGCTTGTCCGCGATTCCTTCTGGCTGCAAGCGACCTGGGATGTCCAACGCTCCAGCGTCGAACGGGCCCGCGCCGCGCTGGCTGAGCAATGGCACGCAGCGATCCCCGTCTTGCGACTGATTCGCGTCGCCGACACCTCCAAAACCAACGCGTCCGAACAAACCGATCGCGACATCCCCGTCCACGGCGGCGTCAACAACTGGTACATCGATATCATGGATCCGCCGGGCCGATTCCAGGTCCTGTTAGGATACCTCGTTGAATCGACCGACCGTTTCTTTGCGCTTTGCAAGAGCAACATCGTTGAACCACCGGAACCGGGCGTCAGCGATTCGATCGATGCCCACTGGCAAGATATCGCCGAGGATTACGAACGGATCTATTCGCTTAGCGGCGGCAATGGCGATTCGGAAGACTCGGAACTGAAAGAACTGTTCGAAGACCGACTGCGACGCCGAATCCGCGTCTCCAACGGCGGACCTTTGACCAACGGTGCCGACCTGTCGCTTCGCCGCGAACGACGCTTCCCCTTCAAGGTCGATGCAGAACTGATCGTCTTCGGTTCGACTTCCCCTGGGTCATCGGTGACTCTTGCTGGTGAACCCGTCCGACTGCAACCCGACGGAACCTTCACCGTGAGGATGGAACTGCCCGACCGACGCCAGGTGCTTCCGATTGTTGCCAGCTCTCCCGACGGAATGCAGCAACGGACCACCGTTGTCGCTGTGGAACGCAACACCAAGGTGATGGAACCCATCTCCCGCGACTCCGAATGCGAAGACTGATTCGCGTCAGAGAGCGACCTTGAGCGAGTCGACGGATTCGCCCGCCCCCCCTCTCGCACCTGCAGAGGAAAGAGAAGGTCCCCCGCGACGCAGTCCCTTCGACTCCACTGCAATCTCCAACAAGGCTCCGCACGGCCATCGCTGTGCGGAGTTTTTTTTGTATGCACCCATGCCCAAGGGACGCCCATCGATGGATTCCCGCACGGCGGCAGATGCCCGCAGGCCGACCGACCGTCAACTGCTGCGGTTCAAGAGATCGATTCAAACGCGAAATCAATCGACACTGCGTCGGCTAACGCGTGTCTTCCCGCTCGATCATCCCGTCGCGGATATGCACGACACGGTCGGCACGCTCGGCCACTTCGCCGCTATGGGTGATAATGACTAATGTTTTCTGCCGATCTTGGTGCAGGCGATCAAACAGATCCAAGACGTCATTGCCAGTTTTGGAATCGAGATTCCCGGTCGGCTCGTCGCCGAGCAATGCCACGGGATCGTTTGCCAGAGCACGGGCCAGGGCCACGCGCTGCCGCTCCCCAACGGAGAGCTTATTGGGAAAGTGGTTCAGCCGATGCGACATCCCCACCGATTCCAGCAACTCCGTCGCCAAGGAAGCGCGTTGACTGGGCGACCAACCCTTGACGAACATCGGGATCTGCACGTTTTCCACCGATGTTAGCGTCGGGATCAGATGGAACGACTGAAAGACAAACCCAATTTTATCGGATCGCAATTTATGCAGCGGATGGATCGATGTGATGGGCCGCTCTTCGAAATACACCTCGCCAGTCGTCGGCGTGTCCAGCGCGCCCAAGAGATTCAATAGCGTGCTCTTCCCACTGCCGCTGGGCCCCATAATGACGACATACTCGCCCTGGCGAATGTCCAACGAGACACCGCGTAGCGCTGGCACATCTCCATCGGGATAGGTCTTGGTCACGTCTTCGGCGCGGATCAGGATCTCGCCGCGGGATGTTTCACTTGGGTTCATACTATAACGCCATGCCTGGTCGTGTTCGATGGATTCGTTACTGCCGCAGTGCAACGGTGGGAGCGAGTCGCGAAGCAGTGATCGCCGGCAAGAGGCCTCCCAATAAGCCAACCACCGCAGCCACGGCAAACGCCTGCATCAGGATCGCAGGGCTAATCTTCCCTTGGATCAAACCATTCACCGCAGGCATCTGGGTCAGCAGTTTGACTAACAGCATCGCCGAGACAGTCCCGACCACACCTCCCATCAAGCTCAACAGGATCGATTCCCCCAGGATCATCGAAATGATTCGATGACGCTCCCAGCCGATCGCTTTCAGAATTCCAATCTCAGGAGTGCGTTCCTGGATCGACATGAACATCGTGTTCAACGTCCCCAGCGAACCGATCAAGATGGCGACGGTCGAAGTCAGCCACGCCATGGCAATGGCCACCTGGATCTCCGACAAACTTTCCACGTGATCGCGGGTCGTGCGAACGCTGAGCCCGGAATCCATCTCGTGAACCGCTGCAGTAATCTCTTCTTTCCGTTGGTCGGAGACGCCATCGTCCAGGACGATACTGACCCCCGATATCTGATGCTCGCGCCCCATGATCCGCTGCAATTGAGGCAACGAGACGATCATCGAACCGTTTTCCAGAACATTGTCCGATTCAAAGATCGCGACAACCTCAAACGGTTCCTCTTCAACAACATCCACCGTCTCGCCAACTTTTTTCTCCAACGTGTCGGCCAGCGTGGTCCCTAGCATCACTTGAGCTTTGTCCCCCGCTTCAATCCGCTTGCCGCTGAGGACATGAAAATGGTCGAACACCGTGGTATCGGTCGGCAGCCCCGAAACAGGAACCACGTAGAGATTCGCTTCCGGAAACGAGACCACATCGGCGAGCCCGCCGACGGCCTCTCGAACGCCCCGCAACGCCGCGATTCGCTTTGTCAGCGATTCGTCCAACGTGCTGGTCAAACGGCGTTGGCTGCCGCTGCGAACGACGACCATATCGATATCGACGCCCTGATAAAACTCCATGAACGTCTCTTTGAATCCGTTGGCGATCCCGACCAACGCGACCACCGAACCGACGGCAATTGCCACTGCGAAGACCGTCAGACTGCTGCGCAGTTTTCGCCGCAGCACATTCCTGAAGATCAAAGAACCAAATCGCATCCCAATCTCCAGAGCGTCTTAATTACCATCATGAACTCCTGTCGCAACGCGCCGCCCCCGTGAACCGCGAGTCGTCGATCACCAACTCCCTGTTCTATGACATGCCCTGCTCATTCACAACAACCGAACGAATGGATACCCAAGTCGCACCGCGGGACCGCTACAGCCACCCTTGCTGGGCATACCATTGCTGCGTCTGAACAATTCGCTGCTCCAGATCCATCGCGACCCGAAAATGAACTTCCTTCTCGGCTCTCATCACATCACAAAACCATGAACCGGCGCGTGCCTCACGCATCTTGTCGACGTTCAGATAGACCCTTTTCCCCGTCAAGCGGCTCGTCATATCGGAACAGAATGCCACACCCGAGCAGATCGTGCTAGGCACCGTCAGGTGAAAAGGCGGATCACGGTCCAACGATTTCGCGATCATGTTACCCAGTGTCTCGAATGGGATGGGATGTGGGTCAGAGATGAAGTAAAAGCCCTCGCGATCGCTATCGTCGCCGCTTTTTATCCGCTTCCCCATTTCGCAGACTTGCATCAGCCCAGTCGTTAAATCGTCGACATGCACGAACGAATAGCGATACTGCCGCGAGATCCCGATCGCATTGATCCCCCAGCGAATCGATTGGTACATCGCCAACAGATTGCGATCCCAGGGACCAAAGATTCCCGGCGGACGAACGATCGAAATCGGCAAGTCGTCAGCCAGCTTCAGCAGCTCCGCTTCGGCCGCCAGCTTGCTCTTCCCATAAATCGAAACCGGAGCGTCCTGATCGGTCTCACGACGAGGCTTGTCGTGCACGCAGGGCCCCGACGCCGAGAGAGACGAGACATATATTAGCCGGCCAGGCGATGGAGATTCGCGGATACACCGAGCAAGCCTTTGCGTGCCGCCAACGTTAACGTCAAACGCGATGCTTGCCTGCTTGGGAGCGACCACCGATGCCAGATGATAAATCTCATCGGCTTGCTGCGCGGCTTGGCGATACCCATCGGTTTCCATAATATCGGCAACCAATACCTGCACACCTGCGCCCTGCAGGTCGCAAGCGCTGCGTTGGGAATGAACCATCGCAACGACCTCCCGCCCGCTAGATCGCAACGCTTCGACAAGATTGCGGCCAACAAAACCTCCCGCACCGGTAACCAAAGCAAGCGTCATCGACGAACCATCCTCTCCTTTAAAGAAAATCAATCATTCACCGCAGAAGCATCGCGGCACCAAACGATGGCATCGGATTTGTCGTCGTGTCAGGAAGCAAACGTTTTTTTCCCTCTTTTGGCTGCTAAAATCGACGTCCAGCGGGAAATCAGCGGGCATGATTCAACGGTCGCTTCGAAGACCCCAGCCGCTACAGACGGCTTCCCCAGCAAATAGCGAATTGCCGAACTGTCACAGTTTCGCTATTCTCACCAGATTGGTGATATCGGTTCGACCTCGCTTTCCATCAACACAACCTGACACGGTGTCCCGGGCAGCTTAAGTGAGATTGCTCCCTTGAGCCACCCTCAGCGGAAACCGGAGACCGAGCAAAAGTTGGTTCCCCGTGAAGAATGCTTCCCACCAAAACCAAACTGGCCAAGCACGCACTTTTTCCGAGCTGTTGTCAACTCGCGCCGCTCTCCACCCCGACCGCCCGGCGATCAAGTTCCTCGCCGAGGGAACCGAGGTAACGGACCAGGTCACGTATCAACAACTGCACGCCCGCGCCGCGTCGATCGGTTCGTGGCTGTCGGATCGCGGTTTGCGCGGCCGACCGGTACTGCTCGTCTTTCCCCAAAGTATCGACTACGCTGCCGCCTTCTTTGGCTGCCTTTACGCCGGAGCGATCGCCGTTCCCGCCTATCCGCCCCGTCGCAACCGAAACCTCGATCGGCTGCAAGGCATGGCCAGCGATAGCGGCGCCGACGTGATCTTGACCAACGACGAACTGCTGGAATCCTTGAGCACCTGGGTCGACGAAGACAACCCCCTTGGGCAGCGGTCTTTATTGTCGATCAATACGTTGACGGAGGACCCGCAATTCAATCCAGCCTTCGGAGCCGATCCCCAATCGCTCGCCTTCCTGCAGTACACGTCGGGATCGACCGGAGCGCCCAAGGGAGTCAGCGTCACCAACCGCAACCTGCTCGAAAACCAAACCATGATCACCGAGATCTTCGGCCAGCGCGAAGACGAAGTGATCACGTGCGGTTGGCTGCCGATGTATCACGACATGGGGTTGATCGGCAACCTGTTGCATCCGCTGTATCTGGGCGGGCATCTGGTATTGATGTCGCCATTCACCTTCTTCCAAAAACCGCTCTGCTGGTTGCAAGCGATCTCCGATCACCGCGCCACGATCAGCGGCAGCCCCAACTTCGGCTACGACATGTGCGTCGAAGCGATCAGCGAACACGAACGCGAGCGCTTGGATCTAAGCAGCTGGAACCTCGCCTTCAACGGCGCCGAACCGGTCCGCCACGCAACGCTGCAGCGGTTTATCAAAACTTTCCAACCGCACGGCTTCTCCCCCACCGCCTTTTCCCCCTGCTTCGGGATGGCCGAAACCACGCTGATCGTCAGCGGAACGCGTCGCCCCGAGGCCCACAAATCGATCGAGGTCGATGCGGAATCACTCCGCCAGGGAACCGTTGAATCTCCCGCCCCACAGCCTCCCGAGCCACCGTTGACGATCGTCTCCTCGGGACGCCCCGGGAGCGATTTTGATGTCCGAATCGTCGATCCCGAAACACGCATCGAATTGCCAGAGAACAAGACGGGCGAAGTCTGGGTCCATGGACCCAGCGTGACCAACGGTTATTGGCATCGACCAACCGAAACCGAACAAACCTTCCAGGCCACGATCGCGGGCGATTCGGAGCCTGCCAAACACTACCTGCGAACCGGCGACCTCGGCTTCCTTCGCGACGGAGAACTGTATGTTGCCGGTCGTCTCAAAGACACGATCATCGTGGCCGGAGCGAATCATTACCCTAGTGATATCGAAGAGACAGTCGTCGCCAGCCATCCATCGTTGGCGATCGGTGGTGGAGTGGCTTTTTCGATCGACCGCGACGATCGCGAACAAGTCTTTGTCGCCCAGGAACTGAAGCGTTCGCAGTGGCGTTCGTTTGATAAAGACGAAGTCATCTCAGCGATCTATGGACGCGTCTTCCAGGACCATGGCCTCACACTTGCTGGCATTGTCCTGTTGCGTCCCGGATCGATTCCAAAAACAACCAGCGGAAAGCTTCAGCGTCGACTGACCGCCCAACTGTTTGCCGATGGTGAACTGAAGACACTGGTCGATTGGTCGCGCGACGAAGCAATGGCGTCTTCACATCCCACCGAATCGAAACCTGAAAATGTCGACGCGACTCCGGCGACCGAAACGAGCCAACAGCAAGATCAATTGGCCGAACTGCAAACCTGGCTGACAGCACAATTAGCCTCGCTGCTGCAGATCTCTCCCGAATCGATCTCCGCTAGCGAACCGCTGGCACTCTATGGACTCACCTCTGTCGCAGCCGTTCGATTGGCAGGCATGCTCTCACAGCGCGTCGACCAACCGATCGATCCGACCCTGGCTTACAATTTCCCCACGATCGATTCGATCTGCCGGCACTTGGTTCTTGGCGAATCGGCCCGCCGCTTGTCGACGCGCGATCGCGTCCCTCCCGTCGCGTCAACCGCCGACGATCCGATTGCGATCATCGGCATGGCATGCCGTTTTCCCGGAGCGGCGTCGATCGACGAATTCTGGGATCTGTTGAGCTCCGGAAGCTGCGCGATCCGTTCTTCACGCGATGGGCAACCAGTTTCGTCTGGGGGTTCGGCCCCTTCGGCAGTGCCGACCGCGGCCGGCTACATCGACGGGGTCGATCAATTTGATCCCTCCTTTTTCTCGATCAGCCCGCGTGAAGCGGATGAAATGGATCCCCGTCAGCGACTGGCCATGGAGGTGAGTTGGCGGGCGATCGAGCACGCCAACATGGATCCAAGGCGTTTGGCCGGTTCCCCGACAGGCGTTTTCTTTGGAGCCAGCGGTAACGATTACGAACGCCTGTGCAACGCGGCGGGGCATCCGACGGGTGGACACTCGGCAACGGGAGTCTCCCACGCGATCATCGCCAACCGCATCAGTTACTTCCTGGATCTCCAAGGCCCCAGCTTCTCGGTCGATACCGCCTGTTCGTCCTCATTGGTCGCGGTGCATCAAGCGGCCGAAGCAATCCGCGGCGGACAATGCGACACTGCGATTGCCGGTGGTGTCAACCTGATTCTCGATCCGGCGGTCACCCATGCGTTCCACGAGGCGGGCATGCTGTCACCGACCGGTCAATGCAAAACGTTCGCCGCCGGAGCCAATGGATTTGTCCGCGGCGAAGGCTGTGGTGTCGTCGTTTTAAAGCGGCTCTCCCAAGCGGTGGCTGATCGTGACAACGTGCTGTGCGTTGTGCGAAGTTCGGCCATCAACCAAGACGGCCGCAGCAACGGCCTGACCGCTCCTAGCGGCCTTGCGCAACAACAAGTCGTCCGCAGCGCATTGAACAATGGAGACGTTCACCCGGCGGAGGTCCAATACGTCGAAGCGCATGGTACTGGTACCGAGCTAGGCGATCCGATCGAGATCGGTGCCTTGGCGGCCGTCTACGGAGACCGCTCCAGCCCCTTGCGGGTCGGTTCGGTCAAAACGAATATCGGTCATCTGGAAGCGGCTGCAGGAATTGCGGGCGTGATCAAAACCGTCTTGGCGCTCCGCAACCAAATCATTCCCCCGCACCTTGGCTTCGATGCCCCCAACCCACATATCGATTGGTCTCAACCGATCGAAGTGGCTTCCTCCACAACGATATGGAATTGTGACGATGGGCAGCTGCAACGCGCAGGCGTCAGCAGTTTCGGCTTCGGTGGCACTAACGCGCACTTGATCCTTGAGGCTCCCGCGTCGTCCCTTGCGGCCGGATCCGAAGACGCAGCTGAGGAACCATCGCAATTCCATCTGGTCAAGTTCTCCGCCAAGAGCGACGAAGCACTTGACGCTTTGGTCGCCGAGTTTTCGGATAACGCGCCGGCTGCGGAACTCTCCGCCATTGCGGCGTCTGCCAACTTGGGCCGTTCCGATTTCCCACATCGCTTGGCCGTGATCGCTTCGTCGACCGACGACCTCATGCAGTGCCTGGGGAATCCTGAGAACCAACCGCGCGTCTTACGAAGTCAAAACGGGTCGCAACGACCGGCTGCCGAACAGGTCCGTCAAGCGTTGCACCAAGCGATTGCCAGCACCGCCACGCTGGACGACCTTCGACAGCTGGGAAAACACTACGTCGATGGCGCCGCAATCGACTGGCGTCGGCTGCATCCAAATGCCTCGCGAACGATCGACCTTCCCGGCCATCCGATGCGACGTCATCGCTGCTGGTTTCGCACGCAGCCGGCCGACGCGACGGGACGCCCGCTCTCCGGTGACCTCCCAAGCGAGCATCCGTTGCTCGGAAACCGTTTCGATTTGGCCGGCGACACAATCGTTTTTGAAACCGATCTTTCCGCGATCGATCTGTTGCGCGATCACCGGCTGCGTGGGGAGACCCTCTTCCCGACGACCGGCTACATTGAACAAGCGCTCTCGGCGGCTTGGATCGCCAGCGGTCGCAAGGCGTGGGAAATCGAAGCGTTGCAAATCGAGCGACCGTTGCGGATTGCAGCGACAGGCCCTTGCCGAGTTCAAATTTCACTGGATCCTCGAGACGATGGATATCAATGTCGCATTCAACACCGAGGAGACAGCGGGTGGCAACCGGTCGCGTCGTGCCAAGTTGTCGCCAGCACGCCGCTCCGGATGACGCCCCCGACGTCGGAACTCTCTTCGCCAACACATCGCTCCTCCGAACATCACTATGCCAACTGTGATGCCTTAGGATTGCAATACGGCCCGGCGTTTCGGGGACTGGTCGAAGTTCAGTCGGATACCGTCACGGCGGTTGGACGCGTCATGTTGCCAACGGACGTCGACGCATTTTCATCCGTGGTGATCCATCCCGCATTGTTGGATGCCTGCCTACAGTCCTTGGCTGCATTGATCCCCGAGGAATTGATGGGGTTGTGGCTACCTGTCGGACTCCAGCGTTTCAGGTTCCTATCGAAAGGTCCATTGGGGCGTGAGGTCTTGGTCCGCGGCCAGCTTCGTTTTGATCAAGCAACCGCGTCGCTGCTTGGCGATGTTTGGTTGTTGGATTCCGACGATCATGTCGTTGCAGTCGTCGAAGGCTTGCGGTTAGAGAACGGCCACCCCGTGTCGCCGGTCTCGCGATACGAAGAAGCTTGGCTGCCGCAGATCCGGCAACACGAAGCGACACCGCCCCCTGAGGTCACCGCCGTGGAGATTTCCGCCGATCTGCTGGAGCGGCGCGACGAACTGCTTAGCAAAACCGGGTTCCTCGAATCGATCGATGCGCGGCAATTGCTTGACGAGACGTGCCAGCGTTGGGTGATCCACTGCCTTGTCAGCCTGATGGGGCCGCTGCCCGTGGGCAAGACATTGGTTCGTGAAGACTTCCCAACACGACTGGGCTTGCTGCCCGAGAAGCTTCGATCGTTCGAACGCATGCTTGAAATGCTGGTCGAAGACGGTCTGTTGGTTCGCGTCGAAGAGGGTTGGCAAACGAGGGTCGCGTTGGAACCGGGCGACGCGACATTCCATGAAGACACTCAGGCGACCTCATTGAACATCGCTGTCGCTTCCGAAGCCGCGTTACTGCAGCGCTGCGGCAGCCAATTGGCGGAAGTGCTCGTCGGCGAGATCGAGCCGTTGGACCTGTTGTTCCCCAAACAAGGCGTGACGGCAGCGGATGTCTACAAGACGTCGCCAGGGGCGCGAACGATCAACGCGATGCTGGGGCAAGCGATTGAAGCCATCGTCGCCGCACTACCCGATGGACGCGGGCTCCGCGTGTTGGAGATCGGTGGCGGGACCGGGGGCACCACACACAATGTGCTCGCCAGCCTGCCAGCAGATCGTTTCCACTACACGTTTACCGATATCGGCGCTAGTTTCCTGGCGGCCGCACGCCAGACGTTTGCCAGTTGCGATGCGATTGAATTTAGGTCGCTCGATATCGAACAGGCTCCCGAATCGCAGGGTTTCGATTTGGCCAGCTTTGATCTCGTGATCGCCGCCAACGTATTGCACGCCACGCGCGATCTGAACCAGACCGTCGCCAATGCCCGCTCGCTGCTGTCCCCCGGCGGCCAATTGTTGCTGCTGGAAGGGACACGTCGCTGCCGCTGGATGGACCTGACGTTCGGATTGACCGACGGATGGTGGCGGTTCGACGATGCGATCCGCTGCGACTATCCCATGGCCAATGAAGCGGCTTGGCGAAGCGTCTTGGCAGAAAATCAATTCGACACCGCGACGATCATCAGTCCGCTGCCCGACGATGATTCCCGCTCGGCCCAAACCGCGGAAAACGTCCTGATCGTGGCGACCGCCACGGAACTGAAATCGAAGCCGACTCGCGATCACTGGACGCTCGTGACCGACCGGATGTCGCGAGGTCAACGGCTCGCCAAACGCTTGATCCAAGAAGGCTGTACCGCAGAATTGATCGATGCCACCGCGGATGATTTCAGCGCGTCCGTCAGCGGCTCGATGACCCATTATCCCGGCACCCAGCACATCGCGTTCGTCGCCGGCCGATCTCAAGGTGATGCCAGCGAACACGCCCACGCCGCCTGCTTGCGGTTGCTACAAACCGTGCAGGCAATTTTGCCCAAGGTGGTGGGACCAATCGAACTGGCATTGATCACGTCCGATGCCGCAACCGATCCGACCGCGTCAGCGCTGCAAGGCATGCTCCGCTCGATCGCGTTGGAACAGCCCGATTGGCGTGTGCGTTCGATCGATGCGGCCGGTAAAAAAGACAAATTCGCCCGCCAGGTTGCCGCTGAAATGTTGAGCGGTGATACGGAACCGGAGGTCTCCCTAGCGACCGATCGCCGTGTCCGCCGATTGCTGCAGTCGACATCGGACTTGATCGGCGACAACGGTCGCGTGCTGCGTGTGGCCACGCGAGGCAGCTTGGAAGGTGTCCGATTGGAATCGGTCCCGCGTCGCAAGCCGGGACGCGGCGAAGTTGAAATCGCTGTGTTGGCAAGCGGCTTGAATTATCGCGACATCTTGTTGGCGATGGGCATGTATCCCGGTGAAGCGCCGCTGGGGGCCGAATGTGTTGGACGCATCACGCGCGTGGGAAGCGGTGTTTCATCGCATCAGGTGGGCGATTTCGTGATCGCGTTGGGGGAAGAGACATTCGCCGATTTCGTCACCGTTTCCGCGTCGCGGATCACCGCACTGCCCAACGGGCTTGGCTATGCCGAGGCAGCGACCATTCCCGTCGCTTTCCTGACCGCCTCGTTCGCGTTGGAGACGCTGGGCAATTTGCAGCCCGGGCAACGCGTGCTGATCCATTCAGCCACCGGCGGCGTCGGCTTGGCGGCGATCCAAATCGCGAAGGCATTGGGAGCGGAGATCTTTGCGACGGCAAGCACCAGCAAACACGCGGTCTTGCGCGAGCTGGGAATCGCGAGTGTCTTCGATTCCCGGTCGCCCGGATTTGCCGCCGCGATCGCCGATGCGACGGGAGGCCGAGGTGTCGATCTGATCCTCGACACGTTGCCGGAATCGATGTTCCACGAGAATCTCGATTCTTTGGCCCCGAGCGGCGTGTACGTCGACATCACCAAACCGACCACCGATCGCGCTGCGGACCTCCGTTTCCGTCAATCCGAGGCGTCAGCGACCTACCACTTGCTCGATTTGGTGCAAATCCTTCAGCAAGAACCGCAGACCGCAATCCGACGGCTCCGCGCCCTCCTGGCCCGCTTTGCCGATGGCAGCTATCAACCGCTGCCGATGGAAACCTTCCGATTATCCCATGCCGTCGACGCGATGCGGCAGATGCAGCTGGCCCGCCAGATCGGCAAACTGGTCCTTGTCGCCGACGATGCGCCGCAGCTGGCTTCTCGCGGGTCACTCGATTTTCAAGAACTCTCGATTCACAAAGACGCCGCATACGTGATCGCCGGTGGCCTGGGCGATTTAGGGCTGATGACTGCCGATTATCTTTCGCAGCGTGGCGCGGGCTTGATCGCATTGGTCCAACGCAGTCGGCCGACCGATGCCCAGCAAGTCGTGATCGACCGGATCGAAAATGCCGGCTCCCAAGTCTTGATTTGTGAAGCGGACATCGCCGACCGCGATCAAGTGGCATCGACATTAAACCGTGTCCGCCGCGAAGGGTTCCCCATCGCCGGGATCATTCATTCGGCGGGCGTGCTGCGCGACGCGTTTGTGCAAAATCAAGATGTGGATTCGTTTGGTCGAGTGTTCGACGTCAAAGCGGCGGGCGCATGGCACCTCCATGAACTGACCCTCGACGATCCGATCGATCTGTTTGTTGTCTATTCTTCGTTGGCATCGGTGATTGGGGCACCTGGGCAATCGAATCACGCGGCCGCCAACGCCTTTCTCGATGGCCTGGTTCGACAGCGCCTCGCGTCCGGATTGCCCGCGACCAATTTCAACTGGGGACCGTGGGGATCGATCGGCGAAGCGGCTCGCCGCGGTGCCGATTCCCGAACCGACATGCAAGGCGTGGGCGTGATCCAACCGGCAGCCGGAGCGATGACGATGCAGCGGATGTTGCCACGTAAATCGGCGATCGCCGCGATCGCTCAGATCAACGCGGACACGTTGCCGCCGCGGCTGAAGTCGCATCCGCTGTTCCAGGCGCTGCTGAACGCATCCACAACACCAGCCCCCCCGAATGAAGGTCAGATTGTCGACGAAATACACGCCGCGAATCCAGACCAGCGACCGCAGCGGATGCTTGAACACGTCCGCAAAACGCTGGCGGAGATTTTGGGGATGTCCGATGTTTCGCGAATTTCCGCATCGACAGTGATGACCGACATTGGGCTCGATTCGTTAACCGCGCTCGAATTGCGAGATTCGCTACAAACCGACTTGGCGACGGCGCTACCCGCATCATTGGTTTATGATTATCCATCGGTGCGCGAGTTGTCCGATTTCTTGCTGACCTTAATAACGGCATCGGGAAAATCTGCCGATGATAGCAACCAGGAAGTTTTGGGAACCGTTGACGATCAGGCAGACCTTGCATCGGTCAGTGAAACGCAGCGTGTCGAGCCCGCAGGAGAGCCTTCAATGGCGCCGGTCAGCAACGTCTCCAATCCAATCGAAGCTTCACTAGAACAATTGAACGCAGAACTGAATCTCTGGGAATCATGACCGAACCGCTCCGCTTTTCCACCGAACAACAAGTTGTTGATGCCTTGACCAAGGCGTCTCAACGGTTGGCCGACGCGCGGCGCAAGCGAGACGAACCGATCGCAGTGATTGGAATGGGGTGCCGATTTCCAGGAGCGGACGGTCTGGACGCGTTCTGGAATTTGTTAAGCGACGGCAAGTGTGCGATCGGCCGGGTTCCTAGCGATCGCTGGGATGCCGAGGCGTTCACATCGCCACAGCCTAAAGTGCCCGGCAAGATGATCACCGATCGGGCCGGTTTCATCGATGAGGTGGATCAATTCGATTCGCGATTTTTTGAGATCACCCGCCGCGAGGCGAGTTCGCTGGACCCGCAGCACCGTTTGCTACTGGAGACCGCTTGGCGAACGCTCGAACACGCGGGCATCCCGGTCGAAAGCACCGCCGGCGGCCGACATGGTGTGTTTGTCGGGATCTGCAGCAGCGACTATCTGGCGTTGCTAAATAAGACAGACCTTTCCACGATCGATGCCTATCGAGGGACAGGCAACGCCCACGGAGCGGCGGCGGGCCGATTGAGCTACTTTATGAAGTGGCAAGGGCCGAGTATGGCGATCGATACGGCTTGTTCTTCGTCGCTGGTCGCGGTGCATCAAGCGATCGCCAGTCTCCGCGGCGGCGAGTGCGAGATGGCGTTGGTCGCAGGCGTGAATCTGATCCTGACGCCGGGATTGAGCATCAATCTGTCGCAAGCGGGCATGCTGTCGCCGCGTGGACTTTGCCAAGCGTTCGCCGCGTCGGCCGATGGCTTTGTCCGTGGTGAAGGCTGCGGCGCCGTGCTGCTGAAACGACTCAGCGACGCGATTCACGATGGCGATCGAATCGTGTGCTGTTTGAGCGGATCGGCCGTCAATCAGGACGGTCGCAGCAACGGCTTGACCGCCCCCAACGGTCTCTCGCAGCAAGACGTAATCCGCGCGGCGCTGAAACGCAGTCGTTTGACCCCCGATGCGATCGACTACATCGAAGCCCACGGAACCGGCACGCCGTTGGGTGACCCAATCGAAATGCGGGCTTTGGGCGAAGTCTTCGGCCAACGCGAGCGCCCCTTGCTGGTCGGATCGGTCAAGACGAACATCGGGCATCTCGAAGGCGCAGCGGGCGTCGCCGGACTGATTAAAACCTGCCTGTCGTTGCAAAACCAAGCGTTGCCCCAACACCTTCACTTCGATCAGCCCAGCGACCACATTGATTGGTCGCTGCCAATCGAAGTGACCAACCGATACCGCGACTGGAAAACGGAAACCGCCGCCGTCTGCGAGCGCCAACTCCGTCGTGCCGGAGTCAGCAGTTTTGGATTCGGCGGCACCAATGCGCATGTGATCGTGGAAGAGTATTGTCCGACAGCAACCGATGAATCCAACGTTTCCGAATCCGGACTGACAATCGTCAAATTGTCGGCAAAGACGGAAACCGCATTGGAACAACTGACTCGCCAATTCGCCTGTTCGCTCCCCGACGGATCGCTCGCCCAAATTGCGGCAACCGCGAATTTGGGACGCGATGATTTTCAGTTCCGCCGTTTTGTGATCGCCGCCAGTCGCGAAGACTTGGTTTTGAGACTCAACGATCCGACGTCCAGCGCGGAACCGCAAACGCCCCGACACAAAGACTTGTTATCACTAGGACAACGCTATGTCGCTGGCGAAACGATCGACTGGCCTGCAGTCACACCAGGTCGACGCAGCCAGATGGTCACCCTGCCCGGGCACCCGTTTGTCCGCCAGCGTTGCTGGGTAACAACGCAGAAGCCGCATGAGACCACGGGTCCCGTCGAATCGACACGTACAGCGCAAACGCTCGCGACCTCCGAATCGCATCCTTTGCTGGGCAGCCGATTGGATCTGGCCGGGAAAGCGATTGTTTTCGAGAGCGATATTGCCCAGGTCGACTACCTGATGGATCACCGCTTGCGGGACGAAGCGATTTTCCCGGCGACCGGCTATATCGAACAAGGACTGGCCGCGGCTCAGCGGATTGCCGGTAAGAACCTTGGCGTGCGGGACCTGCAGTTGCTTCGTCCTCTGCCGGTGAACGAAAGCGGTTGCCGTGTCCAAGTCGTTTTGGAACCGGATTACAGCGGCGGATACCGTTGCAGCGTTCAACACCGCGGCGACGGCCCCTGGCAAGAACACGCCACGATGCAGCTGCGAGATGCCGATCACGAGGCCTTGGCGATCGCGAACTGGAACGCTGCAAGTTCCGCTGCCGTTCCAACGAAACAGATCGAGATCGAAAAACACTATGCATCGATGGATGCCATGGGCATTCAATACGGCCCCACATTTCGTGGCTTGCAACGCTTAAGCGTCCAAGGGACGATCGCTTGCGGCGAGGTTGCATTCCCACCGTCGATGGCCGACTTCGCCGTTTACAGTTTGCACCCCGCATTGCTGGACGCTTGCTTCCAAGTCCTCGCCGCTTTGATGCCCGGCGATCAACACGCGATGTGGCTTCCGGTGTCGATCGATCGGGTGGATCACGAGAGCCTGAAACCTTCGTTGACGAAACTTCATGTCGTGGGACGGTTGCTGCGAGACGAAACCAGCGATCAATGGATCGGCGATATCCAATTGTGCGACGAAACGCGAAACGTACTGGGAAATGTACGTGGCCTGCATCTGCAACGCTTCGCTGCCAAACCACGCCAACCGAGCGATCACCGTTCCCGCCGGTCAAACGATTCACACCCCCTGGGGCACCCGGCGGACTACGCCGATGCGGCAACCTATGAAAGCAAGTTGCTGGACTTTGCGCAGCGAACGGTTGCGGAGATCGCGGAGATTGATGTCGACGAAGTATTGCTAGATGCCCCGCTGACGTCGTTGGGAATCGATTCCATCATGGCGATCGAATTGCAAGACGTGCTTGAAAAAGAAATCGACATCCAAGTCTCGATGGAACTGTTCTTGAAAGATCTCAGTTTGCGAGCGCTGCTACACGAAGTGCTTTCCGCACACCGATCCAACGACGCACAGCACGCCGGTTCGTCCTCGGACGACGCTTGGGTTGAGGGGGCGTTATGATTTCGATCGATCCCCTTGTCGACAAGTTGGTCGCTGACCTGCGACAGCGTGGTGTGAAGCTGTGGAACGACGGAGGCTTGCTTCGCTTCAGCGCTTCCAAAAGTGCGCTCTCGCCAGCGTTGATGCTGCAGATGCGTAAGCACAAAGCTGCAATCCTGGAACTGCTGCAGCAAGAATCACCGGACGATGACGACGACCAGCAGACCGGTCCCGTTTCCTTGGGACAGGAATCGTTATGGCTTTTGCATAAGCAATTCCCCGACAGTCCCGCCTATAACACGGCAGCCACGCTGCGATTTGTAGCTCCCGTGGAGGTCGCCGCGCTGCGCGCCGCGTTTCAAAAACTGATCGCCCGGCACGAACCGCTGCGAACCACCTTTGCAGCCGCCCCAGGGCACGACGTTCACGCCGTCGTGCATTCGAGTGCGACGCTTGATTTCCAGCAGGCCGACGTCGCCGACGAAGCGGCACTACATCAACGTGTGCGATCCGAATATTTGCAGCCGTTCCGCCTCGATCAAAGTCCGCTGATGCGAGTCCGGTTGTTCACCCGATCGGCCAACGACCAGATCCTATTGATCGTCGTCCACCATATCGTTTTTGATGCCTTTTCATTGTGGGTGATGCAAGATGAACTGAAGCAGTTGTATGCCAGTGAAGTTGCCGGCACGGATTGTTTATTGCCCGCGCTGCCGGCCCAATACAGCGACTTTGTCCGCTGGCAACGCGAGTTTCCTGAGACCGCCGCGGGGAACAAACAATGGGATTACTGGAAACAGCAATTGGCAGGCGATCCGGTTCCCGCCGAACTGTTATGGGACCGACCACGCCCACGCCGCAGTGCCGCCCGGGGCGCAACATTGCATTTCCCAATCGACAATCAATTGGCCGCTGGCCTGCGACAATTGGGGCGAGAGAACAACGCGACGCCTCTGGCCGTAGGGTTGGCGGTTTTTCAAACGCTCATGTATCGGCTCACCCATATCGAAGACGCGGTGGTGGGAATGACGACCGCGGGGCGTTCGACACGCGAATACGCCAACGCGATCGGCTATTTTGTCAACACGTTGCCGATCCGTGGTCGAATTCAGGGAAAGCTGAAATTCGCAGACGTATTGACGTCGGCGATGCAAACGACCGTCGAAGCGCGGCAAGCGCAAGACTTTCCGTTTGCGTTGCTGGTTCAACGTCTTCGCCCCGTCCGTGATTTGTCGGCACCGCCATTGTGCCGCGTTGTGTTTGGGCTACAGAAGCCGATGGCCGGCGATGACGTGGCGAGCTTGCTGGCTGGCAGCAACCAGTCCGTCGAATGGGGCGACACGCGTGTCGCCTGCTATCCGATGGATCAACAGGAAGGTCAGTTCGATCTCGTGCTGGAACTTTACCAGACACCCGACGGCTATACCGGCGTGTTGAAGTACGATCTGAATCTGATGCATACCGCATCGGCAAAACGGTTTGCCGACCAGTTTGCGCACCTTTTGGGACAGGTTGTCGACGATCCCCATCGCGACGTCGATGACTATTCGATCGTTCCCGACGCGGAGCGGGCTCAGTTGCGGCAGTGGGCGATCGCTCCGCAGATCAACGATCCACAACACCTACGTTTCGACCGGTGGTTTGAATCGCAAGCCGCCGCGTCCCCCGAGACATCGGCCGCCGCGCTGGGAGAGCACCAGCTTTCCTATGCTGAACTGGACGCGCTGACCAATCGAGTTGGCCGCCTGCTGCAACAACACGGCGCGTCGATCGGCAGCCATGTGATTGTCGCGTGTGGACGAACGATCGAAGCTCCCGTCTTGATGTTGGCCTGCTTCAAAATCGGAGCCGCCTATGTGCCGATGTCGCCAACGACTCCCGAGGTCCGCGCGTGCCAAATGGTTTCGGATTGCAATCCGGCGTTGGTGATTGCCGTCCCCTCGCTTGCCCATTCGCTCGCTCAAGAATTGCCGCAGCAGCGTGTGCTCGACGCCGCCACGCTGTTGAATTTGGCAGCCGACCTAGACGACGCGCGGATTGGAGCGGCTTTTGGCGACGAAACGACAGCGTATGTGATTTGCACTTCGGGCTCGACCGGCACGCCCAAAGGGATTGCCGTGTCACATGCCGCGCTTTGCCGGCATACCGCCAGCATGCGTGAGGTCTTCGGCACGACGGCCGCCGATCGGATGTATCAGTTCAGCGACCTGACCTTCGACCCATCGATCGAACAAATGGTCGTACCGTGGTCGGTTGGCGGAGCCGTTGTTTTTCGCGATGACAACTTGCCATCGGTCGAAGAGTTTTGGCAGACGATGTTGGATCAAAAGATCACCATCGCCAACCTGCCCCCCAAATATTTCGAAGAGTGCAGTCGTGCGATCCCGTTTGGCGATGCCTGGCCCCGCAGCCTACGTCTGATGATCGTTGGGGGAGACGTCTTCCCACGCGATGTTGCCAGCGACTGGATCGATCGCGGCGTTCGGTTGCTCAACGCGTATGGTCCCACCGAGACCGTGATCACCGCGACCACCTGCGACGTGACTGCCGACTGGGCCCGTCTGCGGTTGCCGATCGGTAAACCCAAGCCCGGCTCAACCGCTTTCGTCCTGGACCGCCGGCACCGGCAGATGCCCATCGGCGTGGCGGGCGAACTGTATCTGGGCGGGCCGATGCTGGCCGACGGTTATGTCAACCTGCCCGAAGAGACGGCGCAGCGATTCATCCAAGTCGAAGTCGATGGCGTCGTCCAACGCATGTATCGGTCGGGCGATCTGACGCGTTGGAACTCCGAAGGGCAGCTGGAATTTTTGGGCCGGATCGATCGCCAGGTGAAGATTCGAGGTTTCCGGATCGAGCTGGGGGATATCGAAGCGGCGTTGGCGTTGCATCCAAGCGTCAGCGCAGGAATCGTCAAAGCGTTTGAAGATGCTGGCGACACCTACCTGGCGGCGTTCCTGACAACCGAGCCTTCCGACGATGTGAGTGTCGAATCGATCGTTTCGCATCTCAAGGGGCGACTGCCGATTTACATGGTTCCCCAACGCGTGGTGATTCTGGATCAATTGCCCCTGTTGGCCAGCGGCAAGGTCGATTCGAATCAGCTGCATGCCGATCCCCCATCGACCGCCGTATTGCATCGGGCCTATGTCGCGCCACAGACCCAGGTCCAGCAGATCCTCGCGGAGGTTTGGGCCAGTGTGCTGAATTTGGAACGGGTCGGAATCGACGACGACTTCTACGACCTCGGCGGCGGATCGCTGCAAGCGCTCCGTATCGTTTCGGAATTATCAGCCCAAGACCTTGTTTCACAAAGCGACGACGACGGCCTTCCCCTGAGCCCTCAGATGCTTTTCCAATACACCACGATTTCTGAACTTTCGCCTCACCTGAGGCTTGCGAGTACATAAACTGATGTTGATGAAGACTAACGATACCATGCTGCGTACCGTGATCGAGAGCATTGGTGCTTACCTGCCTTCGCACGAGGTGACGACCGACGAGATCGTACAGGGGTGCGAACGGAAAGTCCGCGTGCCGCTGGCGAAGCTGACAGGCATTCGTTCGCGTCGCCGCGCGGGGGTCGATGAGTTTTCGATCGATCTGGCAGAGAAAGCGGTCAGCGACTGCTTGAACCATTCGGCGTTGGCCGCCGACCAAATCGAGGCGATCGTCTGCACCAACATCTCGCGTTGGGACAGCAAGAATTCGGTCACATTTGAACCGGCGACCAGCGTCCGGCTGAAATCGCTGCTCGGACTGGACAACGCCATCGCGATCGACATCTCCAATGCGTGTGCTGGAATGTGGACCGGCGTCTACATGATCGATGCTTTGATTCGCAGCGGTGCGATCCGCAGTGGAATGGTCGTCAGCGGGGAATACATCACCCACCTGATCGATACCGCGCAGAAGGAAATCGTCGACTTCATGGATCCGCAATTGGCTTCGCTGACGCTGGGGGACGCCGGCGTCGCGCTGACGCTGACAGCCGCGGGATCGACCGGCAGCGGATTTCACGATCTCGATATGTACACGCTCAGCAAATACAGCCAGTTTTGTGTTGCCAAGCCGACCGACAAGCCTCACGGCGGCGCGGCGATGTACACCGATGCGATCAAGGTCACCGAGTCGGTAGTCCCTCATGCGGCGCGGCACGCCAAAGATGTTCTCGATCGAAACGAATGGGGCTTCGATGCGATTGGACATGTGATCCCGCATCAAACCAGTAAGCTGACGATGCAAGAAGGGATGCGTGAGATCAAGCGGCTGTTCGATTACGACCTGTCGCAACGCCTGATTAACAACTTAGAACAAAGGGGCAACACATCCAGCAACGCCCACTTCTTGGCATTGCACGACGCGATGCGACGGCGCGAAGTCAAAGGAGGCGATTCGATCGTCTTTTGCATCTCCGGATCGGGTCAAACGACGGGGACCGCCCTTTATGTGTGCGATGATTTGCCCGAACGGATCAATGCGGAAGACGCTCAAAACGGCAAACCGCGGCGCGAGATCGCGTCGACCGAATCGGCGCTGATGCCGATCCAATTGCAAGTCGAATCGCTAGGCATCGCGTATCCGCCGACTCGCGAAACCGCCGACACGCTGACCATGCTGCAGCAGGCCGGAGAGCAATGCTTGAAGCAATCCAGCTGCGAAAAACAGGACATCGATATCCTGATCGCCGCCTGCACCTACCGCACTGAATTTATCATGGAACCGGCGATCGCAGCCTTGCTGGCCGGCCGGATGGAGATCAACTTCGATCGCGAACCCGAAGCCGAAGACAAGACGTTTGCCTTCGATGTGATCAACGGCGAAATTGGGATGATGAAGTCGTTGTTCTTGGCTTCGGAATTCATTCGCGCCGGTCGCGGCAAGAAGGTGATGGTCGTCGGATCGGAAGTCGACAACAACGCAGCCGATCGCCCCGATCAATCGATCGACGTCTCGCCGATGGCGTCGGCGTTGATCGTCCAGGAATCGGTCGATGCGACCTGCGGATTTCTGTCCTTCCATTTCCAAGACTTCACGCAGTTCAAAGACCTCCGGAAATCCGAAGGCTACTGGAACCAGCAGGGGCAAGCCTGCATGAATTGCACCGATCAACCCGAAGCGTTGCACGCGGCCTATCTCGATTGTATCGAAACGACGGTCGCCAATTTCCTGCAAACCAATGAGCTTACGCGAGAAGACATCGCCCGCATTGTCCCCTCTCCGATCTCCAGCGCGTTTGTCGCCGATGTCGCAACGCGGTTGCAATTCCCTGCCGAAAAGGTGCTCGACATCTCCGACGCCAACGGTTCGCTGATGTCTTCGGCGATCCCCGTTGGCCTGAAAAACCTTGAAGTCGCCTCGGGTGAGATGGTGCTGTTCATAAGCGTCAGCCCCGGTATCCAGATCGGATGTGCCCTCTACATGGCGTAGCGGGCTATTCGATTTCGCAACCGCTCGATTCGCGTTTCGCGCAGACCGATGCCGGCTTGTTTCTTGCCTGCGTGATTTCGATCGTTAAGCGATCCCCGTCGTCGGCCGACAACAGACGCTGTCGCATCGCTTCAGCCGATTCCTGATCGGGGCAAAACGCAAAAATGGTCGGTCCCCACGAACTCTGGCCGATCCCTTGGCAACCGGCATCGCGAAGCCACGCGACCAGTGCCTCCAGTTGCGGACCGTTGTAGGCGCCGCCTTGCACCGGGGCAAACAACATTCCCGACGCATGGTTGTAGCGCGAGACCGAATTGCAAAAAGCTTCAAAATCGTGAGCAATGCTCGCCGGCAAGATCTCGTCGTTCATGATCGCCAATAGCGCATCGCGTTCGGCGGGAGCGGCGGATGCCAATTGAGCGAAGTGCGCCTGTTCCACGCCACCATGAACGTGCGCTTTGAACTGGCGAGGCCGCACCAACAAGATCCGCCAGTGGCTAGGAAACGGCTGCGTCGCGGTGAGCCTTCCCAACATCTGCCCCTCGGGGATTCCCGATTCGACGACTAACCCGCCGTGCGCAAACCCATGCACTCCGATCGCCGAACGTCGCCCACGCGCCGCGATCTCCGCCGCCAATTGCTTCAAGGAGATCGGCATCTGCAACAACGTCGTCAAGGCGGTGGCAATCGCGAGGTTGATCTGAGTTCCCGATCCCAAACCGGCGTGCGCGTCGGATGACTGCAGCAGTTGCAGATCGCAGGAGGGCAGCGTGGGCAGTCCAAAGTAATCGACAAACCGCTGGGCAACTTCTCGGCACCGCGTTTCGAATTCACCTTCGAATCGAAACCGATCCGACCGGACAGCGCGGACATGAACGCTCGGTCGGCGAATCATCAGCCCGCAACCGCCGTAGCAGACGCGATCGACAGGCTGGGTCGACAACAGCCCAAAATGCAACCGGCTGCCCGTGACAACATCCACCCGCTGGCAAGCGACAGGATGCGTGGGCAGGTGCGACGCGCAGGTCGCTTCGGAGCTGGGATCATGAGCGGACATGCCCCCAGTTTAAAGTCACTGGCAGTGTCAAAGCTACCCTAGCCAATCGCGATGCAAACGATCCCCAACGGCCCCTGGCGATCGAACTCACCACTGCACAGGAAACCGATGCGATCCCGATTCCAGCTGTGGCAGCAACGTGTGCCGGGCGACAGCCTTCAACGGCAGCGGGGCGTACAGATGCGGGAAGAGGTCGCCGCCGCGCGAGACCTCCCACCTCAGTGCTTCGCCCAGCGAATCGGTAGCGACCTCGGCCAGGATCAAGTCTCCCAGTCCCGCAAAATGCTTCGCCACCGTCTCTTCCAGCTGATGCTCGGCGGAAAAATGGATAAATCCATCGGCAAGATCGATTGGAGCTCCAAGAAACTGGCCCTCGTTTCGGAAGGCTTGCCACTGCGCCGGCGTCAGAATTTTGTAGATCAATGGATGGGGATCGTTCATCATTTATCGTTCTCCGAGAAGTTGAATAGGCTGTGCATCCAGCAGCGTCTCCCACAGCGAAGCCTCCGTCGCTGCAGCGGTCTTCAATACGAATAGGTGGCCATCCGATCCAGGCTGCAGACGCCCATAGGTCGGCTGTCCCAAAGCGTCGGCTCCGTGCCGCGTCGCCATCGCGACGACATCACGTGGATCAAGATCCTGCCGATGCCGCAGGAGATGCCGAACCTCGTTCCACAGATCGAGATCGGGATTCGACGCGCGCGAATCGGTTCCCAAAGCAACCCGCACCCCGGCGGCCATCAAGTCGGCGACGGGATGTGGTGCATGATCGAAGAAGGCGTGCGTGCGTGGGCAATAAACAACCGACAACCGCTGGTGATGACTGGCGATCGTTTGAATCTCGTCAGCCGAAAGGTAGTTCCCGTGGACCAACAGTCCTCGGGGAGCGGTGGCGACGCGTTGGATCATCTGATCGATCGTGATCGCCAGCGGATACTGTTCCAATCCCGGCAGGCCCAGCGATTCGAAGGTCTCCCGCAACGGACCGTCTCCACTTTCGATAAACCTTCGCTCTTCGAGCGATTCGGCCAAATGAATCGCTAACGGAATTGAACGGCTTCGCGCCCTATCGATACACGATTCGAGTAGCGCTGGCGGGACGGAATACGGTGCGTGCGGGCTGATGCCAAATGCGATCCGATCGTTTCCACCGCCAGCGATTTGCGTTTCGGCCCAGTCGAGCAATTCCTGCTGCCGCCCGGGCGATAAGCCTAAGACTTCGCAAAAGGCAACGATCCGCAGCTCTCTGTCGCTTGCGAGGCTCTGCTGCGCAACGACCGCTTCGTAGGGCCACGGTTTCGTTGCGATCTCTCCCAATAGCGCCGTGCCGGTGCGGACGACTTCGTCGATCCCCTTCAGGATCGCTGCCGTCCGTTGGTCCTGAGTCAATTGCTGTTGCCGACGTGCGCAGACGACTTCGGGCAACCAATCGGCGATCGACATCCCCGCGGTACCGATCGGAGTCGCTAGGTCGGAGAACTCAAGGTGCGTGTGCGCGTTGACGAGCCCCGGTAGGATCGCCACGTCCCCCAGATCGCTTAGATAGGATTGGCCGCGGTAGGATTCGACAGAGACGATCCGTCCTGAGGCGATTGAGATCACGCCATCGTGGACGACGGGAGCGGCGACCGGTACGATCCAGCGAGCGCGATAGTTTATTGGAGCGACTTCGCTTAAAGACATGACCAAAACCGTGGATACTGAAAAACAAACGACGACCTGGCCCAAACCACTGGCCCCATCCTTCTACCGCCGCCCCCCCGAGATCGTTGCGAGGGCATTGATTGGCAAGACGTTGCTGCACCGTCGCGATGACCAGGTCGTGGGTGGAGTGATCGTGGAGACGGAAGCTTATCTTGCCCAATCGGATCCCGCCTGTCATGCGGCCCGCGGGATGACACCGCGCAACCGCACGATGTTTGGCCCCGAAGGGCGATTGTACGTCTACACGATCCACGCCAAGTATTGCCTGAACGCGGTCACGCAGCGAGCGGGCGTTGGTAGCGCGGTATTGATCCGAGCGATCGAACCGCGATGGGGAATCGAAGTGATGCAGCAGCGGCGTGGCCAGCATGCGAGCGACCGGCTGTGTCGTGGCCCTGCGATGTTGTGCCAGGCGATGGGCATCGATTTACAACACGATGGCGTTTGCTTGACCGAAACGACTACGGTTTGGATCGGTCGGTCGGTTCAACGCATCATCGCCTCGCAAATCGTGACCGCGCCCCGGATTGGAATTTCACAAGCCAAGGAAATACCGCTTCGCTATTTTGTACGGAACAGCCCGTTTGTCAGTGGCCCCAAATACTGGCACAAGACCGCCCCTTGATCTGAGGAACCGAATGCTGCCGGAGGCCGGTCCCTACGAACCGTTTACGGCGAAAGTGAACGACGGAGACAGTGCCACGGGAATGCTAGCAAAATCCCAATCCTGCCCCTCGGTGAACCACACGCCAAATCCGGGCATGCGGGTGCGGGCGGTAATTTCGTCATGCCTGCTGGTCGATGCTCGCAGCTTGCAGGATCCGCAGCCGACGCAACGCTGGATTGCGGGCACAAATCGTGAAGGCCCGACCAAAAATTACCGTTCAATTGCCCGAATCGAGAACGTGGTTCGCAGCGCCCAGCGTTTGTGATATAAAGCGTCGACCACAGGCGAGCGCGGCTGTTTGTGCGAAAACGCCGGCCGCGCTTTCTTATTAATTTGCTACGATTTTCCGCTGTGTCGTGGATTATCGCGGTCGATATATAATTCTTTGTGGAAAATCGTGCGTTTAACCCATTGAGCAATTTGGGGGCCAGACGCTATATTTCGTGGTTCTTAGCCAGCTCGATGGTTCGCTGTGGGCGAACGTCTGCATTGATAGCACGGCAACTGTGACAGGAGAATGCCGTTATGCCCCGTATTTTGGGCGTTGATGTCCCTAACGACAAACAAATTCAATATTCGCTGACATACCTCTACGGCGTTGGTTTATATACCGCACGTGAAGCGTGTGAGCGTTTGCAAATCGATCCAAAGCGCAAAGCGTTCGAGTTGACCGAAGAAGAAGTCAGTAAACTGGCTGCTTTCTTGGAAAGCGAATACACCGTCGAAGGTCCTTTGCGTCGTCAGCTGAGTTCGAACATCAGCCGTCTACGTGAAGTCAAGGCTTACCGCGGCATTCGGCACCGCCTGGGGCTGCCCGTTCGCGGCCAGCGCACCAAGACGAATGCCCGAACACGCAAGGGCCCCAAGAAGACTGTCGCCGGTAAGAAGGGCGTTAAAGACTTGCGGTAATCCCATTTGTGGACCGCAGCGACCGGGGCACTGCTCCGGTCGGGCCTGTGTTGAGCAGGCAACTCGCCAGCTCCCCGCCAGAAACGCTCCGAATTCCAAGTTGTCCTTTTCACCAAATGGGATATGCCCTTCGCTAGTGCAATTATTGCCAGGGAAGCCCAGCAAACCAGACTGAGAAGATTTAAAACGTGTCAAAAGTTAAAACCAAGAAAAAGCAACGGCGTAACGTGGTATCGGGCATTGCCCACATCCATGCCACCTTCAACAACACGACCGTCACCATCACAGATCCCAAGGGCGAGACCTTGTGCTGGGCTAGCGCTGGCACGTGCGGGTTCAAGGGCAGCCGAAAGAGCACTCCTTTCGCCGGTCAAATGGCAGCGCAACAATGTGCAGAGAAGGCACAGAAGTTTGGCGTTCGCGAAGTTGAAGTGCGCGTCAAAGGCCCCGGCAGCGGACGCGAAAACGCGATCACTTCGCTGCAATCGGCAGGCCTGAAGGTCAAACTGATCGAAGACGTCACCCCGATCCCCCACAACGGTTGCCGGCCGCGTAAGAAGCGACGCGTCTAGCGTTTGCTGGTCCGCCAGGTCACCGTATTGCAAGCACTGGGCCGATGGTCCAGTGAAGCCTCCCACTAAAATCAGTTTTCCGTAACAAGGAACATCAGCCATGCACATTCGTTGGCGTGGAATGGAATTGCCCAGCACGGTCGAAGTCGATCGTGATACATTGTCTCCCACCTACGGCAAATTTGTGGCCGAACCGTTCGAGCGTGGCTTTGGCAACAGCGTCGGCAATAGCTTGCGTCGCGTGTTGCTGTCGAGCCTCGAAGGAAGCGCGGTCACTCAGATTAAGGTGCACGGAGCCCAACACGAATTCAGCTCGATCGCTGGCGTGATGGAAGATGTTACCGAAATCGTTTTGAATGTAAAAAGCTTGATCGTTCGCAATCATAGCGAATCGACTCGCGTGATCACCGTACAGCGGAACACCGCTGGCGACGTCACCGGTAACGATGTGCAAACCGATCAAGATGTTGAAATCATCAACAACAACCACATCCTGGCAACGTTGACCGAAGACGTGCCATTCATGATGGAAATGGTCGTTGAAAATGGTCGCGGTTATGTTCCGTCGACCGAACACAGCACTGGCGAACACGAAATCGGAATCATTCCGATCGACGCGGTCTTCAGCCCCGTGACCCGCGTTCGCTACGAAGTCGAAGAGACACGCGTCGGTCAAAAGACGAACTACGATCGTTTGATCATGGAAATCTGGACCGACGGCACCGTGGGTCCCGAACTGGCGTTGACCGAATCGGCCAAGATCATGCGAAAGCACTTGAACCCATTCGTGCAATACACCGAACTGGGCCCTGGAATTCACACTGTCGCTCGCGGCGGAGCGAATTCGGCTGAGGCACAACTGGAAGCCAAGCTGAACATGCCGATCAGCGATCTGCGTCTTTCGGTCCGTGCAGGCAACTGCTTGGAATCCGAACAGATCCGCACCGTTCGCGATTTGGTGGTTCGCACCGAAGATCAATTGATCGAAGTCCGCAACTTTGGCGATACTACACTGAACGAAGTTCGCGACAAGCTCAATGCGTTGGGATTGCATCTGGGGATGCGGGTTCCAACCGGCGGGTTGATGTAATCGTTGCTGTCACCAGCATCGCGTTGTAATCCAACACTAACACATTTTGTTTTTCGACGGGCGTAATGCCTGTCTCATCCAAGCAGTTCAATCATGCGACATCGACGAAAAGGACGTGTTCTCGGCCGCAGTCCGAGCCACCGCAAGGCAATGTTCAAGAACCTGGCTAGCAGCTTGTTCCTCACCGAACGAGATGCGGAGTTGGATGATAACGCGCCCAAGGTTAAGGGCCGCGTTGTTACCACACTGGAAAAGGCCAAGGAAATTCGCCCGCTCGTGGAACGCTGCATTACGATCGCCAAGCGTTCGTTGGCAGCCGAGGAAGAGTCGCAGAAGTACGCGACCGACGCAGAACGCGGCTCCGACGCTTGGAAGACCTGGCGGAAGAGCGAGAACTGGCGCAAATGGACCGACGCGCGAGCTCCTGCAATTGCCGCTCGCCGTCGCGTACTGCAATTGCTTGGCGACAAGCAAGCGATGCACATCGTATTCGACGAACTGGCAGACCGCTTCCGCGATCGTCCAGGAGGCTACACTCGTATCTTGCGTTTGGCCAAGCCTCGCTTGGGCGACGCCGGTACCCGAGCGATTCTGGAATTCGTGGGTGTCAATGATCGCGTGAGCCAAAAGGCGGAACGCCCATCGTTCGATGACGACAGCGACGCCGCAGAAGAAGAAGTTGCCAGCGAAGAATCGAAGGCTAGCGACGAGTAGTCGTCGGGCTGACAGCAACATAAATTTTGAAAAGAGCAGGCTTAAACGGCCTGCTCTTTTTTTTGCGCTGATGACGGCGCCCGTTCCCCCGTCCATCCAGTTAGGGGTCGCCTGGACCCTTGCTTCCGCTCCCTTCTGCTGGCCGACGTGTGACGACCGAAAACGAACGTTCAAAGCGGTGCGATTACCTGGGCTGGTATTGATCCGTTGTTTCGGCAGAAGACGCTACGGCCCTGGAACCCCCAGCGGGTCATCTGGGGGCATAAGATTACCTGGAACAACCACGACGTGTTTCGTGTCGATTGAACAAGCGAACGCTATAATCCAGCCCACACCACTGGACTTCCAGATCAGGTAGCTGTTTCGGAATCTATAGCGAGGAGCAAGAACGATGTCCGACAATCCGTATGCCAGTCCCGTCGCCACGCCTTTAGACGTTACGGTCTCCGATGAGGGAGGTAGCATCGACGGAATGCCGTTTGCGTCGCAAAACCGACGGCTCGTGAATTTCTTGGTGGACAACGTGATGACACAGATTGTTTCGTCGCTTGCCGGTGGTGCGTTGGGCGCCGCCTATGCGCAAAGCAACGGCGGACAGATCACACAAGATCAAGCTACGACACTTCAATTGATGGGAATGGGGTTGGGCTTGCTGGTCGTCCTGCTGTACTTCTTCCTCATGGAGGCAACAATGGGGGCGACGGTTGGCAAACTGCTGACAAGCACACGCGTTGTCGACGCGGGCGGCGGGAAAGCGAGCGTCGGGAAACTGATCGGCCGCACCTTCGCGCGGTTGATTCCGTTTGAGCCCGTCTCGTTCCTGTTCGGTGACAAAACCACCGGCTGGCACGATTCATTGTCGGGCACGCGCGTCGTCGACATCCGTGCAGGGCGACGCTAACAGCGTGTTGCATAGGTTCAGGGTCGAACGCGTGAGCCGCGATACGTGAGCTCAGTGCGTTTGGCCTGGACTTGTCGGATCACGGCCAGCGTCTGTTCTTGGCTCGACAAGACATACAGGATGTCGCCCGGGTGTATCGCTTCGCTAGCTTCAGGGTTGCGACGAATACGCCCATCGGTGGAAAGGATCGCCACAATTAGGGTCCCACCGTCATTGAGGTTCAGATCGGAGATCTTGCCTCCTGCAACCGCGGACGCCCCCTCGACCCGGACCTCGCGGATCGCAAGCCCAAGCGCCTTCAGATCGCTGTTCAAGCGAGTCCTTTGACGCGCGTCGGAGATCAACGCATCGGCGGTCGGGCAGGAGATCATGTTGGCGATCCGAGCGGCGCCAATCGCCTCGGGCATCACCACGTGATTGGCCCCGCTGCGAACAAGCTTCCGCTGAGTCGATTCAGATTCGCCACGGGCGATGATCTGCAATTCTTGTGTCAGTTCACGGGCGGTCAACGTGATGAAGACATTGGCGGCATCCTCGGGCAAAACGGTCGCAAGGTACGCGGCACGGTGGATGCCAGCCTTGATCAGCGTCTCCTCTTCGCCCGCGTTGCCCGTGACCACAAGATAGCCAAGCTCTTCCGCTTGCGCGATGCGGTCAGGATTTTCGTCGATGCAGACGAACGCCTGGTCAAGCGACTTGAGCTCCTCAGCCAAATTGCGGCCAACACGTCCGAACCCACAAATGATCACGTGGTTCGATGTTTGTGCGATTCCCTGACTCATCCGCCTCGCTCCCAACGCGCGATAAAATTCCCCTTCGGCAACCATTTGCACAAAGCCGCCCACGACATAGATTCCCGACGAGCAACCGGCCACGATGATGAAAGCTGTAAAGACCTTCAAGCCGGTGCTGTCGATGGGATGGACTTCGCCGTAACCGACACCGAAGATCGTGATCACGACCATGTAGATCGAATCGACAACCGACCAGCCCGCCGCGATGAATCCAAACACAGCAGCGACACAGGTGATCGACAGAAACGTCAATCCCACCAACATCTTCCGCACCGAGGTGCTTTCGCTCATGGCCGACATCCCAGCCGGCGTGCCCTAGACAGAAGGTTCCTCATGTTGCCTGGTATTCGAAGTAGCTGCGCGATTTGATGACATCGGCAACCGGACCAGGAACCATCGTCTCCCAGCTGGAATCGCCGTCCTTAATTTTGCACAGCACCTCGCGCGAAAAGACGTTCAGGCATTCGGGATTGAAGTTGTCCAAGTCGTTGATGCCGCCACGATCCTTGAGGTACCCATACAATTTTTGCAACTCGGGTTTGATTTCCAGGTTTTCGCACGTCATCATAGCGCCGGTCGCCTGATCACGCAGCGGATAGCAGTAGATCTTCAGATCGTTTTTGAACAACCGCCCAAACGATTCAAGGATCCCACCGTCCAACGACGCATAATATTTTTCGTCGAACAGGTCCAACAGACTGGCTGCCCCCATCGTGATCGCGATACTTTCTTTGGTGTACCGCGACAAATACGACGCCAAGCGATAGTACTGAAAATAGTCGGAGATTAGCACCGTCATCCCACAGGCGGACATCACGTCGGCGCGGGCCAAGAAGTCGCGCAGGTCGATTTCGCCCTCGGCCTTCAAGTTCCGCATCGTGATCTCCATCACCTGCGCTACTTCTTTGCCTTGGACATTCGGCAACTCCGTAAACTTTTCATTGGCACAACGCAGCATGTCGAGATTGACGTTGCAGACGGGCCGAAAGCTGCCGCGTTCGACCAGGATCGGCTTGCGATGGAAGAACTCCGAAGGTTGCAACACGTCGCCGTTGGCAGCAAACATCGCCGCGCCGCTGAGCCCCAGCTCGACCAGCTTCAAACTCATCAAACGGTTGTCGACGTGTCGGAACGCGATCCCCGAGAATTCGATCATGTCGATCTCGATCCGCGAGGTGGAAAGTCCATCCAAAAGCGAATCGACTAAAAGTTCGGGTTCGTGGTTCAAGGCAAACGCGCCGTGGACCAAGTTCACACCGACGATTCCCAGCGCCTCCTGTTGCAAGGCAGCTTCGTTGTCGAGCATCCGAACATGGATGATGATTTGGCTGTCGTCATCTCGCGGGTGCGCTTGAAATTTGACTCCCATCCAGCCATGGCATTCGTTGGTGCCCTGGAAATTCCGAGCCGAGACGGTATCGGCAAAAGCAAAGAAGGCCGTTGTATCGCCACGCACATCTTTCAAGCGATCCAAGTTCAAACGGTGCTCGTAATCGAGCATCGCTTGCAGACGCTCGCGGCAAACATATCGACTCGCCCGACCGTAGATCGCATCACTGACCTTCATATCGTAGGCCGACATGCTTTTGGCGATCGTTCCGGCGCCCCCGCCGACACGGAAGAACCACCGCACCACTTCTTGGCCCGCACCAATTTCAGCAAACGTGCCATAGCGGCGTGGATCGAGATTGACCTGCAACGCCTTCTGGTGTGTGTCGATAGGTTCCGGTGAAGGAATACGTGGTGACAATTGCATTTTGAAATAGCCCGCCATGTTCAAACGCGAAAAAAGTGAAAGTAGTTGAATCCGTGTTTAATAGCACGAAGTGTACCAATTCCAAGATTCACGCAGGTTAAGAATTGAAATTTCCGTATCCGCAGTTCCACCAGACGACACCGCTCGGAACCTCACCCGCTTCGATGAAAGAATCGGGGGGGCGTGTTGCCCTGCAAATCGGCAGCTCAAACTGATCCGAGCTGGAATTCTGAGGAGGGGCCGCTATTCAATGCACTGCCAAAAATTTGTGCAAATCCGATTCGATCCAACCATCGCGGCCCAAGGGGCGTGCCTAGAATACATGCACAACAGCAATAAAAGCATGCAATCGCAACACGATCGATTCTGGAAGCTCTTGTGATCGAACGATTACGACCGACGTGATATCGGCCGCTCCCAAACGCTAAATTCGCTGGGAACGCTGTCGCGCGCCGCAGGGGGCACGCGTTCGACGTAGCTGCAATGCCAGCCGTTCAAGTCGAAATCGATCGTCGTGTCGCCCACCGTCTGGCTCCAGACACGCGTCAGAAACACACGCGTGCAAACCGGCAGCATCGCCGCATAGATTTGAGCACCGCCGACGACAAACGCCGTTCGTTCGCCGATGGCAGCCAGCACCGATTCCGGATCGGGAAAGACAGCCACTCCGGGATGCGACCATTGTCGGTCGCGCGTCAACACAAAGGTTTCTCGCCCCGGCAAGGGACGACCGATCGAGTCAAACGTCTTACGTCCCATCACGATGATACAACCCATCGTTAGACGCTTGAACCGCCGCAGATCATGGCTCAATTGCCACGGCATATCACCATCGAGACCAATGGTCCCCGTCGAGGTTGCGGCAACGATTGCGGTCAATGTCACGCGGAGAAACTTTTTGTAGCAGAGAGCGAAGCCGGTTATTCAAAAAAACTGGCCACCGCGAAGGTGGCCGTGTTGGCATCGGCACAGCGCTTGGTGAGGTCACCGAAGCGCTGTGCAATTCTTGACTGCGTCCAACCGAACGTTAGCTGCAGCCCATGCTGGCACCACAGTTGTGGCACAGATAGCAGTTGCCGTTGCGAACGGTGATGCTGCCGCAGTTGTCGCAAGCCGGAGCGTCGCTTTGGAACCGAGCGAATTGATCGCTTCGCGAACCGGGCTTGCCATTGTCTCTGGCCCCGTCGCCCGCAATCTGCATCGAAACGCCCGCACGCTCCAGCGCGTCGATGTCGACCGTCGGCAGATTGCCTACGGTGTATTTCGCCGCCGTGTCGTGAGTCTCAATCGTTGGACCATTACCACCGATCTTCATCCCATCGCCTTCACCGGGCTTGTTTCCGTTGGCCACGCTTTCAACCGACTTCGATTCGGTCGAATCGCCACCGTCGTTCTTCTCGGCAGCTCCGGGCACGGTCGCTTCCCGATATCCGGCCAGGAACGTAATTCCCATCCAACGGAAAATGTAATCGACGATACTCTTTGCGATTCGAATGTCAGGGTTGCTGGTATGCCCCATCGGTTCGAAGCGGGTGTGGGTGAACTTGTTGACCAGGACTTCGATCGGAACGCCGTATTGCAGCGCGATCGAAGTCGAGGTGCCGAAGCTGTCCATCAGGCCACCGATCGTCGAACCCTCTTTCGCCATCGTGATGAAGACTTCGCCAGGGCGACCGTCGGGATACAGGCCAACATTGATGTAGCCTTCGTGTCCCGCGATGTTGAACTTGTGCGTCAAGCTATGGCGCGTATCTTCCAAGCGTTCCCGGCGTGGTCGATAGACAACCTTCTCGACAACTTTGACTTCCGCATCCGCCGCCGTCTTCTCACCGCTCTTGGTGTTCAGCGGTTGGCTCTGCTTCGAACCGTCCCGATAAATCGCGATCGCCTTGAGCCCCAGTTCCCAACCCCAGAAATACGCATCGGCGATATCTTGAGGTGTCGAATCGGTCGGCATGTTGACCGTCTTGCTGATCGCCCCCGACAGGAACGGTTGGGCAGCAGCCATCATCGTCACGTGGGCTTGCCAAGCGATGCTGCGCGTTCCGCCGGCAGGGGTGAACGCACAATCGAAGACGGGCAGATGCTCGTCGGCCAGATGCGGAGCCCCTTCGATCGTGTCGTGTTCGTCGATGTAGGCGACGATTGCTTTTGCTTGCGTCGTGTCGTAGCCGAGCGACTCCAAAGCCCCTTCGACGCCGCGGTTGACGATCTTCAACATCCCGCCGCCAGCCAGTTGCTTGTACTTGACAAGCGCGATATCGGGCTCGACGCCGGTGGTATCGCAGTCCATCAAGAAACTAATCGTTCCGGTGGGTGCCAACACGGTCGCTTGAGCGTTACGGAATCCGTAACGGTTGCCCAGTTCGAGGACCTTGTCCCACAGGTTGCGAGCAGCGTCCTTCAGGTATTCGGGACCTTCGTCGTGGATCTGTTCGACAGCATCGCGGTGCATCCCCATCACCTTCAGCATCGGTTCGCGATTGTTGGCAAAGCCTTCAAACGGTCCGACGACACCCGCCATTTCGGCGCTTGTCAGATTAGCCGTCCCATGCATCAATGCAGTCAGGCTGCCACACAACCCGCGAGCGCCATCGGAATCGTAAGGCAGACCGCTGGTCATCACCAACGAACCCAGGTTCGAATACCCCAGCCCCAGCGGGCGATAGTTGTGGCTGTTCAGCGCGATGTCGGCGGTTGGATAGCTGGCGTGATCGACCAAGATCTCTTGGGCGATGAAGAAGACGCGGCAGGCGGCGTGGAAACGATCGACGTCGAAGCTGCCGTCGGCGCGACGGAACTTCATAAGATTGATCGACGCCAGGTTGCAAGCCGTGTCGTCCAGGAACATGTATTCCGAGCACGGATTGCTGGCGTTGATCCGGCCGCTGTTGGGACAGGTGTGCCAGGTGTTGATCGTGGTGTCGTATTGAACGCCAGGATCACCGCAGTGCCATGCGCATTCGGCCATCTTGTTCAACAGTTCGCGAGCGTCGTATTCCGGCGGCGTGCCGGTCGCCTTTTCGCTGATCCATTGCGTTTGCCAACGCTTGCCGTCGCGAACCGCTTGCATGTAATCATCGGTCACGCGGACCGACAGGTTCGCGTTCTGGAACATCACCGACGAATAGGCTTCGCCGTTGAAGTTGCTGTCGTAGCCCTGGGCGATCAGCGCGTGAGCCTTCTTCTCTTCGCTCCACTTGCACTCGATGAATTCCAAGATATCGGGATGCCAGACCTTCAACGATTGCATCTTCGCGGCGCGACGGGTCTTGCCACCGCTTTTGACAACCGCGGCGATCTGATCGTAGACTCGCATGAACGACAGAGGGCCCGACGGCTTGCCGCCGCCAGACAAGTTCTCTCGCTCGCTGCGGATGCTCGATAGATCGGTGCCGGTGCCGCTGCCAAACTTGAACAACATCGCCTCGCTGGTCGCCAGACGCATGATGTCTTCCATGTTGTCTTCAACCTTCTGGATGAAGCAGGCCGAACCCTGAGGAAATTCGTAAGGGTTTTCGGGTTGGTCGACGCGGCCTTGCGTCTTGTCGTAGTGCCAGTTGCACTTCGCGCCGGTCACACCGTATTGGTCGTAGAGGCCGACGTTAAACCAAACCGGGCTGTTGAAAGCACCATGTTGGTGCAGGCACAACCAGGTCAGATCGCGATAAAAATTTTCGCCATCTTCCGCGGTGTCAAAGTAGCCATCGGCCAATCCCCAGTCGGAGATCGTGCGGGTGACGCGGTGGATCAATTGGCGAACGCTCGTTTCGCGTTCGGACTTGTTCGGGTCGCCATAAAAGTACTTGCTGACAACGACGTTGGTCGCCAATTGGCTCCACTTCGCTGGAACTTCGCAGTTGTGCTGCTCGAACAGTGCAGTGCCCGTTTCATCTTTGATCGCCGCGCTGCGGAGCACCCACTCGCTGGTGTCGAACGGGCTGTCGACATCGGTTGGGCAAAACTCCGAATCAATTTTCAGTCCCACGACGCTACTGCGTCCAGCGGAGGAAAACTTGGCGCGGGCGTGATCGATACCATGTTGCTGGTCATTTTGGGGACAGGTGGGCGCAATTGCCATAGGTCAGAAACTCCCTTGTTTTCATCCGTGGGACTCACTCCTAGCATCTTGCGATACACGCTTCCCAGCGTCAGGAGTGAGGCCATAGTATTAGAAAAAGTCGTCAAGCGTTCGATCAGTTACCCGTCTGCGAGCGTGCGATTGGCCACGTTATGATCTCATATCCACGTCGACCGCAAGAAAAACAGCAAGAATCGCTAGCATTCGCTGGGCACTACCTGTAGTGGCATTCGATGACGAACAACACTACATGTTGATCTCCATTTATCCTACCGTTCGGCTGATCGCTGTCAACGAACTGCTTAAAGTGCGGAAAATGCAGCAAACTGCTTTGCTAGCGGTGATAGCAAAGCGCGCAAAACCAAGCGTCCGAGAGCCCGTTGGATAACGTAAATTCAGGCTGCTTTAAGATTTAGAGAATTGCAACGGATCCAATGTTAGACACGTAAAAAATCCGCTTAGATTTCGTGAAATATTGAAATTCCTCAGAGCGCACGTTTCGCTTAGGCGAAGCTTGACGACCGACGGAAGATCGCTGCCAAAGCGCAGCGGCGACTTGATTTCACAAATCCTCGGTGGCGACGGGGTATCGGCAGCCCCTAAAGCAACGCCTGCGGTCGTGATGCGCGTCGCAGCCCCGCCCCGCGCATGCCGCTTCCGACGATAGAGATTAGCGCAGATCAGGTCTCAGCATGGCGGGCATCGAAGCCACCGCCAGCGAGGCCCCCCACACACGTTCCCATGTCGCAAGCAGGCAGCGATTTTGGGGTTTACCGGCGATCGGCAACGGCCAACATATCGGCGGATCCCGGAATGGCCTGGCGCAGCGGCGAGGACCATGAGGGCGTCGTGACGGCGTCTCGCTGCGCCGTTCCCGACTGCAATGCGTGCAATTTTTGTTGGCAGCGAGGGCAATCATCGGCATGCTGGAGCATCTTCGCCGCCAATCCGGGATCGACTTGGTGTTTGGCAAAGGCCTCGATGTGCGCTGCGAATTCCGCACAGCTGAGGCCCCCATGGTGCTTGTGCTCTGATGCGCTTCGCGATCCGATATTCATTCCCACGGCGACCAGCAAGCCGAGCACGGCGACCGGCAGGGCAATCCGCCGCGTCGTTGCGATTCGCCGCTTGCGACGTTGTTGATCGGCGATTTGTTGCAGAGTCCCCGGTTCACACGGCAGCCAGTCGTCCGAAGTGGATTGCGGTCGGTTCACGGAAACGTTTTCCTTCGAATGGGAAGTTCGAGATCACCGTCGCACGCTTCGAAAGCGGCACCTGGCGAGCGATCTTAGTGGTGTGTCGTCTGAGGTGGTACGACCGATTGCAGGAAGGCGGACATTTCGCCCGGCTCAACAAATCCGTCGCGGCGGCCTATCACCTGACCGTCCGCGGAGAATACCACCACGGCCGGAAAGGCAGTCACGTTCAATTGCTTTGCGATCGCTTGATTGCGTTGGCCATTGACCTTCAGCTTCACAAATCGATCGTTTACCAAAACGCCGACCGATGGGTCCATCCACGTTGCGTGATCCAATTTCTGGCAGAAGAAACAAGATTCGGAGGTGACATAAACCAGCAAAGGCTTTGCCGACGTGTTCCATTTCTGCTGCGCTTGCGCGACGGATTTGATCCATTGAATCTCGGCTAACGCTTCGCTGCGCGACAGCATTAGACTCAAACAAACAACGGCTACGATGGACAGGCGTCCAATCTGCGGCTTCCGCATTCCCACAACTCCTCGAGTCTTTCGATGTGCTTAATGCGACGACTTGGTTCGCTGCGATCGCATTCAGTGCGAATCGTTGAGATAAGCATCGTCGGTTCCCGAAATCAGTTCGGTGAACTAGGACACACTGTGGGTAAAAATAAACCGAATAGCAAGCTTTTGCCCGACAAGTTATTCGAATGTTATCCAGTCCTTTTGGTGCAAACGCTGCTGAGGTTTGAAGCGGGCTTTGTAATTCAAATGGGAGTTGCTGGCGACGTACATGCCAAGGTAAACCCAGCGGCGATTCGATTGCATCGCCAATTCGAAGTTCTTCAGAATCGAATACGTCCCCAGGCTGTATCGGCTGAACTGGGGATCGAAGAAGCAATAGACCAACGATAGGCTGTCGCGGCCAAAGTCGGTGGTCGCAACAGCAACCAATTGATCCTCTTTCCAAAAGCTGAGCTCTTGGGTTTCGCAAATCGTTTCGACCAAAAAGCCCGTGTACTCTTGCGAGTCCAATTCGCGTTCCGACAGTCCCAACTGCCGGGCGCTACGATGTTGGTTGAACATCGCGACCCGCGCCGGGTCGACCGTTGGCGAAGCGATTCGCACTTGGAGATCTCGATCGCCCCGTTTCAAGATCCGCCGGAATGATTGCGACCAATGAAACGATTGCATGTCGACGCGGGTCGATTCACAGGCCTGACAGTCGGCGCATTTCGTTCGATAAAGGAACGGCCCACTGCGTCGAAAACCTGCACTGAGATACTGGTCCAACATGTCGGCCGTCATCATTCCCAGCGGCCATTGCAACGGCATCCGCGCTTCACGACCGGCGATGTACGGGCAGGGCTGCGGTTCGTCGTGGACGACGACCAGCGGATTGGTCGCTTCGCCTTGAACGGGTAGAGGTTGGAACATCGCGTGACGCCGTGCGGACAATTGAAAAGGGCCGACTTCAGTGTACTGGATAGGTCAACAAATCGCACCGATTTTGCTCGATTCATTCTCGGCAGAACGTCGCTTCCGATCAGGCAAAGCGCCCCCTGGCGACCGTTCACCGTCGCGGAACAAACACCGGCGCGTTCGGAAGACATCGAGTTTGGGTGCTGGCGGGCACCGTGAGCCCGCTGGGGTTAACTCGCTTCCAGTTCTTCCCATCGCGCGTACGTCTTGGCCAGTCGCGCTTCCAAGTCCTTCAGCTTACGCTGCTCCTCGGCGATCCGCTCGCCAGGGCCTTGATAGAAGCTAGGGTCAGCGATCGTCTCATGGACCCCGGCGATTTGCTTTTCCAATTTCTCGATCTCTGCCGGCAACCCGTCCAGTTCGCGCTGCAGTTTGTAGCTGAGCCGCTGCTTGGGTGCCGCGGAGGCAGCGCCCCCTTTCTTCTTCGACTTGCTTCCCCCGGCCGAACTACTCTCGGTCGTCGCAGTCGGCAGCGGGCCGCGCTGGGCAAGCCAATCGTCATAACCGCCGACGTATTCTTTGACGCCATCGGGTTCGTAGACGATCGTGCTGGTAACGACATTGTTCAAGAACGCCCGGTCGTGGCTAACCAACAGCAGCGTGCCGTCGTATCCGACCAGCTTGTCTTCGAGCATCTCCAGCGTCTCGGCGTCCAGATCGTTTGTCGGTTCATCCAACACGATCACATTGGCTGGGTTGGCGAACAGCCGCGCCAGCAGGACGCGGTTGCGTTCACCACCGGACAGAAATTTCACTTGGGTGCGAGCCCGTTCGGGGCTGAACAAAAAGTCCTGCAGGTAGCCGATGATATGTTTTTCACGACCGTTGATCACGATCTGGGTGTGCCCCAGGCCAACGTTCTCTTGAATCGTTTCCTCTTCATCCAATTGATCTCGCAGTTGGTCGAAGTAGGCGATTTGCAGATTCGTGCCGGTGCGAACGGTCCCCGACTGAGGTTCCAGTTGCCCAAGCAGGATCTTCAGCATCGTCGTCTTGCCGACGCCATTGGGACCGATGATCCCGATCTTGTCGCCACGCATGATGCTTGTCGAAAAGTTCTTCAAGATCGGACGGTCGGGGTATTCGAAGCTGACATCTTTGACTTCGGTAACCAGGTTGCCGCTCCGCTCCGCCGCTTGCACTTGCATCTGCACCGTGCCGGTGGCGCCGCGGCGCTGCGATCGCGTTTCACGCAGTTTTTCCAAGGCGCGGACGCGGCCTTCGTTGCGCGTCCGTCGAGCCTTAATTCCCTGGCGGATCCAGACTTCTTCTTGAGCTAATTTTTTGTCGAACAACGCGTCTTGTTTCTCTTGCGCCGCCAAAGCCTCTTCTTTGCGTTTCAGAAACGTGTCGTAATCGCACGACCAATCGAACAGCTTGCCGCGATCGATCTCCAGGATCCGCGTTGCCAAGCGGCGCAGAAACATCCGATCGTGCGTGACGAAGATCAACGTCCCGGGCCACTTGCTCAAAAAGCCTTCCAACCAACCGATCGCTTCAATATCCAAGTGGTTGGTCGGTTCGTCCAACAACAGCAACTGAGGCTTCGAAACGATCGCTTGAGCCAACAGCACCCGCCGTTTCATTCCCGACGACAACGTTTCGAACAACGCCTCCCCATCCAATTCCATCCGCGAGAGCGTTTGTTCGACCAGATGTTCGGCTTCCCAGGCGTTCTCTTGCAGATGGAAGTCCTCACCGAGCCCTTTGGCAGTCACTTCGGCAACCGTTTCGCTGGTTCCCGACGGAACATCCTGCTGCAGGTAGGCGACCCGGGTTCCCGACGGCATGATGATCGATCCGTGATCGGGCTTTATCCCGCCGCGCAGCATCTTCAGCAGCGTCGACTTCCCCGCGCCATTGCGCCCCAGCAAACCGATCCGCCCGCCGGCTTCGATCTGGCAATTGACGTCGTCCAATAAACTGGGGCCACGAAATCCGACGGTGATGTTTTGAAGTGAAATAAGTGCCATGGAAAACCTAGGGGAAACGAACGCCTGCGTCGACGTGACGCAGTCCAAAGATTAGCCGATAGAACGTTTTTCGCCGACCCGTCGTGTACTTGAACTGGCCCACCGTGTCTTGCTCCGCTGCAATTTTACCTGGTCGGCAAAACTTGAATCAATTTGGCAACTTTCTCAGGGTTGGCTTGACCGTGAAGGCGATTCTCTGGTAATCGACAACCTCTTGCTGAGTGAATCTCCGCGCCCACAGCTAGCAAACGCCTGTTGATGAAACGAATTTCGATCCTCTTGCGATTCTCCATGAACTGCATGCCCTTGGCATGCAGCACGGTGGTGCTGTTGTGCCTGGCAGGCTGTCGCAGCGCGGCGCACAACGACGTCTACGTCGATAAATTGGCGGCAGAGGTCCGATTCCTGGAAGACCAGCTGTACCAGATCGACTACGAAAACAAGGTCTTGCGCGAGAAATTGCAGCGAGCCAAGCGAGCCGAGGCCCGCGCCGAAAAAGCCCCCCCCAAGAGCGTGCTGCGTTCCCCAAGCCGCGTCAAACCATCGCGTGATGACGACCAGGACAACCGTTCGACAGACCGCCGCGACGACGACAACGTCCCCCGACGGGACGACGATGACCAAGACACGCTCGGCCCGATCGAGACGCCGCGAGTCGATTTGGGACAACCCAATGTGACGCCGCCTAAAATGAGCTTGCCCAATAACGACAACTTGCCCGACATCCAATTGCCCGAAATTATCCCAGGCGAGGTCCGCCCGCCTTCGGATTCCTTATTGATTCCGCCGCAAATCGATACCGGCCAAGTCTTGCCTCCCGGCGATGCACGGAACCTTCCGTCAGCGGCTCCGGGACAAGTGATCCTGCCAGCGGCAGTGAATCAATTGTTCGATCAGGGATCGCAGGTTGAATTGGTTGCGGCCGAAAGTCCGGTGGAGGAACCGCCGGGAGAGATCACGTCGCTGCTGATCGATCCCGCCTACTCGCGTGGACACGACTTCACCAGCGACGGCGAAACGACGGGCGTCTATCTCGTGCTCAAAGCCCTCGATGCCAAGGGACGCGAGGTGAAAATCGACACCCCGTTGAAGGTAGCGATCATGGATCCCAAACGCAGCGGTTCCCAAGCTCGACTCGGGCGCTGGGATTTCGATCTGCCTCAAGTCCGCGAAGCATGGCGTACCACCGTCGCAACCGACGGCGTCCACCTTCCGATCCAATGGGATGGCAAGCATCCCTTGGGAGATGAGGTCGACGTCTATTGCCGTGTCGAAACGCCGGCAGGAGACCAGATCACCGCCGAGTTGACGATCGACCTCACCCGCCACCGCTCGCGAGCCGAACTGTGGACGCCCCGCGGCAATTAATGCTTTCCGCATCAGCCGTGTCGCACGCCACGACGATTAACCCGCCGATTCGCCGTAAAAGCAGAGGTAAACGGTCGGTTCGGCGACGATCAACTGGAACTTCACGTTGGCACCGACGCGGAAATCGGTTCCCGCCGGAAACGACTTGTAGCTCTCTGAACCAGGCAGCTTGACCTGCAATTCGCCCGACACAACTTTCATCCACTCGTTTTCCGAAGTGCCGAACTCGTATTCTCCCGCCGCCATCACGCCCGCGGTCGCCCGGCCTTCGCGATTCTCGAAACCGATCGATTTGACGTTGCCGTCAAAATATTCATTTACCTTCATCGCACGTATCTTCTAGCTAGATGGTGAGCGACTGCCCAAGCAGTCGGATTGTCACGCGCCGCGAGGTCGCCGATGCAACCGTTGGCCGATGGGCACGTTTTAGCAAAACCGCAGCCAATGAGCATCGGGGTTAGGGAAACCGTATGCGATTTCAGAGAGTGGCCCCGTGCAGCCAGAACTCTGGCGCCGCTGGCTCCACTATGCCAATTCTAATTTCACCGAAGCTTTAAATAGGACCGATCGGATCGCTCCGTAACTGGCTGGCAGCTGCACGACTTGGCAATCCACCTCCAATTCATCGGCGCCGTCGCAATCGACAATTGCCACGATGTCGGTCTCCATCAAACGGCGGAGCTCTTGTTGCGTACGGGCCTTCGATAATCCCGAGCAATTGACGACGATCGTCGCTGCCATCGGGAGATTCGA
Organism: Rosistilla carotiformis; assembly: GCF_007753095.1. Lineage (NCBI taxonomy): Bacteria > Pseudomonadati > Planctomycetota > Planctomycetia > Pirellulales > Pirellulaceae > Rosistilla > Rosistilla carotiformis. The sequence goes on from NZ_CP036348.1 coordinate 5,723,029, forward strand.
TGCGTCGGCGGGCTGGATGCGGAAATCCATCCCGTCGATCAATCTCGCGACAAAGTCGAACGGAGCCGGGGAGCGGTTCCAATAATGAAGGGTCGGCATCGAATTGGTCCGCCGCGCGGGCCGCTTTGACGCGGTGGTCGAATTGGGCGTGGTATCGACAATCGTTTGCGTGTCTCTGTTTGTGTCTTCGATAACTCGGTCGATAGCGTCAATCCGCAACCGTTCCAGCACCGATGCCGGAGGAATCTCGACAAGATCCCAGGAATGCCACGACGACATCGCTAGCTTGCCGACGAAGACGGACAGTTTTACGAGTTCGACACGTCTCCGCAGCGGTTCGGGCTGCTGAGATAATTCGCTGTAGGAATCGAGGATTCGACTCATCGGTTTGCAGATTTCCGCCGGGAAATTCCACACATTTCGCAATCGCAACAACGCTTCGGCGTGATTTTCCGGGAAGACGTTCTGTTCCAGTTCGCGCAGCGATTCGCCTGTCTGTTGGCATTGCGCAATCATCTTCTGGTAGTGGTCCGGATACAGCGATCCGAGAACAACGCGACCCATAAAATTTAAGATCGAGATCAGAACAAGATCGTTGCGGATGCTGGCGTGGCTGCCCTGTTTGATCAAATGTTCCGCAGCGACTCCGGCACTATTGCATTGTTGCCAAATCGTTGCCGCATTCATCCAGGCAAGCTTGCGTTGGGTGATGGCAGAGAGCATTGCTGCGGCAAGCGTCAGTTCACCGATTCGCCGCAGGCCAATTTGAACCACCGCCTTGTCCAACTCGGTGATCTTTTTTCCGATGGGACGATAGAAACTACTGTTCGAAATCGACAGGACCTTCTTCGCCAATTCGGCATCGCACTCGATTGCTGCTCCCAGTTCGCGTGCAGCGCACTCCGTGCGCGTCAATTCGAAGACCTTCAGCGCTACCTTGGAAACAGGCAGCACATCCGCAGCGATCGCACGTTTACTCTCGATGTCTTCGACCGAAACAGGCGGGCACTCTTCCGCCGCGACTTCCGACTCGCCGGACTGCTGTTCGGTGGCTGCAGTCGCCGACGCGTCGCTGACCGGTGCGTTGGCCTCAACGGCATCCGGAGCGTCGGTTCGCAGTAGAGGTTGACGGTGCAGCACTAAACCTTTCGCCTTGGCTGCAAACGCCGCATAGTTCGTTGGCTTGTAGACGATGTCGTCGACGCCGCGAAGCATTAGATCCCTCGCCAAATCGGGGACGTCGATACACGAATGAACCACAATGACCGAACGTGGTTTCCTTGCCAGCAATTCAACCGTCAACGCATGCCCATTTTTATTAGGCATCCTTAGGTCAGTTACCACGAGGTCATAGTGCTTTCGATCCAACTGCCGGCACGCATCCTCGCCATCGGTCGCGAGGTCGCATTGAAAGTCTTCACGCTGCAACGCAAACGCAACGGTCTTTCGCGCGACCGCATCGTCGTCGACAACAAGAGCCTGAAGCGTTCGAGACGTTGTGATCTGCATCTGTCCATGTTCCGAGGCTTCGAAATGATTCGTTCCGCCACGATTGCGAGTGCAACCACATTGTAGTGCGCTGACAATTGCCCAAGTCGTAAAAGCTTGGTGCGTCCTATCGGACAAGAGGGTGTCGCGACGCTTTCTAATCCGCCCCGGTAATCCAGAGCCTCCCGCAGCTGCGATCGAACCGAGCTTCCATTCTTACGCGGCCCAAGTGAAGCAACAGGTCGAGTGACATTGCAGGCAACAACAATGCAACGCGTGTCTGTAAAACTGTAGCACCGTTTTTTTCGGAATCAGATTCGCAAAACGTAAATCTTGCAAGTTAACCCCGTTCACACAATCGCTTCTTCGAGCAAACTGGACACTCGAGCGACGAATCGCCGCGTCGACACCAAACATCATCGATCGCCCCCACGCAACCCAAGTGCACATTAGATCACTTCCCAAATCGATGCGTTCATTCCCAGGCGTGCATCTCGGCCACCATGGTTTCCATTAAACCATGCGTTAGAAACGATAAGACAACGATCCAAATTAAAAACGTGGCGGTGCAATTGATGTGGATGTAGAGGTGCATGTTTCCTCCGGCTCCCTTCTTGCAGCGGGGGCTCCGGCGTACTTGTTTGACATCCGCACTCCAATTGTCAGGCCTTTCCCAACGAGGCAACTCGTTACGAGTCTTACAGGAAGCCGGTTAAGTCAGCAGGTACACCCGCCTGGCCCCCCTGAATTGTTTCCACGGGTGCTCTAAGCCCCGTCGGGCAACTATACTTCGTCAAGAAGTAATCATTCTTGCCCTGTTCGTTTGTCTGCTGAGATGATGGAAAACTCCATGAGAGTCGGCCTGTTTGTTCCCTGCTACATCGACCAAATGTATCCCGATGTTGCGGTCGCGACCCTGGAATTGCTCGAAGGGGCGGGTTTGAAGGTCGAATTCCCCGCCGCTCAAACCTGCTGTGGCCAACCGATGGCCAACACCGGATGCAACGACGCGGCCCGGCCGCTGGCGGCGAGGTTCTTGGATCTGTTCGATCCCTTCGATTACATCGTCTGTCCCTCGGGCAGCTGCACGTCGATGGTTCGCAATCATTTCAGCGACCTCGTCGGCAACGATCCCCGATTGGCATCGATCCAGTCGCGAACGTTTGAGTTCTGCGAATTTTTGCACGATGTCCATCCGATCGATTTCAGCGGTCATCGGTTTCCGTTCCGCGTTGGGCTGCACCAATCGTGCCACGGCCTGCGCGAACTGCGACTCGGCGGCGACAGCGAACAGATGATCGAACGCCCCGACAAGGTCCGTTCGCTGTTGGCTCAGGTTCAGGGATTGAGCTTCGTCGAATTGCAACGCGTCGACGAATGTTGTGGCTTCGGCGGAACGTTTGCGGTTAATGAACGAGCCGTCTCGGTGGCGATGGGCGAAGACCGCGTGCAGGATCATCTGGAGGCGGGAGCCGAGGTGATGGTCGCATCGGACATGTCCTGCCTGATGCATCTGTGGGGCTTGATCAGTCGCCAAGGTTCTCCGCTGGCGGTGATGCACGTCGCGCAAGTCCTCGCCGGGCGATCTCCTTCGGTCTCGGTCAAGAACTCGATCAAACCGAAAGCTGGCAACGCGTTGTAACACGCGCTGCGACGAGCGATCCGCGTTACCGACGACAGCATCCCGATCCAACTTCCATTTTTGAAAACCCTGGAATCCACCATGGCTACGGTTTCCGAGCATCCTGAAAAAGCAGCGGCTTATATCGCCGATCGCTCTCGTTCGCGCTGGCACGACGGAGCGCTGTGGTTTGTCCGCAGCAAGCGCGATCGGATGGCTCATTCGCTGCCCGAGTGGGAGCGGCTGCGGAGTACGGCTTCGCAGATCAAAGCCCACACGATCGCCAATCTCCCCGAGATCTTGCAGCAGTTCGAAGCGAACGCGAAGGCCCGCGGCGTGCACGTCCACTGGGCCGCCGACGCGCAAGAGCACAACGAGATCGTGCTGGAGATCGTTCGCAAACAGAATGCGACCCGCGTCGTTAAAAGCAAGTCGATGCTGACCGAAGAGTGCCATTTGAATCCGCATTTGGAGGCTAACGGGATCGAGGTGATCGATACCGATCTGGGCGAACGGATCGTGCAGATGCGCGGCGAACGCCCCAGCCACATCGTCCTGCCGGCGATCCATATTAAGAAGGAAGAGGTTGGCGAGACGTTCGCCAAGTATTTGGGGACCGAACCGGGGGCGAGCGATCCGCAGTACCTGACCGAAGCGGCTCGCCAGCATCTGCGCAGCAAGTTCTTGGAAGCCGAAGTTGGCATCACCGGCGTCAACTTTGCAATCGCCGAAACCGGCGGCTTTGTCGTCTGCACCAACGAAGGGAACGCCGATCTGGGCGCTTCGCTGCCGCGCGTCCACATCGCCTGCATGGGGATCGAAAAACTGATCCCACGGTTGGTCGATCTCAGCGTCTTCGTGCGGCTGTTGGCTCGTTCGGCGACCGGGCAACCGATCACCACGTACACCTCCCATTTCCATGGCCCGCGGCCGGGCTGCGAACTGCATATCGTGCTTGTCGACAACGGCCGCAGCCGGATCCGCGATAGCGATGAATTCCGATCGGCGCTCGGATGCATCCGCTGCGGCGCGTGCATGAACACCTGCCCCGTCTTTCGTCGCAGTGGCGGACACAGCTACGACGCGGTCGTTCCGGGCCCGATCGGTTCGGTCCTGTCGCCGGCCGCCGATACGAAACAGCATCGCAGTCTGCCGTATGCGTGCAGTTTGTGTGGGTCCTGCACCGATGTTTGTCCCGTCAAAATTCCGCTGCACCATCAACTGCTCACCTGGCGTCAACAGATCGCATCCCAGGGACTGTTGCCGGTCAGCAAGACCGCGGCGATGCGAGCTGGCAGCATGTTGTTCCAGCATCCGCGGATCTACGCTTTGGCCGGAGCGCTCGGCCGCCGCGCGTTGCGTTGGTTGCCGAAGAGTTGGATCTACAATCGCGCCAACCCGTGGGGACTGGATCGCGATCTCCCCGAGCCGCCGGTGGAGAGTTTCCGTTCGTGGTGGCAGACCAATCGCCAAGGGACTTCGGTCGACGAGGGGATGAAATCCAAGGGAGCGAAAAATGGGAAGTAAAGCACGCGACAGCCGACAAGCGATCCTCGACCGATTGCGCAGCCGCGAGGTGACGCCAGTCGAATTGCCCGCGATCTTTGGCGACGATTCGATCAGCCAAGTTGCGATCGGCTTCGACGATCCGCCGACGCAGTTTGCCGGAACCGTCGAAGCGGTCGGTGGATTGTGCCTGCAGGTCGGATCGATGCAGGAGGCGCTGAACAAGCTGGAACAGGACGAGGTCTACCGCGACGCGGCGCGACGCTGTTCGCTGGTCGGCGACGAGATCCCCGGCAACGTCAACTTGCAAGAGATCGAAGACCCGCACGAATTGAGCAGTCTCGATTTCCTGATCGCTCGAGCCGAGTTTGGCGTCGCAGAAAACGGGGCGATGTGGATCACCGACCGCGACATCCGGCATCGCGCTTCGCTGTTCATCACTCAACACTTGGCGTTGGTCGTCTCGCGGCAATCGATCATCAGCAACATGCACCAAGCGTACGAGCGAATCGGCCAACCCGAGACACCCTTTGGCGTCTTCATCGCCGGTCCATCGAAGACCGCCGACATCGAACAGTCGCTGGTCCTAGGCGCCCACGGCTGCCGAACACTCACCGTCTTCTTAGTCGACGAGCCAGCCTAACCCGCGCAGGAGTCAAGGCTTCAGCCGACCGAGCGCACTTCACAACGGTGCGTCCCAACGCGCGGGGCGTTGCCCACGCGGTTAAACGACCCTCAACGATCACGCCATCGTTTAACCGCGCACCCACCGGGCCGCGCTGGAGTCAAGGCTTCAGCCGACCGAGCGCACCCAACCGCCCGGTTCGCCGCGTCGTTTGAAGCCACCGAGAGCACCGAGTTCACAGAGTCGCGGGCTCGTTGACGTCGCCATCGGACGTGCCCGATGGACGAAGCCCGACAGATCTAACTGCCAACGGTGTGAGTCACCGGTGTAGGGACAGGCAGGTTCATTGGCGAGGAGCTGGCATTATCCTGCCCCGATCATTCTGCCAATCAAGCAGGCCTGGGGCTTGCGCCACCAGGCTTTATGCGATCGCCACTCTGCGGCTTGCGAGCGAGCTGCCTAGACTGGGGCCTTCGGAGTCCTTGTCGCGGAAATAAACTACTCCAGATCGAACGTAAACTCGTTCGGTTCGGTTTCGCTGATCGTGGCTGTTAGACCGGATTTTGCAGAGTTCGAATATTTCTCGGGAATGATCCAGGTGATCGTCGGCGGGACCGCTTCGCCCCCTGCCGATAGATCGACGTCGGCGGGCGTGTTGTCGACGACATCGACGCGGCGGATCGCGACGATGTGTTCGCCCGCGACAACGCCATCGTTTTCAACGTACGTCGTCAATTGAAACTTCCCATCCGCATCGGTCTTCCCCGTCCCGGTCGATCCAGCGGTTAGGTTAGTGAACGTCACATCCGCCCCTTCGATCGGCTTGCCTTGATAGTTGACGGTTCCCGAAGCGGGATACCTCGCTGGCCACTCGGGGTTTTCCATCGGGCCATTCTCGCACCCAAGGAACATCAACAAGCCGAACGCGGCACCAAAGCCACAGATCTTTTGGCAAATCATCCGTAAAATCACTTTCGAATATTAAGGAACACAAGCAAGGGAGCGCAACGATCGGAGGTGGGTAAAACGCCCGACCGGCGCTTCAATTGCGAGCGAAAGAAGGAAAGGTCTGAGAAGTTGCAAGTTACTCGCTTGCGACTTCACCACCATTGATCGTGGCCAAGGCACCCCAGACGCCGTAGGGGCTGGCTCCTGAGAACTTCTCCGCAGCTCCTGGATTGCCGGTATCGATCGTTTCGGTGATGAACCGGACCGAACCGTCAGCAAAGACACAGTTGACGCCGCCGGGATGCCAACTCTGCGCCGACATCACGCCGTGGGTGTTGACGTTGCCAACCAAGCAGGAAGGACTGTTGGGAGGAAGGATCGCGTTGTATCCGCTGTAGATCGGCATCCCGTCGTAAGCACGCGTGCCGCCGATGCGGTAGCCTCCCACATTTGCCGACGGCAAATATTCGCGGGCGTTACGATCCGCTTGAGCGAGGCAGAGGGCGGGATTGGTTTCCAGGCCGGTCAAATTCTCGACGGTGTTGCCGAAGACACTGCGGTTGCCGCGTGGGAAGCATCGCTCGGAAATCGCCATCGTGTTGCTGGTCCCATCGGTCACCGCAGCGAACGTCGCATAGCTGCGCGTGCCAAACAGACCACGGCGTCGGTAGGTCGCTTGGTTGCTGGCGCCGGTCACATGGTCACCGTGGCAGAACGAATAACTGGATGTCGCCGCTTCTCCATTTTCCCAGCGACCATTGCGCTTGTCGCCAACCGGGGAATCGGAAGGACAGTTCATCCCTTTGACCTGGAATTGGGAGCCCCACAAATCGTAATTTTGATCCCATGGGCTCGATCCTCCCGGACCGTAGGTGTTGCTGCCGAAAGTTTGTTGCGAATTGACCATGTCGGCCAAGGCCGTTTCTTCAAAGAAGGGCAACATCGAAACCATCGCGTTCAAACGATTAGTCGTGTGAGCAGGTCCGCCCGATCCGTGCGGGAACTTGCCATAAGTGTCGGCGTAGTTGTGTAGCGCCAAGCCAAATTGTTTCAGGTGGTTGTTGCACTGCAACCGGCGCGCTGCTTCACGGGCCGCTTGCACCGCTGGCAAAAGCAGGCCTACCAAAATTCCTATGATTGCAATGACAACTAACAGTTCAACCAGCGTGAAGCCTCGATTTTGCAGTTTCATGTCGACCACTTTCTCAGGAGCGTGAGGAAGCCCCGGGGGGGAGGAGGGACTTCGGAACGAAAGAAGGATAGAAATCAAAAATATTCCAACCCCAACCTCCCGGATTCTACAGCACCCCAAAGGGACCTTCAATCAAATTAAACACCATCTAGCGGACGCTACACCGCCATTACCAATGCAAAGGTGAACTACGGGGATGCGAAACATCCGAAACCTGGGAGGCAGGCGAAATCACGATTCCCGGTCTCTCCGCCACGCGACAGCGCGTTCATGGGGCTCCGAGCGACGGTTACTAAATCGTGGCAGCCAGTCAAAAGGATCGGCGGAGCCCAGCCCCGCTTTTGGTCTTCCATTGGTGGTTCACCGAGGACCGCCGAAGTCCAACAATCACGCGAGGTCACCGTCTTCCTTGGCGATGAACCATCGCGAGGAAGGATGCAACCTTGGCGACGAGACCGTGGTTCGATTGGCGTCCCGATCGGCATAGAGTCTTCCGCCCACGTTCATGCCGTTCAGGGGCCCCGCTGGCTTTATTGCTTCCTAGCGACCGAATCGCATGCGGGGCGAGCGATTGAGGATAATCCCGAACGCTGGGAAAGCTATTTGCGGGGAACGCATCGCTACCTAATGAAACGCTTTCCGTACGTCATTGTCTATCGTGTGGCAACGGATCGGATAGAAATCTTGGCCGTTGCTCACGGCAGGCAAAAGCCCGGATTTTGGAAGGAGCGATTGAAAACCGATTGACCGCCCACAATGTGTGGCCGCCCACGCTCGCGCGGCTTGCGTTTATTCACGAATTGTTTCGCGATGGCCGGGTAGGCTTGTTCCGTCGACGGTGAGGGAAATGATGCCGCGCCATGCTCATCGCTGCGGACGTTGGCGTAGCCTTCGGAATCCTTGTGTCGTGACCTTTGGCTTGACGAACGACGGGGTGCGTGGATTGGCGATCCCCATGGCATACTTTTCATGCGCGTATTTGTTGAAGTTCTCGATGTTTTCATTTTGAGTGTTGAAATCAAACTCAAAGTTCCAGGCCTCCAGATACCTGACCTCCAATTCGATTGCTTGGCGGTAGACGGTGGTGAAGTCTTCCGATTTGTCCCCAAAACGATAAGGTTGAGATGAGTTGCCGATAATCTGTCCGTAGATATCTCCCGGATAGTTCTTCAACGCCCGAATCAGAGCGGGCTGATACCTTGTGCCACCGGAGATCCACCACATCCCGGCACCGATTCGATCTCCATATCTTGGGTCTTGGTTCAGTTCGGTTAAGATTCGCATGGGGATTTCGGGCGATCCCAGAACTTCATGCACCTCGACCGCAATGGCACACGTGTCAAACGCGTCGGCAAATGCCATCGCCGCTTGTTTCACAGCACTTACCCAGACATCGGCGGTAAGACCGTTTCTTGTTAGTACGGCATAGGAGGTGCCGTTGAAATGCCCTTCCACTCCGTTCGCTGTCGCTTGAGGGACGTAGACAAGTTGGAGCCGGTTGTCGTTCGCAAATTTTTGGCTCACCGCATCGGCCAGTTCCTTTAGCCTCTTTTGAAACCGAGGATCCCACATTTTGGGAACAAGCCCCTCTTTCCCGCGGAACTGGATCGGCATCGTTTCGACCCCCTCGTCGATCAGCCAGGCGGGATAGTTGGGGCCTTGCGCGCTTCCACCGAGCCCCGCAGAGATGGCGAGGCTGAACGCTAAGGACTCTGCATTCCTGTTTCCTCGTGTGGCCATTTCGATCTGGCGATCGATGTCAGAAAAGTCATAACGCCCCTGCTGTGGTTCAAGCTTGCTCCACGACGTCCTGAGCAGCAGGCCTTTGCACAACGGATGAGTTGCTGACTTTGGAGTGACTTTCGACGAAAACACTCCGTAAGGCTTTGCGATTTCATTTTTGTCGCTGCGGGAACGTGTTTCTCCCGACGCGGAAGAAATTGTCGTTAGCAGGATCAGTCCTAATCCAAATGCGAATCTCATCGCGGAAGCCTTTTGGGTTGTGTACCGTGGGAATTCGAATGCCTCCGGCCTCGCCTGGCCGCCGATTCCTCACTCCCCCTCCTGAAAAACACTCTGGAAGCTGGAACCTTTGGCTCGCCAATCTATGAACCACGCTTAGAGTCCTAAGTTTCGTTCCTCTTGCAAGGTATTCGTCCTGCGGAAAGCAAATTTCGCGAATTCAACGCTTCCCCAAAAGGGTTTGCTTAGCCGCCAGCCCATTCATTTGAGCCAAGACGACTCTCTCATTGAGCCAGTCTCTTGCTGCAGTTTTTGTTGTGGCAAGTTGTCTCCGCACGGGAAACCCCAAGCTTCTTTCTGACGTCCGGTCCTCGATCAAGTATTCTGTTAGGTTCGAAGTCCATCCAAAATTCGCCACGCTGAAAGAATCATGTTGCTTTGCGAAACGAGGACGCTCCGCGTCGCCCGAGGTGTCATTTTCTTGCTGGTGCTTGCCTGCCAATCGCTTTGCGTCGCACAGGATCCGGCCGATACACGTCCGGTGGTCGGCTTGCGAGAGAATCCTCCCGACACCGTGTTCCTGAAAGATGGTCGATTAGTCATCCGCCCAGGGCAGGTGATTCCTTCGGCGTCGATCTTGATCCGTGGCAAGTCGATCATTGCGATCGGGCGCGACATTCAACCACCGCCCGGCGCCGACGTGATCGACTGTTCCGACAAATCGATCTACGCCGGTTTGATCGACGCGTTTGGCGAGATCGCTGTCGCTCCGCCGCAATCCAACGGCACCGGCCACTGGAATGGCTACGTTCTTCCGCGTCGATCGGCGGCCGACGGGATCGATGACATTTCCGATATCTCCGATTACCGTTCGCAAGGCGTGGCGCTGCGTTTGATCGCTCCCAAAGGGGCGATCGTCAAAGGTCGCAGCAGTTTGGTGATGCTCGACAAAAAATCGGGGGCGACCTTGATCGACGACGCCGTCGCACAGCACCTGCAACTAACGGTACCAAGAGATCGTCGCCGCGACGCGTACCCAAATTCACCGATGGGAGCCGTCGCGCTTTTGCGGCAGACGTTTTCCGATGCCGACTGGTACACCAAGGCTTGGGAAGCGTATCGGTCCAAACCGACGCTCCCCCGTCCGGAGCGCAACGATGCACTCGCAACGTTAGCTGATGAAATGCGTGGTGGCCGATTCATCGTCGACGCTCCCAACGAACGCATGGCGGTGCGGGCCGAAGAGTTGGCGAACGAGTTCGCACTAAATATGACGCTGCGTGGTTCGGGGCGTGAATATCGCGATCTCGATGCGATTGCGGAAACTGGCAGAATGTTGCTTGTTCCCGTTAATTTCCCCGACGCTCCCGATGTCTCTTCCGAAGCCCAAGCTGCTGACATCGAACTGCGTGACCTGCTGCACTGGCACTTTGCACCCGAGAATCCGCTGCGTCTAGAACAGGCTGGCGCCACGTTTTGTTTGACCTCCGATGGCTTGGATGATCCCAAGTCGTTTCTGAAGAACATACGCGTGGCGGTCCGTCGCGGGCTTTCACCCGATGTGGCGTTGGCAGCGCTGACGACCACCCCGGCCAAGTGGCTAGGCCTCGACGAAACGTGTGGAGCGATTCGAGTCGGCGGACTCGCCAATCTGATCGTGACCGATGGCGAACTGTTCGAAGAAGAGACGCATGTGCTTGAAACGTGGGTCGCAGGAAAGCGATTTGAAGTCTCCGCCAATGCCCCGGAACAACCGGATCGGTTGATCGGAGATTGGACGACCAAGATTAAAATCGGCCGCAAGGGAGTCCCTGTCGCGTTGCACTTGGCGAGGAAGAAGGGCAAATGGTCGGGGAACATCTCACATCGCAGCAAGTCGAAACCATCCGATGCGGAAGTCGAAGAATCGGATGATAAACCGGCGGCCGACAAATCCAAGAAGGAGAACGCGACGGCGGAGCTCAAAAAAATCGCTCGCGCTGTCGATCGGATGACCGCCTGGGTTGATCTTTCTCAGACGAACAACAAGCTGCCCGCGGGACCTTCTCGCATCACCATGATCACCGTCCTGGACGAGGATGCGATTTCCATATTCTCGACCCTCGCCTTTCCCGACGGTCAAACGCAGGACTTGCAGTGGAAGCGCGTCGAGCCGAAGAACGCAACGCCTGACAACAAAGCCTCCGACAATAAGAAGGATGCTGGCGACAAGAGCGACAACGGATCCGAACCGACATCGGAAGACGCTGGGCCTCTCGACGCAATCACCGTCAATTACCCGCTGGGCGGCTTCGGAGTGACGGGCGCGGTGCCGGTCGAACCGATGGTGTTGTTTCGAAATGCGACCGTTTGGACGTGTGGGGATCAAGGCGTCCTCAACCGAACCGACGTGTTGGTTATCGATGGCAAGATCGATGCGGTGGGGAACGCACTCGAGGTCCCCGAGGGTTGCCGCGTGGTCGACGCGACCGGCAAGCACCTGACACCCGGTTTGATCGATTGCCACTCGCACATGGGAACCGATGGTGGGATCAACGAGTCGGGACAAGCGGTGACGGCGGAGGTGCGAATCGGCGACTTTATCGACAATTCCGATATCAACATCTATCGCCAACTGGCTGGCGGAGTGACCAGCAGCAACATCTTGCATGGATCGGCGAATCCGATCGGCGGGCAGAACCAAGTCATCAAACTGCGTTGGGGCGATTCGATGCAGGCGATGAAGATGACTTCCGCTCCTGCCGGGATCAAATTTGCATTGGGGGAAAACGTCAAGCAGAGCAATCGCTCCGCGGCTCAAACCCGCTACCCGTCGAGCCGGATGGGGGTGGAGCAGTTGTTCCGCGATCGATTCCAAGCTGCCAAGGAATACAGTGAACAACAGCGGCGGTGGCAGGCCGGTCAACGCGAGGGATTGCCGCTGCGGCGAGATCTCGAATTGGAAGCGATCGTGGAAATCTTGAACGGTCAGCGGTGGATTCATTGCCACAGTTATCGCCAAGATGAAATCGTGGCATTCCTCGACTTGTTGGATCAATTCGAGATCACGATTGGAACGTTGCAACATGTGCTGGAAGGCTACAAGGTTGCGGATCGATTGCGCGAACATGGCGGCATGGCTTCGGCGTTCTCGGATTGGTGGGCCTACAAGTTCGAGGTCTACGATGCGGTTCCTTACAACGGAGCGATCATGCACGATGAAGGGATCGTCGTGTCGTTCAACAGCGACGATCGCGAGCTGGCTCGCCATCTCAATACCGAAGCTGCCAAGGCGGTTAAATATGGTGGCATTTCGGAGGAAGAGGCACTCAAATTCGTCACGCTCAATCCCGCCAAGCAGCTTCGAATCGATGACCGCGTGGGATCGATCGCGCCAGGAAAAGATGCGGATCTCGTGTTGTGGAGCGGCCCACCGTTATCGACCCTTTCGCGCTGTGAACAAACCTGGGTCGATGGACGGCCGATGTTTAGGCTCGAAAGCGACCAACGGCTTCGCCAACGCGATGCAAAGTGGCGGTCGATGTTGATCGCCAGGATCTTGGATCAAAACGATGGCAGGGGCGGTTCTGACAAGAAGGAGATCGAGGAGGAAGAGCGTTGGTTGCGTTACGACGAATATTGTCACGGACACGACGACCATGATCACGCGCACCACAACCACGACCACAACGAGTCCGGACACCGCCACGCGGAGGCACGACGATGAGCAAGCAATACCCAAACATCTTCCGTTCGCTCTTTCCCGCGGCGACCAAGAACTCTGAAAAGAAGGCCAGCGAGCCTGCGAGTCAGCCTCATGACTGTCGACGCTCATTTTTGATCCGATCCGTGCTGGCGACTCTGTTCGGTTGTGCGGTGGTGTCTGGTGCAAACGTCGACGCAAACGACCAGATTCCTGGCCCTGCCCAGTCGACGCCAATCGCACTGGTCGGTGGCGTGGTCCATACGGTCGACGCGGGGACGTTGAACAAAGCCACGGTGGTCTTTGAGAAAGGAAAGATCACCCAGGTCGGAAAGAAAGTCGTTTTGCCGGCGAAGTGTCGATCGATCGACGTCTCGGGGAAACACATCTATCCGGGGTTGATGGAGTCGATGTCGAACGTGGGGCTGACCGAAATTGGTTCCGTGAGAGCGACGGTCGACACCGACGAAGTGGGAGACGAAAACCCAAACCTTCGGCCGTGGGTTGCCGTGAACGCCGACAGCGAGCTGATTCCTGTCGCCCGGGCGGGCGGAGTGCTTCTGGCGTCGATCGCGCCCAAGCGAGGGAACATCCGAGGCCAATCGGCCGTGATTCAGTTGGACGGCTGGACCTACAAGGACATGTTGCTTCGTGGCGACACGGGGATGATCGTCTCCTGGCGTTCGTACGATTCTCGCAAAACCAGCGCAGTCGATCGCGTCAAAGAACGCGACGAACGTTTGAAAGGCTTGTCGGATCGCTTGGAGACCGCCGCGCGGTATGCGATCGCCCGCGCCGCGCGGCCCGATTGGACGCCTGTCGACCTGCGATTCGAAGCGCTCATTCCCGTGTTGGAAGGCAAATCGCCGATGATCATCGACGCCGATGATCGACGTGAAATCGAAGCCGCCGTGGCGTTCTGTGTGGCGCGTGGAATTCGCCCCATCATCTACGGTGGCTACGACGCTCCCGAATGTGCGCCGCTGCTAAAAAAATACGACGTTCCCGTCATCGTGCATTCGACTTATCGGCTGCCGCTGCGACGCGATGATCCCTATGATCATCCTTACACTCTGCCCAGCCGAATCAGCAAGGCGGGGATCCGGTTCGCGATTGGCGGTCCGGGATCGGGAAGCCCTGGCGGCGGCGCGGCCGCTCGCAATTTACCCTACCACGCCGCCGTTGCCGTTTCTTACGGACTACCGGCCGATCAGGCGATCCACGCGATCACCTTGGCCCCCGCAGAAATCATGGGCGTCGCCGATCGCGTCGGTTCGATCACCGTCGGCAAAGACGCGACGTTGATCGTTGTGGACGGAGACGTTCTGCAGACCGAATCGAATGTCACCGAGGCCTATATCTCCGGTGCAAAGGTCGATTTGGGAAGCAAACACAAAACGTTGGCTGACAAATATCGCAAGAAGTACAACCAACGCTCGCGTTAGAAACGGGTGCCGTCTGATTCACCTGAGCACAAACGATCAATCGCGCTGAGCGAAACCTTCCGTTCGAACCAAACCTTCTCTTGAGGACTCCCTCGTTTCCGTGCCCACTCTTAAAGACATCGTCGAACGTTCCGACACGCCGATCGGTCGCGTGTTCGATCTATCCATCCAGTTCTTCATCATCCTCTCGCTGATTGCTTTTAGCGTGGAAACGCTGCCGGGGCTCGACCCCGGATGGGCGCGTTTGCTCCACTTCTTCGAGATCGCATCGATCACCGTTTTCTCGGTGGAATACCTCGTCCGGCTGCTGGTTGCCGACCGCAAGATTGCTTTCATGACCAGCTTTTTTGGCGTGGTCGACCTGCTTGCGATCTTACCGTTCTACCTCTCGTTTGGCTTCGACCTGCGTTCGATTCGAGCGCTCCGGCTGCTGCGACTGTTCTGGATGTTGAAACTGGTACGCTACAGTCGAGCCATCCAACGGTTTCACCGCGCGTTCTTGATCTCGCGCGAGGAAATTGTCCTGTTCTTCTTCGTCACGGTGATCTTGCTGTATCTCGCGTCGGTGGGAATCTATCACTTTGAACACGCTGCCCAACCGGAAGCCTTTGCATCGGTGTTCCATTGCCTTTGGTGGGCCGTCGTCACGCTGACAACGGTTGGCTACGGAGACGTCTACCCGATCACGGCTGGCGGGCGAATCTTCACGTTCGCAATTCTGTTGATTGGCCTCGGCGTCGTTTCGGTTCCCGCTGGATTAGTCGCATCGGCGCTCGCCCAAGCCCGCGAGATGGAATCCGAATAAATCACGGCGCGTTGGAGGCGACCGAGCGTTGGCTGGCTGTCGCCTTGGAAGTTGTTCCGTTTGGCAGCGTTTGTGGGAAGTGTAGAATCGACAGCCAAGCCACCTTCGCTTGCTTCGGTCCCCGGGGGGGGGCGGAACCTTCTTAAAGTCAGGTACTTGTTAAATCGTGCTTTCAGTCATCGTTACCTTGATCGCTGTCGGAGTGTTCATCGCCGGCGTGCGATCGCTCCATTCGCTCAAGCGGCTCGACGAAGCAACGGGCGCGGAACGCTCCGACCCGTTTTACACGTCGGTTGCTCTGCTCTTCTCGACGTCCCCACGCGACGCGAAATTTCGCAGTCGCCAACGCCGAACGATCTGGCTGTTCTGCGGAGCGATTCTGCTGCTCTACTTCGCCCGGATCGCCTACATCCAACAGACTATCTAGGTATCGGGCAGGTTTGCATCTCGCAACGCTGCACCTCCCCGAACTTTGCTTCGCTCGTTCGACCCTCCCCTTCAAACTGCGTTTGGCGGAGGGTGAAGTGGTGCAGCTTCACCCGCTCAAGCTAAGGTTGAGAAGGGGACGTTCTTGACCTAAAACGATGTTGCCTGTACGCTGTGGCATTGTTTTTGCAACTCCAACCACGTCATGTGTATCAAGGACTTCCGAGAATGTCAGGATCCGAAAGAAGACGCGAACTGCGTCGTCGTCGTCATCGCAGAAAGCAAGTTGGCAAGCTGACGGTTAAGGCTGGAAAGGCGAGCCCCGCTGAAAAGCTGGAAATCGCTCGCAAACTGCGTCGCCTGACCCCCGGTGCCGATGTTCTGATCGAACGATTGAGCCTGGTCTCCTAGACTCCGGGCAACGCTCCAATATTTGATTCGGGTTGAGTGGTTAGCACTGTCTGGCCACCTGGTTCCATAGATCGGCTGGAGCTGCCTTGCGACAGCTTTCGATCGCGCGAGCTGGTCGTTCTGAATTACCAACGTGGTAACGCTAACGCTATCGGAACTCAGCATGCTCGCTGGTGAAATCTACCAACCCAATTCGATTCGATTGATCGATGTGCCCGCTGCCGCGACAGCTTCGGATGTCCCAGCGGGTCAAATTCTCTTTGAGCCTCAGTTGGCCTGCCTGTGCGGCAGCGACCTTCTGTATTACGAGGCCGACAATCCCGGCTACATGCCTCACGTCGGCCAATCGCTGCACGAGATGATCGGCCGCGTCGTCGAGACGACGGGCGACAAGTTTGCCGTCGGCGATCGGGTGCTCGCTGTGCCGATCGAACACTACGGTTTCTACGGCCGCTACTGGGTCGATCAAGCCCGTGCGGTCCGCGTCGATCCGCGTTGCAGCGATGCCGCCGCCGTGCTGGCTCAGCCGTTGGGAACGGTGCTGTTCGCGCTCCGCCGGATTCCGTCGGTGCTCGCCCGCCGCGTGATGCTGTTTGGCGCCGGACCGATGGGCCAGTTGTTCGTTCGCGTTTTGAAGCTGTTTGGCGCGGCGGAGATCATCGTCGTCGATCCGGTTCGCGATCGCTTGGATCTCGCGTTGGCTGGCGGTGCGACTCAGGTGATCCATGGCACCGCGGCTCAGGCGGCTGCCGAAGCGGCCTCGATGCCCGGTGGCGGTCCCGATCTGGTGATCGAAGCGGTCGGGCATCGCCAACAAGTGCTCAACGAATGTATCGCCGCATGCCGACCCGAAGGGGAGATCCTGTTTTTTGGCGTGCCGCCGATCGAAGCGAACGGGATCAAGCTGAAGGAAATGTTCTGGAAGAATCTGCGGATGTACACCAGCGTCGGCCCCAGCTTTGAGATCGATTTCTCGCTGGCGATGAAGATGGTCGCCGAGCGGACGATCGATGTCGAACCGCTGGTATCGCATCGGATGCCGATCGATCAGATCCAAGAAGCGTACGACATGTTCGCCACGCGACGCGAGGGAGCGATGAAGGTCTTCCTCGATTTCCCCGCGTACCAAGCATGACCCAAGCCGTCTTCTCCCACGTTCCGCAACGCATCGTTTCGGGCGGGCAAACGGGAGTGGACCGCGGAGCGTTGGATGCGGCGATCGCGCTCGGAATCCCGCACGGCGGATGGTGTCCGCGCGGCCGGCTGGCAGAGGATGGCCAGATCCCAGCGCGTTACGATCTGACCGAACACCAATCTCCACGCTACAAAGACCGCACGCTGCAAAATGTCATCGACAGCGATGCCACGTTGATCCTCTACTGCGACACGCTGCGCGGTGGCACGCGATTGACGCAGCGTTACGCCGTCGATGCAGGCAAGCCGCAGCTAGCGGTAGCAATCGACGACGAATGGTCGGTCGAAAGCGTCCACCGCTGGCTGTACCAGTATCAACCTCTGTCGCTGAATATCGCCGGGCCGCGCGAGAGCAACTTTCCCGGCGTGCAAGCACTCAGCACCGAAGCCGTCTTGCGGATCTTTGACCACAGCGGCTGACGCCGATCGCTCTTACGACAGCATCAACCAACAAAGGGTTGTGATGACACAGACGGCGATCAGGTTCAGCACCAATCCCGTGCGAGCCATCACGCCGGTCGAAAGCCCTCCGGCACCGTAGACGATCGTATTGGGAGCGGTCGCGACCGGCAGCATGAAAGCGCAACTGGCACTGATCGTCCCTGGGATCATGATCATTTCCGCGGGCACATCGGCGGCGATCGCCGTGCTGGCGAGGATCGGCAACAACAGGGCGGTCGTCGCCGTGCCGCTGGTGATCTCGGTCAGGAAGGTGACCAGCAAACAGACGCCGCCGATCACGAGAATCGGTGGCAGCGAGGCGAGTCCGGCCAGCGAGTCACCGATCACGGTGGAGAGTCCCGAGGCGTCGAAGCCTTTGGCCAACGCAAGCCCGCCGCCGAATAGCAACAGGATGCCCCAAGGGATCCGCTCCGCCGTCTCCCAATCCAACAGCGGGCCCTTCGCCTCGCCGCCTGAAGGGATGATGAACAGAGCCAGCGTCGCGGCCAATGCGACGGTCGAATCGCCGACCAGCGATGTGATTCCACCGGCGTCGTTGGGCGTCGTCGCCCCGATCCAATACGACCAACCGTCAAACGGCGTCGTCCGCGTGATCCAAGCCAAGGCGGTCAGGCCGAAGACGATCAGTACGCGGACCTCCGCACTTCGCCAAGCGCCGACGTCGGGCATCTCGAAGATGGCGTCGGACTTCAGATTGCGGGTCAGCCACAGCCAAATGATCGGCAACAAAATCGCGACGATCGGCACCGCGATGACCATCCAGTCGACAAAGGCCAGCGAGCGACCGAGCTTCTCTTCATAGAAGCCCATGAACATCGCGTTGGGCGGAGTCCCGACGGGCGTTCCCATCCCGCCGACCGATGCGGAGTAGGCGATTCCCAGCAGCAAAGGAACTCGCAAGCCGTTGGACGCATGGCGTTCCAGCACCGCCATCGCGATCGGCAGCATCATCAGCGTCGTGGCGGTGTTGCTGATCCACATCGACAACATCGCCGTGGCCAGCATGAAGCCCAGCACGATCCGCCGCTCGCCGCGGCCTCCCACCGCGCGGACCATGATCATCGCCAGCCGCCGGTGAGCTCCGCTGCGTTCCATCGCCGCCGACAGCAGGAAGCCCCCCATCAGCAACAGGATCATCGTATGCCCATACGCTGTCGCGACGGATCGATGATCCAGCACGCCGGTCAACGGAAAGACGATAAATGGCAGCAGAGCGGTTGCGGCGATCGGCAGGACTTCAAAGATCCACCACATCGCGCACAGAGTCGCTGTCGCGGCACACCAGCATGCCGGAGCTTCGAGGCCAGCGGAAGAACAGCTAGCACCAACCAAGGCCGCGACAATCACACCGCCAGGCAGCATGGCCGATTTCGGGCAAGAGAACATCATCGGGAGATCGGGGGTGAATAGGGGAATAACGCCCGATCAATCGGCGGTCGCGGTCGCGGCGGTCTTGCTGCGATCGACCGACATCGCCCGCCAGCCCGTCAAATCGCTGGCGGCGACGTTTCCGCATCGCTTCACTGCAATGCGCTCAATTGAACCAGTTCCTTCGGGCCAAGGTCGCCGTTTGCCTCGATAGCACGGCGTTCCAACTCTGGATCGACCAGATTGTAGTGCACATCGCGTTGGCGTGCCTGGTACCCAATTTCTTCAATCGATTCGCGAATTCGACGCAGCGATTGGTAATGAACCGTCCCCGCTTCGGCCACGACGTTCTCTTCGATCATCAAGCTGCCCATGTCGTTTGCACCGTACAGCAACGCCAGCTGACCGATCTTCGAACCCTGCGTCACCCAGCTGCTTTGAATGTTGGGGATGTTGTCCAGGAACAGCCGCGCCACCGCTTGCATCTTCAGATATTCGAACGATCCCGCCGGCGCGATGTGAGCCATCTCGGTATGTTCGGGTTGAAAGGTCCAACAGATGAACGCCGTGAAGCCTCCCGTTTCGTCCTGCACCTGACGCAACCGGTCGAGGTGTTCGATCCGTTCGGCGAGCGTTTCGACATGCCCAAACATCATCGTTGCCGAACTGATCCCGCCCAGTTCGTGCCACACGCGCATCACGTTCAACCAGTCGTCGGTCATCACCTTGCCGCGCGTGATCTCCGACCGGACGCGGTCGACCAAAATTTCGGCGCCGCCGCCGGGCAAGCTGCCCAGGCCGGCTGCCTTCAACCGACTCAAGACCTCTCGCAACGACAGGTTGTTGACTTTCGTGAAGTGATGGATCTCGGGAGGACTGAATCCGTGGACGTTGATGCTGGGGTAGTTCGTGACGATGTCCTGCAGCAGTTCTTCGTACCAGTCCAGTTTGTACTTCGGGTGCAGGCCTCCTTGCATCAGGATCTGATTGCCCCCCAATTGCACCGTCTCGGCCACTTTTTGCAGCAGTTCTTCCCGCGGCAGCACGTAACCTTCGTCACTCTTGGGGCCCCGGTAGAACGCGCAGAAATCGCAGACCGCGGTGCAGACGTTGGTGTAGTTGATGTTGCGATCGATGTTGTAGGTTCGATACGGCTCGGGATGCAGGCGTCGCGTGATCGCATCGGCAGCCGCCCCCAGCTTGGCCAGCGACAGGTCGTCGGTCTGCAACAGATGCAATCCTTCCTCGAAGCTAATCCGATCGCCCGCGACCGCTTTGTCGAGAATCGCTTGCGTTTTGGCTTGAGGTTGCGTTGTCGATCCGCTGGACATGGGAACCTTTCTTCTGCGTTGGTCGTTGCGTGGAAGGAAATCGATTGGTCGAGGTGATTTGTTCAATTTGGCGGCCGAGCCGTCGGCTGGTCTTTCGCTAGGAAGCGATCAGCCCCAGTTCGGTCGCTTTGGCGCGATACAGCTCCAGTCCTTGGCGTTCTTCGTCGCCGAGAGTGAAGTGGAGATAACGGGAAAGATACGCGAAACAGTCGCTGACTGTCAGCCCATGCGTCCCCGCGTGTTCGGTCGCCAGTTGCTGCAAGTGCTCCATCCCCGCATCGCGGCAGTGCTGCAACGCGTCGGCAAGTTCGCGATGGTCGACGCCGCGGCGGCCGATCCACATCGCAAACACAAACGGCAGCTTGCTCCAACTGCACCAGCGATCCCCCAGGTCCCATATCTCTTGATACAGTCCCGTCGTCGGGTGCATCGCTCGATCGCCGATCAATAAGACGGCGTCGGTCGAAAGGGTATCGGGGCTGGCGTCGATCGGCAGCGGGTGCAGTTCGGGGGTCAGCCCATACTGTTGCTTCAAAAGCACTTGGACCAGCGCCGCGCTGGTCCGGCTGCCTTCATCCAGCGCGAGCGTCTTGATCTCGGGGACCGGCACACGGCTCAACAGTCGCACGCTCCAAACCGGTCCGCGACAGGCGATGCAGGCGTCCGAAACGATCTCGTAATCGTCGGCGTGACGGAAATATTCGACCGAAGGAATCAGGGCGACATCCAACTGACCGGCGTGCAATTGGTCAGCCAATCGGCTGGGAAGATCGAAGACAACCTCCGCTCCCGGCAACCGTTTTTCGATTCCATAGACCAACGGCTTGGTGTTCAGATAAGAGACCGCACCGATGCGAAGTTTGTCCATGGAAGCGTCAGTTTTGGGTAAGGCAAGCGTGGGGATGGGATCGTGACGGCGGCGGATCGCGCGGCCGCAAGCCGCTGCAATGCTCCAGCCCGACATCCAATTAACCGCACAGCTCGCCTTCCTTTAACACTTCGTGGAAGCCGAGCGTCCGCCAGACTTCGGGAACGTCGACCAGCACCGACGTGGCTTTGCCAGTCTTGGGGTGGCGGAAGACGATTTGGCGGGCATGCAAAGCGATCGGGCGTTTGCGTGGCTCCGTTGATTGTGGCCCAAAATCGATTTGACTGCCATACAGGCTATCGCCGACGATCGGAAATCCACGGTGCGCCGCCTGCAGTCGGATCTGGTGGGTGCGACCGGTTTCCAGCCCGATCCGCAAGCAGGAGAGATCCCCCACGCTGGCGACCAGCTCGTAATTTAAGATCGCTTGCTTCGCCTCGGGGTGCTCCGCGTCGACAATCTCCGCCTCGGCGCGGTCCGAAATTTTCCGCATCCAATCGCGCCAAGTCCCCGTCGGTTCGGTGGGCGTTCCGGAGACGATCGCGACGTAAGTCTTTTCGATCTTCCGCGATTGGAATTGAGCGCAGAACTGCTTGGTTGCCGCTCGCGTCTTGCCGATCAGGACCGCTCCGCTGACCGGGCGGTCGATGCGATGAGGCATCCCCACGTAGGGGGACTCTTCGCCGCTCCTCTGCTTGAAAAATTCCAGCAGCTGGATCTCCAGCGATTCGACACCTCGTGCGGCGGTGGTCAGCAGCCCATTGGGCTTATTCACCACCAGCGCGTAATTGTCTTCCCAGATAACGTCCATCGTCGCTCCACCGGTCTCTTTCTAAGGTACAAGCACCGAGAAGTCGGCGAAGCGTTGATAGATCAGCAGCACGATCGCGATCAGCACCAAGCCGGCGGGGACCGCAAAACGCCATGGGGTCATGTCGACGGCACCCACATCCTCTTGCACGAACTCCGTCTTGCGCGGCCAGATTTCGCCGATCACCAGCATCAGGATCACCAACCAAGCGAAGACACATCCCAAGAAATGGAACTCGTGCATCGAAGCGACGATCTTGTCGAACGGTTCGACAAAGTAGCCGATCGCGATGATGCCGAAGCCCGCCAGCAGAGCGATCTTCGCGGCCGACGCGGGGACGCGGCGGGAGAGCATCCCGACCAACACGACGGCAAAGATCGGAATGAAATACATCCCGTTCATCTTCTGCAGGAAGCCGAAGATGCTGTCGGTTTGAGCCAACAGCGGCGCGATCGCCATCGCGACGACGGCCACGATCCAGCCGAAGATCTTGCCCGAACGAACGACCTGGGCTTCGGTGGCATCCTTGCGAAGGACGCTCTTGTAAAGTCCCAGGCTGAACAACGTGCAGGAACTGTTGAGCGCCGAGTTGAAGCTCGACAGGATCGCGCCGATCATCGCGGCCGCAAAAAATCCAGTCAGGTGCGCCGGCAAGACGCGGTTGACCAACATCCCGTAGGCTTGGTCGGCTTTGATATCTTCGCCGCTGAAAATGTGGTAGGCGATCATGCCGGGGATGACCAAATAAAGCGGGCCGAGCAACTTGAGGGCACCGGTCAACAGCACACCTTTTTGTCCTTCGGCGAGACTGCTGGCACCAAACGTTCGCTGGATGATCTGTTGGTTGGTGGTCCAGTAGAACAGGTTCAGCAGGAAGATCCCGGAGAAGATCGTGCTGAACGGAACCGAGGATTCGGGGCCGCCGACCGAATTGAAACGCTCGCGCTGTTGATCCATCAGCAATTCCGCCCCTTTGGCGATCCCATCGCCATCGCCGATCTGAGCCAACGCGTATCCGGTGATCATAAAGCCGCCGATCAGCAACCCGATGCCGTTGATCGTGTCGGAGACCGCGACGGTTCGCAGGCCGCCGAACAGTGCGTAGATCGAACCGATGATTCCGACCGCCCAAACGATCAACCACAACGCAAACGAATCGGTCGACATCCCGACCCGTTCGGGCAGATCGCCTAACATCGACGGAACGTCCAGGATCCCGATCATCCCAGTCGCTCCGCTGTACAAAATGATCGGCAGCAAGATGCCGACATAGGCGACCAAGAAAATCAGGTTCGTGATCACTTGGGTTTGGTGATCGAAGCGGATCTCGAGGTACTGCGGAACCGTGGCGACGCCGCTCTTCAAAAATCGCGGCAGGAAGAACCAAGCCATGAAGACCAACGCCACGACGCAAACGACTTCCCAAACCATCACGCACAAGCCGTCGTTAAACGCAGCGCCGTTGAGTCCCACCATCTGTTCGGTCGACAGGTTGGTCAGCAGCAACGATCCGGCGATCAGCGGGAAGGTCAGCGTGCGGCCACCCAAAAAGTAACCGCTGCTGGAGGCGTGGTCGTCGCGATGCGTGATCCACCAGGTGATCAGACCGACAAGTCCGGTGAAGAACAAAAACGAAAGGATCGTGACCATGTGATGGAACGCTGATTGTGGAGGCGAAGCAGTCGTTGGGAGCCCGAGTGGGGCTGAATTCTAACGCTTCTTCGCCTTCCGTGCAGGGGCGTCCAATGGGATCAAAGGGAAGATCTTCGAAGGCGTTCGGACCGCTTCCATCTGCTGTGCTAATTGGGCAACCAATTCGGGATGCTCCGCGGCAATGTTGTTCTGTTCGCCGATGTCCTCGCGAATGTTGTAAAGCTCGATCTCCAAATTTCCTTTGCTCATGTTCTGCCGAACCGCTTTGAAGTCGCCGACGCGGATCGTCTGCTGGCCGCCGTAGCTAGGGAATTCGCGATACAGATAGGGACGCTCTTCCTGCGATTTTCCGAGCAGCGTCGGGGCGATGCTGATCCCATCCAAGCCCTCTGGAACATCTTCCGGTTTGCCGATCAGATCCATCAGCGTCGGGATCCAGTCTTCGAATCCGCTGACATAATCGCTCTGCGATCCCGCCGCAATTTTGCCGGGCCAGCGGACAAGCGTCGGCACGCGAACGCCTCCTTCGTACAGCGAGCCCTTCAAGCCGCGAAGTTCACCAACGCTGCGGAAGAACGTGTAATCGACCTCTTTGCCCAGATGAGTCGTGCCGTTGTCGCTGCTGAAGATGACGATCGTGTTGTCGCTCAGCTGCAGTTCGTCCAACAGGTTCAAGATGTTGCCGATGTAGCGATCCATCCGAGTGATCATCGCCGCATAAGCCGCTCGCGGCGTGAAGTGGGGCGTGTACCCATATCCGCCATCGCGGACAAACGGCGGATCCTGCCAGCCCAAATCGTGATACTGTTTCAGCTCTTCATCGGGAACGTGCAACGCGACGTGCGGAATCACCGTCGGGTAATACAAGAAGAACGGTTTGCCTTTGTTGTCCTTAACGAATTGTAGTGCCTGCGCGTTGATACGGTCGGGCGCGTAGTCCTGTCCCTTGAAACGAGCGTAGCTGGCCGGATCGCTGGGGTCGTCGCCATCGGCAAACCCGATGTGGCCGGAGACCGGAGGATCGTTGTTCAATTTGACATGTTGGTTGTCGTCCCAAAGGTAAGACGGATAGTAGCTGTGGGCGTGCGATTGGCAGTTGTAACCGAAGAAGCGTTGGACTCCCTGACGCAGCGGTTCTCCAGAGGAATCGGGACCGCCGAGTCCCCATTTTCCAAACGCTCCGGTGGCGTAGCCTTCGCCGGTGAAGAGTTCGGCGAGCGTGATGTCGCTGTCGGGGATCGGCCATTGCCCTTCGGGCGGCGTCGATTTGTTGCTCCGCACCTCAGCGTGGCCCGGATGTTTTCCGGTCATCAACACGCATCGCGACGGGGCGCAGACGGCGTTGCCCGAGTAGTGCTGAGTCAGTCGCATCCCTTGCTTCGCGAGTTTGTCCAGGTGCGGCGTCTTGATCAATTCCTGCCCAAAGCTGCCGAGTTCGCGATAGCCGAGGTCGTCGGCAAGGATAAAGACAACGTTCGGCGGTGCTGTCGATTCGGCATCGACGATCGACGCATCGAACAACGCAATCATTCCCGCGACGATCACCCCGCCAACGGATAGCAGCCGCCTCATTTGCGACGCGGGAACAGAGAGGACACGGGCGTCGTACGATCGTGGGAAAATTATGGAGGCCATCGAATGTTCCATTGACGAAGACTGCGGCGGGAAAGGTGGGAGAATGCATTGTGTTTCTACCATTTCGCTGGGTCAACTCGCGCGACCGATTTTACCGAAGGCATTCCCTGAAAAGCGTTTTACCGCCCGATCCGGGTTGCTTGTTGAGTTTCGGGCCAACCGCTGCTGAACAGCGGACCCGATCGACGTGAAAAACGCCTCTTCTTTCGAGCCCACCATGGGGGGGGCGGTTGTTTATACTTGCCGGATCGACCGCGCATCATGGCCAAACGTCAAACCGAATCTCTACGGATGATTTCGCAACAAAAATGCGACGCTCGGCGATGAAGTCGTCATCCCATCGGCTGGAACTTCCGCACTATGCCCCCCGAGTCACCGTACATGAAAATCGCTCCGTCGTTTGCCTCGTCGCTACTCACTTTTGTTATCGCATGCCAATGCTCGTGGGGCCAACAAGCCGAAGAAATTCGCTACCTCAGTTCTGCGGACCAATCGCAGCAACCGGCGGTCTTCTACGCTCCCCCTGCAGATGCAACGGTTCCGTTGGTCGTTGCGCTCCACAGCTGGTCGGGAGACTACAAGCAGAACACCCACCAAGCGATCGAAGCCTGGTGCGTCCAAAACGGATGGGCTTACATCCATCCGAACTTCCGAGGCCCCAACGTGCGCCCCGAAGCGACCGGTTCTGAACTTGTAGTGAAAGATATTGTCAGCGCAGTGGAGCACGCCAAACAGACGGTCCCGATCGATCCGTCGGCGATCTATTTGGTCGGAACCTCCGGAGGTGGTTACGGGGCATTATTGATGGCGGGGCGTCATCCTGAGATCTGGGCGGGGGTGACCGCTTGGGTTCCGATTTCCGATCTGACCGCCTGGTACCACGAATGCAGACAAGCGAAACGGCACTACTTCAACAACATCGCTGCATCCTGTGGTGGAGCCCCAGGAGAGAGTCCTGAAATCGATCAAGAGTATCGCAAGCGATCTCCCTTGACCTATCTTGCCAATGCAAAAGAGGTTCCGTTGGCGATGAACGCAGGAATTCGCGACGGGCATGAAGGAAGCGTTCCGGTCAGCCATTCGCTGCTCGCCTTTAATGAAGTCGCCCGTGAAGAGGATCGGTTATCGGCGGACGAGATCCGCTACTTTGTCAAACAGGCGAAAGTTCCGGCGCATCTACAAGCCGACATTTCCGATCCCAGTTATGGCGAGAAGCCACCGTTGTTCCGCCGCACTTCGGGCAACGCGACGGTGACACTTTTCGACGGCGGCCACGAGCTGATCGACACGGCGGCGATCGCCTGGATCCACGCTGCGCATCAAGCACGATACGCTCCAGGCAACGATTCGACCAATTGAACTCCCCGCAGCGCGCGGTCCACGGCGACGCAACGGCAAGGATAGCGATGTTGTTTCGACCGCAAGCCTGCATCGATTCATGGCCCCGCGCATCAATACGCGAACGCGTTTGCAATTCGGGTGGGCCGACAGGGCGACAAACCCGCGCCCCTCATGCATCAAAGGCTGGTGATGCGGTGTTGCCCTTGGCCGCTTTGGAACAGTTCGGGTTGCCAAGCAGCTCCGATTCCAGCGCGCTCGGGAACGGTGATCCTTCCCTTTTCGATCGTGACTTCCGTGTCGATTAGCTTCGGATACAGCATCCGCACATGGGCTCGCACACTTTCCTGCCATGCGACATTGTTCGATGTCGCGGCAACTTGCACGCCCGCCAACAGCGTCAGCGGACCGGTGCAGTCGTGCATCACAACCGGCACGTTGTAGAACTGAGCCAGTCGAGTGATGTTGCGCGTTTGCGAGATCCCGCCAACCCAGGTTGGATCAATCATCAAATAATCGGCAGAACGCTTTTCCAGCGTCAATCGGAAATCATCGGGCCCGCTGAACATCTCGCTAACCGCCAACGGGATCCCCGCTTTGTCGCGGAAGTCGGCGAGGGTGTCGATCGAATCGACACGCAACAGATCCTCGGCCCACAGCAGGTCGAATTCGCGCAGGTGTTGGGCGAGCCGAATCGCCATCGGCAGTTGGAAGAAGCCATGCCCATCGAGAATCAGCTCGATCTTGTTTCCCAACGCTTCGCGAATCTTGCGGAACGGCTCGACAGCCTTCTCCACATCCATCAGCGAAACGTGCAGCGGGCCGTTGGTTTTGTGCGCGGCAAAGTCGGTCGACCAGGTCTTCAGCGCCGTGTACCCTTCGCCGATCAACTCCTCCGCCAATTGAACCGGTTCATGGACGATCGACCAATAATCGTTCAGCGGACCCTGGTTCCCCATCGGTCCATGGCCGGGCCAAATATGGCCGGAGCTATCCTCTGTTTTGCCACCATACGAAGGACCGCCACAACTGTTGTAAGTCGGGATCGAATCCTGGACACGGCCGCCCAACAGTTGCCAGACCGGCATCTTGGTGACCTGCCCCAAGATGTCCCAGAGGGCGAGATCGATCGCCGAGATGGCTCGCAATTCCGCACCGCGCGATCCAAAGTTGGTCGTCCGTTCGTACAAAAATCGCCAGTGCCGTTCGATATCCAGCGGGTTCTCGCCCAGCAGATGATGGTGCATCCAATCGTGCAACATGCTGGCGACCGATTCGGGAGCGTAATAGGTCTCGCCACAACCGACGATCCCATCGCTGGTATGGATTCGCAACAACAGCAACCCCGGCATGATCTGGTCGGGAATCGCGGTTTCAATTTTTGTTATCTGCATGTCGTTTCCATCGAATGGGAGCGCGTCGTTGGTTGGGATACTGAAAACAGCCGCCAAAAGTCCCGAAGAATAAGCTTTAAACGTAGCGGAATTCGTCAAAGGCCTGTTGATGTAATCGCATGCGAACTTCTTGAATTAGCCGTTTGAGCGTCGAGAGACGATTGGCTTTGGGGGCGAGCCGATAAGACGGGAGTTCCCAAACGGAACAACGGTCGGCACGCGAGAATTCCGCTTAGAGCAAGCGGACAATAAGAAAAAAGAAGGGGTGGATAAGGGGACTTGAACCCCCGATCTCCGGAACCACAATCCGGCGCTTTAACCAACTAAGCTATATCCACCGTCATATCGCTTGGCGATGTCAATAATTTAGCGACGGCCTGCAGAGTGGTCAACGGGTTTTCCGCTCTCTGCGAGATCGTTCAGCAATTGCAGGACCTGATCGGCCATACGATCGACAGTACGCTCACCAACTACCGATCGATAACCCCGCTCAGCCAACTGTTCTCGGCTCGCCGCATCGCTGGTAAGCGAGCGAATCGCTTCAGCAAGGGCCGCGGCATCGCCGGGCGGAACCAATTGGACCGCGGAATTATCGCCCGCCAGCTCGGGAAAGACGCCATGCCGGGGAAGAATCACGGGCAATCGCATCGCCATCGCCTCGAGAGCGTACAGTCCCTTGGGCTCTTCGTATTCCGTCGGCACGCAAAACAGATCCAAGCGACGCAGAAAATCCAACTTGCCGGCATGATCGGGACTTCCGTGATAGGTGTACCGCCCAGCCATTCCGGATTGGTCCAGCCGCGACCACTGCTCTGCCGCGTACGCATGGTGCTGTTCGCCCAGCCAGCCTGCGACTTCCAGATGGATGGCCCGATCCGACGGCTGACGCGTCGCTTCGAATTCGATCATCGCGTCGACAAGCCGATGCAATCCCTTGGCCGGATCGATCCGGGCTAGGTAACCGATCCGTAGCGGAGAGGACGCGTCGGCGTCAGCGGCTCGCCGAGCTTCGGAGCCCTCTGCCAGGAAGCCGGTCGTATCGATCCCTAAAGGAATCACGTGCATCTTCTCTTCAGGCAGCCCCAGCAGCGCCACCATCTTCTCGCCATAGAACCGACTGTTGACGATAAAACCATCGACATCGGCGGCTAGAGCTCGCATCCGGTCGATCGCCATCGCGCGATATTTGGCTGGCAGGAAGTCGAGAAAGATATCGTCTCCCTGCAACGTCACGACAACCGGCACGCCGAGCCGCCGTTTGAGTTCGGTCACGCAGCCGCCGATCAAGAAATTACTGAGCACGATCGCGTCGGGAGCCGCGTGCGTTTGCAACCAACGACACAGCCGATCGACTTCGGTTCGCTGGCGTCCCTGCATTCCTTGCAGCATCGAAACGGTCAGCGCGCCCAACAGATGCGGGCTGGTCGAACCGGTCTTTCGCGTCGCCAACCGCAGCAGCCCGGGGCGGTCCAACCAAGCGGTCAGCCGATGGGGCAAGCGTCCCCAGAGCGGAAGCTTCTGTTCCAGGTAGATATTGATTCCGCCAAAGAAGACGACATCGTCGCTGATGTCTTTTTCATCGGTCCGAATCGGCGTGTAGGTGGGGACCAACAGACAGTCCGCGCCGCGGGCGATCATCGCCCGGGCGAGGGTGTTGTCGTGCATGCAGCTGCCGCAGTACATGCCTGCGGCACCGGCGGTCAAATATGCGATTCGCATGGCGTCTGTTGCGTCCCAACGAACGGTGAATCAACGCCGCGGATAACGGTCTGGCTACAGCGCCAACAGCAGGCGGCTTGGCGCTTCGAGGTATCCGATCACATCGTTCAGGAATCGTGCCGCAGCACCGCCATCGACCAAGCGATGATCGTAACTGAGGCTCAGCGGCATCATTAGCCGCGGTTTGATCGAATCGTCGGGCATCACGCATGCCAATTTGCGACTGCGGCCCACCAACAGGATCGCGACTTCGGGAACGTTGACGATCGGAGTGCTGTACTGACCACCGATCGCCCCCAGGTTGCTGATCGTGAACGTACCGCCGCGGAGATCGCTGACGGCGAACTGACCGCTGCGAACCTTAGCCGCCATTTCAGCAAGGGCCCGTGCGATGTCGGGGATGCCCATCTTGTCGGCATTCTTCATTACGGGAACCACCAGACCGCGGTCGGTGTCGACAGCGATCCCAATGTTGACGTAGTCCTTGTAGATGAGCTGGCCGTTGGCTTCGTCGATGACCGCGTTGACTTCTGGATTGTGCTTCAGCGCCGTCGCGATCGCTTTGATCAAAAACGGCATCGTCGTCAGCTTCAGCCCTTGCGCGGCGTAATCGTCTTTGCTCGATTGGCGCAGGTGTTCCAAGTCGCTGATGTCGGCATCGTCGAAGTTGGTGACGCGCGGAACCGTCGACCAGCTCTCGTGCATTTGAGCGGCGATCGTCTTGCGGATCTTGCTCATCCGTTCAACGCGAATCGGTCCGTATTCATCGTGATCGGCGTTCGCGTCGGTGGGTGCCGCAGCCGTTTTGCTGGGTGCTGCCGCGGTGCCAGCTGACGCCGCGCCGCGGGATTGGTTCGCCGATCGGACGACGGCCAACACGTCTTCACGCGTGATTCGGCCCCCTTCGCCAGTGCCGGGGACACTGTGCAAATCGACACCGACTTCGCGTGCGAAGCGGCGAATCGCGGGCCCGGCGGCAACGATCTCACCGCTGCTGGCTGGGGCCGGAGCGGCGGGCGCTGCCGGTGTGGGGGCAGGAGCCGCCGGAGAGGGCTTGGGAGTTTCCACGGCGGCAGGTTCCGCGGGTGCTGCTGGCTTGGCAGGCGGTGCGGCAGGCGTTTCCGCCGCCTTGGGCTCGGGTTCGGGTTCCTTGGCAGGCACTTCGGCGGCAGGTTCTGCAGCAGCTGGTGCGGATTCGGCGGGGGCTCCGGCTTCCGCTTCGATTTCAAGAATCACGCTGCCGACCGAGACCGTGTCCCCTTCGGCGACAAGGATTTTGGTGACGGTTCCGGCCGATTTGCTGGAGACGGGAACGGTCGCCTTGTCGGTTTCCATTTCCACGACGTCTTGCCCGGCCGTGATGACGTCGCCGACGGATACAAAGATCTCCAGTACGTCGCCTGATTCGATGCCATCGCCGAGTTCAGGAAGTTTTACTTCGGTAGCCATAGAGTGTATCGGAGGTTCGATGAGGATGGGGTTGTTTTGTTGTTATCAGAAGGGAACGCCCGTCGTGATTCGACCGGATCCGCCCGCCAAATCGAAGGCGGGCGGAACCAGCAAACCCTTACGCGAAATAAGGGTTCACTTTTTCGGCGTCGTAATCGAGCGACTTGATCGCATCGGCGACGTCTTGCGGCGTGACAACGCCAGCCTTCGACAGTCGGCTGAGTGCGGCGATCGTGATCGATTCCGCATCGACCTCGAAGTGACGGCGAAGCGCTGGGCGGGTTTCGCTGCGGCCCATGCCGTCGGTGCCCAGGACATAGTAATCGCCTGGAATCCACGGGGTCAGCTGTTCGCCAAGTGCCTTGACGTAATCGCTGGACGAGATGAACGGACCTTCGACACCTTCGAGCACTTCTTCGACGTAGCTCTTCCGCGGCGTTTCGGTCGGGTGCAACATGTTCCAACGCTGACACGCGTCCGCTTCTCGACGCAGTTGCGTGTAACTGGTAACGCTCCACACGTCGCTGGCGATGTTGAACTTTTCGGCCAACAACTTTTGTGCGTCCAGAGCACAGTTCAGGATGGCACCGCTGCCGAACAATTGGACGCGAGCCTTCGCACCTTCGACTTCGTTGCTGCGGAACTTGTACATTCCCTTGATGATCCCATCGGCACAGCCTTCGGGCATCGACGGGTGATCGTAGGCATCGTTTTCGGCGGTGATGTAGTAGATGCACTCTTCGCCATCTTGGTACATCCGCTTCAGACCTTCCTGAATGATCACGATCACTTCGTACGCAAACGCGGGGTCGTAAGACCGCACGGTTGGGAAGGCGATCGCGTTGAGCAGGCTGTGACCGTCCTGGTGCTGCAGGCCTTCGCCGTTAAGCGAAGTTCGGCCCGCGGTACCACCAACCAAGAAGCCCTTGGCTCGCATGTCGGCAGCGGCCCAGATCGAATCGCCGACCCGTTGGAAACCGAACATGCTGTAGTAGATGTAGAACGGAATCATGTTGACGCCGTGACAGCTGTACGCGGTACCGGCCGCATTAAAGCTGCTCATCGAACCGCACTCGGTGATCCCTTCTTCGAGGATCTGACCGTCTTGCGCTTCTTTGTACGAAGCGACGATCTCCGAATCCATCGGTTCGTACAACTGGCCCGCATGGGCGTAGATGCCGAACTGCTTGAACATGCCTTCCATGCCGAAGGTTCGCGATTCGTCGGGAACGATCGGGACCATGTATTTGCCGATCTTCTTGTCGCGGCACAAAGCGATCAGGGTTTGTACGACAGCAAACGTGGTGCTGCAGTTTTTGCCATCGCCGAGACGTTTGATCAGCTTGGAGAAGTCTTCCAGCGTGGGGACTTCCAACTTCGGATGTTCGGTCGGACGGCTGGGTAGCGATCCTCCCAAAGCGGCCCGACGCTGTTTCATGTATTTGATTTCGACGCTGTTTTCCGAAGGCTTGTAGAATGGTGCGCTACCGACTTCGGCGTCGCTGATCGGAATCCCGAATCGCGTGCGGAATTCGAGCAGCTCTTCCTCGTTCATCTTCTTTTGGTTGTGCGCGATGTTGCGGCCTTCGCCCGCTTCGCCCAAACCATACCCCTTGACGGTTTTCGCCAAGATCACGGTTGGTTTGCCGTTCTTTGACGAGGTCGCTTGAGCGTACGCTGCGTAGACCTTTTCGGGATCGTGGCCACCGCGACGGATCTTCTCCAGCTTTTCATCGCTCATGTTTTCGACAAGCTTCCGCGTCTCGGGATACTTGCCGAAGAAGTGCTCGCGAATGTAGCTGCCAGGCATCGTGGTGTACTTCTGGTACTGACCGTCGACGACTTCGTTCATGCGTTTGGCCAGCATGCCCGACGTATCCTTGGCCAACAGTTCGTCCCACTCGCCACCCCAGACGACCTTGATCACGTTCCAACCGGCACCGTGGAAGATGCTTTCGAGTTCTTGGATGATCTTGCCGTTGCCGCGGACAGGACCATCGAGGCGCTGCAGATTGCAGTTGACGACGAAGATCAGGTTGTCCAGCTTTTCACGGCCAGCCAATCCAATCGCCCCCAGGGTTTCCGGTTCGTCGCATTCGCCGTCGCCCAAGAAGGCCCAAACGCGTTGCCCCGAAGTGTCTTTGATCCCGCGATCGCGCATGTATTCATTGAACCGCGCTTGGTAGATCGCCATGATCGGACCGAGCCCCATCGAGACGGTGGGGTATTCCCAGAAGCTTGGCATCAACCAAGGGTGCGGATAGCTGGAGAGGCCACCGCCGGGGGAGAGTTCGTGACGGAAGTTCTCGAGGTTCTCTTCGGTCAGTCGACCTTCCAGGAAGGCACGGCTGTACATACCGGGCGACGCATGGCCTTGGAAGTAGACCGAATCGCCGGCATAGCCGTCTTCGCCACGGCCATGGAAGAAGTGATTGAAAGCGATCTCATACAACGTGGCGCTCGACGCAAACGTACTGATGTGACCACCGACACCACCGGGGCGGCGGTTGGCACGCACGACCATCGCCATCGCATTCCAGCGGACGATCGATTTGATCCGCCGTTCGATCTCGCGGTTGCCTGGGAAAGGAGGCTGATCCTTCGAGGGGATCGTGTTGATGTAGGGCGTGATCGTTTGCGTGTCGAGCGCGACGCCTTCTTGAGCGGCACGATGACGCAATTGCTCCAGCAGGAATTTGGCGCGTTCGGGGCCTTTGCTCTGCAGGACATAGTCCAGCGAGCCTAACCACTCCGCCGTTTCTGCCGCATCGACATCCGCCAAGACTTCGTTGCGTAATTCGCCGTCGTTCATCGATTCTTCCATCGCTTGCCGAATGGCCACGGTCTCAGAATTATCCATGCCGGACGCATCCTATATAAGGGAAATCTATTGTTATTATTGGGGGTCTCAAGGACCGTATCGAGGGCTGCCGCGACTTGTCGTTTCTATCGACCTTACCGGCAAACCCCGCTGGTGGGCAAGATGGTGTCGTCTTGCCAGCGCTGCAGTTGGTCGAAAATGACCGCCTGTCAACTTAGGTAGCCTGGGCCATTTTGCATGGCTTTGCAATGGGCATTTTTCCGCGTCCTAGGCCACGATCGCGGGAAGGCGAAATCGCAGCCACTAGCGGCATCTAACGCCCCTTGACTTCACTTCTTCTTCGGTGGCGTTCGAGGACGATTCTTTTGCACCGGAGCCGACTTCAGCGGCCCCGAGATGCCGGGCCCATCGTCGCTGCCGACGCCTTCGATAGCCAAACCGCCTCCGCCAGGAGACTGCTTGATCGTCTTCTTCACCAAAATCCGCTCGGCCATGCCCCACAAACTGCTGGTGATAAAGTAGATGCACAAACCGGCAGCGACCTTGAAGAAGAAGATACCCATGATGAAGGTCATGAAGAACATCACCTTCTGCGTGATCTCTTGCTGTTCGTCGGTCGGAGGCGGCATGAACATCTTCTGCTGGGCCATGAACAGGACCATCACTATCAACGGCAGGATGTTGAAATAAGGCCCGAACCATCCGGTGCCACGCCCCGCGAAGTATTCGATCATCCATGGCGACCAGTTATAGAACATGTCCGGTGCTGCCAAGTTAGAGCACCACTGGATGCCCGGAATGAAGGCGGCTTGTCGCAGTTCGATATCGCATGACAGGCTGCGATACAGGCCGATGAAGATCGGCAACTGGACAAACATCGGCAGACAACCGCTGAGCGGATTGAAGCCGTGTTTCTTTTGGAGATCTTGTTGGGCCTTGAGCCGCTTCTCCATGTCGTCTTTGTATTTTTCCGCGATCTTCTTGAACTCGGGGGCCAGTTCTTGCATCTTCTGAGCGTTCTGAGCCGCCTTGCGAGACAGCGGGAACATCGCTCCGCGAACGCACACGGTCAGCAGGATGATCGCCAAGCCATAGTTGCCCAAGATCATATAGATGAAGTGCAAGAAGCCCGACAACAGCTTGGAGACCGCGCCAAACAGGCCGTATTCGATCAAGCGGCTGAGGCCACGTTCTTCCAACATTTCGGGACGCTTGGGACCGGCGTACAGCCGCAAGTTGTCGACCAGGCTCTCCCCTGGAGCGATCTTGCGGGCGGTGCTGTCGACGTAAAAGCTGACGTTGGCCGCCTGCGTTTGGTGCGGGTTGAGCGTCTTCAAATCGGCCAACAGCATCGTGCTGCCGCGGCTGAACACATCGGTCTGCGCTTCGCCTTCGAGCGGCAGATAGCTGGCGGTGAAATATTGCCCGTCGATGCCGATGTAACGCAATTGATTCGTTTTCGGATCGCCCGACGATGCAAACAGCGTTTCGTTGACATCCTCGTCTTTGTCGACACCATCTTCGGTTCTCTGGCGAACCTGCTTGACGATCGCGGGCAAGCCCATCAGCCGATGGTATTCTGCGGCGGTGTTGTAAACCACGTCGCGAGCACCCGCACCACCGGTCCAATTGGGGCTGATCTTGGCGCTGTACCACCAGCCTTCGAGCGTCAAACCGTTGGGGCCTTCCAAACGGTAGGCAACCTCTTGCTCGGCCTCGGATTTATTAACGATCTCGGTTTGCAGGTCGATGTCGTACCCCGAACCGGCAGCCGGCACGGTGTAGCGGCGGACCACTTCCAGGGCGCCAGAGCCTTTCGCGACGCTGGCTGCTTCGCTGGCGGAAATCGGAAAACGGAACTCAAAACCAGGATTTTCAGCATCTTCGATCGGCGTGACATTCCACAGCCCATCAAACAGACTGGGCATCTTCGTCAGCTCTTTCTGCCCGACGCGAAGATTCGTGGTGTTCAGTTTTGCCAGGGTCAGCAGGCAGGACAAACGGGAGATGTTCCCCGGCACTTGGTCGGGCCCGCCCGACTTGGCCAAGCGGATCAAGTCCAACGGATGCTGCGTCAGCTTTGCTTCGACAGTCACCGTCTCGCGGCTCTCGCCACTGCCACGCAGCACTTCGAGCGTGATCGTTTGCCCCGGACTGGTCTCTTCGAGCCAGCGATCCAGGTCGCTCGGAGAGACGATCACACCGGTTCCCGTGGCAACGATGATGTCGCCCACTTTTAAGCCGGCCAGATCGGCGGGCGTTCCCGGGCCGATCACGTTGATTTGGCAGCCGTCGATTTCGCTGGGAGCCGACGGAGCGAGATAGCCCAGGTAGCCGCTGCGCGTATCGACGCGGCGATAGCGAAACTGGCCCTTGGCGTTGCGTTCGATCAATTCGATCCGCTCGATCCCCGCCCCGCGATTGCTCAGCGTGATCAGGGTCTTATCACCCAGCGTGGGATCTTCGGAGTCGTAGGCCAGCGATCCGATCGTGAACCATTGCTTTTGCCGCGGGCGTTCGGATGGCGCCGCGTCGTCGTCGGTTTTCGCATCGCCATCGGCCGCGGGATCGGTCGCCTCGGCCAAATCCTCCGCGTCGGCCGGCTCATCCGCTTCGGCGTCCAGTTCTGCGACCACATCGGGCGCATTGGGATCATCAGCCGGCGGTTGCTTGGGCCGCATCGTCATCATGACGAACATGAAAAATGCGGAGACGAATAGATAAGCGAGGACGCGTCGTTCCACGAGTGGCGGTATCCGTTGCGAATAAAAGATGGAGCGGGGTGATTCAGTTCGCCCCATAATCGGTTCGTGCGATGCAGAAAGCGTCCCTAGGGATACACACAGGTTGTTGCGACACGAACCCGCTGCAATACCGCCTTATTCTGTCGCACCGAGCCGAGATTGGAAACCCGTAACGCTTTTGCCTTAAAAAACAAGCGTTTTGCGGGACGAAGGCCGGAAGACACGATAGCGATTGCAGTCCGCCAGAGGCAGAGAGCCGAGCAGCCCGGTGGGAAAGCCGGGCATGGCTCGATGCAGTCGCACCGGGCCCGAGGGCCCGGCACACGATTGATCGCCAGGCGGACAAGCCTGGCAGCGGCAAGGATTAAACCTTGTCGGCGGTCGGGCAAACGAAGGGAGCCCGGTACTCGCGAGTACACATCGCCGTGGCGACTTCGTTCTCGGGGAAGATTTCCTTCTCGGGATCGAACTTCAACAACGGGCCCATCGCGATCGGATACTTCTCCAGATCGACGCCGTTTTTCTCCAAGTGCTTGATCGTTCGTTGCAGTGTCGCATCGTTGTCGTCCAAGCTCTTGATCTTGCTCAGATGTTCGGTCGCTTCTTTGACCGACATTTTCTTTTGTTCGCCGATCGCCAACGAGATGTTCCCCAGATGGCTCAGCGACGCCGACAGGTGGCCTTCGCGAACGTCGGCGGTCAGGTCCTTGTAGTTGCGGCTTTCGCAAGCGTCCAAGAAGTTGGCGAAGTGATCCTTCGCTCCCTTGAACTCTTTGATCACGTTCATGTCGACATCGTAAGCGATCGAGTGGCCGTAGCTGACTTGCACGCAATAACCGTTGGTACCGTAGAAGACGACGCCGATCTTGTTCCCCTTGGTGCTCTTGAACAGCTTGTTCAATTCGGCATCATCGGAATTATCGACGCCCAGACCGCGGGTCTCGAAGACCATGCACTTGTCGCCGTAATCGTAGATCGAAACCTGCGTGTTGGGCGTGTCGCCCGCATCGACGTAGTTGTCGTCTTTGCGTTCGGCTTGGTAACCCAATCGTCCACCGTACGAGATGACGCTGATCGGATGGGTATCGATCCCCAAGCCCCATCGCGCGACATCGGTTTGGTGAGGGCCCTGGTTGCCCGAGTCGCCGTTGCCGTACAGACGTTGCCAGTGCCAATCGTAATGGAAACGCGGACGGGTAACCTTCGGATCGGTGTAGGCGGCCGGACCGCTCCAAAGATTGAAGTCGACGTTGTCGGGAACGGCGTAATCGCCCAAAGCACCGATCGATTTACGTCGCTTGTAGCACAAACCGCGAGCGAAGTTGACCTCGCCGATTCCGCCAGCTTGGATGAAATCCACCATCTCTTGTTGAGCGGTTGCCGAACGGCACTGCGTTCCGACTTGGCAGATGCGATCGTACTTGCGAGCCGCAGCGATCAGCGCGGTCCCTTCGTGGATGTTGTGCGAGACAGGCTTTTCGATATACGCGTCTTTGCCCGCTTGCATCGCCCAGATGCCGCACAAGGCATGCCAGTGGTTGGGCGTTGCGGTGCTGATCACGTCGATCGATTTGTCGTCGAAGACTTCCCGCATGTCGGTCACGATCTTCGGGCGGAAGCCTTGAGCCTTCTCGGCAGCGTCGGCGCGCGATGCGGCAGCCTTCTCGTCGACGTCGACGATCGTCAGCAGATCGGTTCGCTTGTCGCCAAGCCATGCGCTAAGGTGCGATCCACCACGACCACCGGCACCGATCAGGGCAACGCCGATCTTTTCGTTCGATTGCACAGCGTGCGCCATTCGTCCTGAAACAGCCAACCCCGCACCCGCGGCGGCAGAGGTGTGAACAAATTGGCGTCGGGAGAGTTTCGACATATTTCAATCCTTGCTTAAATGTATAGAAGCAAATGCAAGTGGGGCCAAATGCAGATGCGATTGGTGGGAATCACGGTGAGCTCTCAAAGTCTACCTGATCGACCCGATAAATGCGAATTCTTTCAACCATCGGCAAAGCCAACATGAATTACCGAATCGGAATTGTTGCCCTGCTTCATGAATCGAATACATTCATCTCGCAAAATACGACCCTTACGCATTTCCAGCAGGATACGCTCTTGAGTGGCGAAGCGATTCGCGAGCGTTTCGCGGATGCGCCGCACGAAGTCGGCGGCTTCTTCGCCGGTCTCGACGCCGCCGACAATGTCGAAATCGTGCCGATCTTCGCTGCCCGCGCGATCCCATACGGCCCCATCGAGGCCAGCACATTTGACCACCTAATCGAAACGATGCTAAAGCAATGCGAGGCGGCCGGCCCACTGGACGGGATCCTCGCTGCCCCCCATGGCGCGACCGTTGCCGATGGTCACCCCGACGCCGATGGCTACATGCTGTCCCGTTTGCGCGAACTTCTCGGCCCCGAGCGGCCGCTGATCGCGACGATCGATGCGCACGCAAACGTCTCCCCCGCGATGGCCGATGCAACCGACGCGTTGGTTTCCTACCGCACCAACCCGCACTTGGATCAACGTCAACGCGGCGTCGAAGCGGCCCAACTGATGGTCCAAACTCTGACCAGCGGTCGACGGCTGCATCAATCGGCCGCTTTTCCCCCGGTGGCGATCAACATCCAAAACCAAAACACCTCGGCCATGCCGCTGCGACCGCGATGGGAAGCCGCCGATGCGTTGCGTGAACTTCCCGAAGTCGCCAGCCTGAGTCTGGTCCTCGGTTTCCCCTACTCCGACGTTGCCGAGATGGGCTGTTCGGCGATCCTCGTATCTTATGAAGACGTTCCCGCGGCGCGGCGTCAGGAATTGTTAGACCAACTGACGACGATCCTGACCGAGAACCCGGAATGCTTTGAGCCAGAGTTCACCTCTCCCGCCGAAGCGGTCCAACAAGCGGGACAGCAGCCCGGCCTGACCTGCATGCTGGACATGGGGGACAATGCCGGCGGAGGTTCTCCTGCCGACAGCACCATCCTGGCACACGAACTGCATCGCCAAAAGATCGGCCCGTCGTTGGTTGTCATCTACGATCCCAAAGCGGTGGCGGACGTCACGTCGGCCGACTTCCAAAACGGCGCAGAGGTATCGATCGGCGGGAAAACCGATGCGTTGCACGGCGAACCGCTGCAGGTCGCCGTCGAACTGCTGAGCACAGGGGATGGAAAGTTCCGCGAATCGGAAGCCCGACACGGCGGGTTTTCCGAGTTCGACCAAGGAGCCACGGCGATCGTCCGCACCCTTGATTCGGACCTGACACTGATGCTCACCTCGCAGCGCGTGCCCCCGTTCAGCTTGAGCCAGCTGACGACGTTTGGAATCGAGCCCAAAGAGTACCGGGCGATCGTCGCCAAAGGCGTGATCGCTCCGATGGCCGCCTACCAACCGGTCGCCGACCGTTTCATCCATGTCAACACACAAGGTTCCACGTGTGCCGACATGCTGCAAATGACCTACCATCACCGGCGTCAACCGATGTTCCCATTTGAGCGTTAGCCCGGGACCGCTACGCAGGCTGCACTGCCACCTCGGCGACCTTTTCCGCTTGGGTGCGATGGTGTCGTGAAATCCAGACGCTACAGTGCGCGTGACGCAGCACGTATTTGGTCGTGCTGCCCAACAACAGCTCGCCGATCAAACCGTGGCCATTGTCCCCCAAGACGATCAACTGGCTCTGATTTTCGTCGGCGGCTCGCACGATGGCGTCTCCGACATGGTCCCCCATCACGGTCTGCGATTCGACGTTTTTAATGCTTCGCGAAAGCGAACTGATCACCTGCTCACACAACGTCTGCACTCGCTCGTGCTCGGTCTTGTCATGCTGCTCGACCATTAAACCGTATTCTTGCCCATAGAAATCGAACGTTGGAATTACGCTCAAAACGCTCACTTCGGTCGTTGCCGGCCACTGAAAACGCATCAGTTCGTTGACAGCCTCTTTCGAACTGGAGGAACCATCGTAGGCGAGTTCGATCTTGCGAACGGGGTCCTCGTCGGCAGCGGGTTCCGGGCAGGGAGCGTCGCTTGCAACCGGAGCGTGCAATTCCGGTGGCCGCACGATCAACACCGAACAATCGGCGTGAGTGGCCACGGAATCCGAGAGGCTCCCCAACAGCAACCGCTCCAACGTCGAGTGCCCCCGAGCGCCCATCACGATCAAGTCGGCATCGAGTTCGCGGGCCCGCTCCAAGATGCACCGCGCCGCGTTCCCCTCGGCAAGTTCCATCGTCACCGTTCCCTTGATCGACTTTAGCGTCTCCCGCAACTCGGCGTGATGCTGGTCGATCCGTTCATGCTCGCGGCGACGCCACTCGGGCAACCAGGGCTGAACCGACGGACTCGATGTGTTTTCGGGGGTGTAGCTGACGGTCAGGACCGTCAATTCCATCGGGCCTTTCGACTGCAAGTGGCGTATAAATCGAGCAGCACCGGCGGCGTAACACGACCCGTCGGTCGCAAACAAAATTTTCATGACACTACCTCACTTCTGCGGTTCCCAGCATCCCAAAGCTCCAATGCCTTGCTCAGCTTGCATTGTAGAGCAATCCCACCGAACCTGGTCATCCCGCTGACCGCAAAGTGTCGCCGGAAACGGCTTAAAACGCATCCATTTCCCCACCGCTCGCAGCAACGCCTCCGTTTTGGCTCCGCAACCGTTAACCGGAATACTTGCCAGCAAAAAAGCAGCCGTCTACCGGCGTGATGAATGATCGCAGCGCAGGCCCCAACCCAACCTCCACCCCCACTACAGAGCGATTGAGGCGACTTAACGTCCGTTGCCCCTTGTCGCCGATTGGGTATGATGACTTCCAGAGAGACGCTTTACATACGCCCATCCGTCCCACTTCGAGGGAGACCCTCCGATGACCGTCCTAACCGAATCGTCAGTGGCTGCGAAAGTGAAACACACCGAGTGTTTTATCGACGGGCAATGGGTGCCGGCCGAGAGTGGCAAGACCTTCGCGACAGTGAACCCCGCGACCGAAGAAGTCATCGCCAAAGTGGCCGAAGGGGACGCAGCGGACATCGACAAAGCAGCGCTGGCGGCGCGACGCGCGTTCGAGAGCGGCGACTGGCCCAAGATGGACGCGCGCGATCGTGGCAAGCTGATGATGCGATTGGCCGATCTGATCGAAGAGGAGATCGATTCGCTCGCGGCACTCGAATCGCTCGACAACGGCAAACCGATCTCCGAATCGCGACACGCCGACCTGCCACTGGTGATCGATTGCTTGCGCTACTATGCCGGATTTGCTGATAAAATCCACGGTCAAACGATTCCGATCCGGGGCAACTACCTGTGTTACACGCGCCGCGAACCGGTCGGCGTCGCGGGACAGATCATCCCCTGGAACTTTCCGATGTTGATGACCGCATGGAAATGGGGCCCTGCGTTGGCCGCTGGCTGCACGATCGTGATGAAGCCCGCCGAACAAACGCCACTGACCTGCCTGCGGATGGCGCAACTGGCGGCCGAAGCAGGCTTCCCCAAAGGCGTGATCAATGTGGTCCCGGGATTTGGACCCACCGCAGGCTCTGCCGTCACCAAGAACCCCAACATCGACAAGGTCGCTTTTACTGGCGAGCATCGCACGGCGCAAATCATCATGCGTGAGGCGGCCGAATCGTTGAAGCGACTGACCTTCGAATTGGGCGGCAAGAGCCCCAACGTCGTCTTCGCCGATGCCGACATGGACGCCGCGGTACGGGGAGCCTATGTAGGGCTGTACCTGAACCAAGGCCAGTGCTGCTGCGCCGGCAGCCGGCTGTTCGTTGAAGAGCGGGCACACGACGAGTTCCTGGAGAAGCTGACCGCGCTGACCACCAATCGCCGCGTCGGCAACCCACTGGATCCGCAAACCGAACAGGGGCCGCAGGTCGACCAAGCTCAATTCGACAAAATCATGGGCTTCATCGACAAGGGACAGGACGAGGGGGCGCGATGCATCTCCGGCGGCAAACGGGTCGGCAATAAAGGCTATTTTATCGAACCGACGGTCTTCGACGGGGTGACCGACGACATGACGATCGCGCAACACGAGATCTTCGGCCCGGTGTTGAGCGTGTTGAAGTTTAAGGACTACGAAGAGATGATCCAGCGCGCCAACAACACCTATTTTGGGCTTGCGGCCGCGGTCTGGACCAGCGATATCAAAAAGGCGCACGATTACGCGGCACGCGTCCGCGCGGGAACGATCTGGGTCAACTGCTACGACGTCTTCGACGCAGCAGCCCCCTTCGGAGGATTCAAGATGAGCGGTCACGGCCGCGAACTCGGGGAAGAGGGTTTGCGCGCTTACCTGGAAAACAAAACGGTGACGATCGCGCTTTAAAACCACAGAAACCGCTCGCTCGACGCGACTCCACCACACGCCCCCCGCATGGCAAACGGAAGTCCCACAAACTCACGCACGGGACGCGTGGCGGCTTCTTTCCCAAACGGCCGATCGAGCGGGAAACGTTGAATTTTAGGGAAATTCCGGCAAAATCTGGTTCGGTGTAGCAATCGCTGCGCCA
Source organism: Rosistilla carotiformis (assembly GCF_007753095.1). Taxonomy (NCBI): domain Bacteria; kingdom Pseudomonadati; phylum Planctomycetota; class Planctomycetia; order Pirellulales; family Pirellulaceae; genus Rosistilla; species Rosistilla carotiformis. Next base: position 5,766,446 of record NZ_CP036348.1, read on the forward strand.
AATCTTCGGATGGGGTTACGCAGCAACTTCGATTTTGCTAAAACTTGACATTGTGGAATTCCCGTTTCGCTGCCGTTATCTCCCCCTAACACCCGCTGCGCCCTCTGCCGTGCATTTCCATGTGCCAGCGTTCCAGACTCGCGCCTCCTCCGCCGCGAAGGCGTTGCGCGCCGAGATAGCGACCCCAGTGCAATCCGTTCAATCCCTTTCGATATTTGCTTGAAGGAGCGATCTCGCGTATGGCTACCACCACCGAGCGCCGATTGGAACCTGAGAATGTCCGTTATTTTGGCTCGGGCCGCGAAGCTTTCGCGACTCCCGACCTGACGGCCTTGCAGACCGCTAGCTATGCGGCATTTTTGCAGGCCGACGCGGATTCCGATAAACGCAAGGTTCAAGGCCTTGAGGCTGTTCTGAAGGAAGTTTTCCCTGTCGAAAGCTACGATGGCAACATCTCGCTGGAATATCTTCGCTACGAGCTTGGCAAGCCACGCTATACGTCGGCCGAATGCCGCCAATTGCGTCTGACCTACGGTCGACCGTTGCGCGTTTGGTTGCGTTTGAATCGCGATGAACCGATCGAAGAAGAGGTGTTCCTGGGCGATTTGCCAATCATGATGGGTGGTGGTGAATTCATCATCAATGGTGCCGAACGTGTGGTCGTCAGCCAGATGCACCGCTCCCCAGGTATCGACTTCGTGATGGAAGCCGAAGGGACCAGCGATCGCAAGCTGCCTAGCTGCCGCGTCATCCCTGAGCGCGGAAGCTGGGTCGAAGTCAACATCACCAAGAAAGAGACGCTGAGTGTTCGGATCGATCAAAGCGGTAAGTTCAGCGCACTGACCTTGTTGCGTGCGATGTCGCCCGAACTTTCTTCGGATGCCGACCTGCTGCGGGCCTTCTATCAAACCGAAACCCACAAGACCGCCGATGGCCGTTCGGCAGCAAAGCTTGTCGACAAGATCGCCGTCGACGACATCATCTACCCAAGCGGTTCGCCCCGCGCCGGTGAGATCATCGTCGAATCGGGTCAGAAGATCAACAAAGAGATGGCCGAATTGATCTGCGCCAGCGGTTGCAAGGCGGCCGAGGTGATGGACGCGCCCAAGGTGCCGTTGATCGTCAATTCGTTGACCGAAGACAACACCAGCAGCCATGAAGAAGCATTGCTGCGAATCTACCAACGGCTGCGTCCCGGTAACCCGCCGCAACTGGAGAAGGCGCGCACGCTGTTTGCTGAAAAGTTCTACGATTCCAACCGTTACCGTTTGGGCCGCGTCGGACGTTTCCGCATCAACCGCAAATTGAATCTGAACGTTTCCGAAGACGAAATGACCCTGCGGTCAGACGACGTGATCGCTTCGATCTCTTACCTGATCGCATTGTTTGATCCCGACAGCGGCGCGGAGATCGACGATATCGATCACCTGGGCAACCGACGTCTGCGAACGATCGACGAATTGGCGTCGGAAGAACTCCGCAAGGGCTTCCTGAAGCTGCGTCGTACGGTTCAAGAGCGCATGAGCCTGAAGGATGCCGAGGACATGACGCCACGCTCGTTGGTTAACCCCAAGAGCGTCAGTGCTGCCATCGATTACTTCTTCGGCCGCGGTGAACTCTCGCAGGTCGTCGATCAAACGAACCCGTTGAGCCAGTTGACGCACGAGCGTCGTCTGTCCGCTCTGGGCCCTGGTGGTTTGAATCGTAAACGTGCGGGCTTTGAAGTTCGCGACGTTCACATTTCGCACTACGGCCGTATCTGCCCGATCGAAACGCCTGAAGGTACAAACATTGGTCTGATCAGCTCGTTGGCGATCTATGCCGGTGTGGACGATTACGGATTTTTGGTGACGCCGTACCGCAAGGTGAAAGACGGCAAGCTGACCGACGATTTTGTGTGGTTGCGAGCCGACGAAGAGAACGAGTCGTTTGTCGCGCCCGCCGATACCGAGGTCAAGGATTTGGCGTTGGTGCCCGGTCCCAACTTGATCGCCCGTTTCCGCAGCGACTTTGAAATCGTTTTGCCAGAGCAAGTCCACTACATGGATGTCGCCCCGAGCCAGATGGTTGGTGTGTCGGCCGGTTTGATTCCGTTCCTCGAGCATGACGATGCGAACCGCGCGTTGATGGGTTCGAATATGCAGCGGCAAGCCGTGCCGCTATTGGTCGCCGAACCGCCGATTGTAGGTACCGGCATGGAACGCGAAGTCGCGCAGAACAGTGCGATGCTGGTTCGCGCTCGCCGCTCGGGCAAGGTCACTTATGTCGATTCGATGCGAATCGAAATCGGTTCGGACCACTACGTCTTGAAGAAGTACCAAGGCCTCAACGAACGGACCTGCCTGAATCAGCGCCCGATCGTTCGGTTGGGCGAACGGGTTGAGAAAGACCAGATCATCGCCGACGGGGCTGCGACCCATAAGGGGCAATTGGCCCTGGGACGCAACGTGTTGGTCGGCTTTATGTCGTTCGACGGCTTCAATTACGAAGATGCGATCATCATCTCCGAGAACTTGGTCAAAGCCGACACCTACACTTCGATCCACATCGAAGACTTCGACGTCGAGATTCGCGAAACGAAACTGGGCCGCGAAGAATTCACGCGTGACATTCCCAACGTCTCCGAGAAGGCGTTGCGCAACTTGGACGAAAACGGAATCGTACAAGTTGGAACGTATGTCAAACCGGGCGACATCCTGGTCGGTAAAGTCTCGCCCAAGAGCAAGACCGAACTGACTCCGGAAGAAAAACTGCTGCACGCGATCTTTGGTCGCGCCGGTGAAGACGTCAAAAATGATTCGCTGGAAGTCTCTTCGGGTGTCGAAGGTATCGTGATCGATACGCAAAAGTTCAGCCGCCGGATGAGTCTGTCCGAAGACGAACGAAAGCTTTTCGAACAAGAACTCAAGCAGGTCGAAAGCGAAGGGAATGCGGAAATTTCGCACACCTTTACGCAGATGATCGAAGAGATGCAGACCGCGATCAAGACGAAGTTCAAGGATACCGATGGCTCGCCACTGGTGGGTGATCAAGATCCGAAGTACATCGCCGAACGCGCCAGTTCGTTCAGCGTGATCCGCCTGTTGGAGCAGGTCAAATCGCCGGAAGAACAGAACGAAATCCGCACGATTTACAAATCGCAATGGTCGAACGTCGAAGCCGCAATCGACGACCGCGACCGCAAGCTCAACAGCATGAAGCGTGGCGATGAACTTCGCAGCGGTGTGCTGCAAATGGTCAAGGTTTATGTCGCCACCAAACGCGTAATCAGCGTCGGCGATAAGATGGCCGGTCGCCACGGTAACAAGGGTGTGATCTCCAAGATCTTGCCTCAAGAGGACATGCCGTTCCTTCCCGATGGAACTCCGATCCAAATCATGCTCAACCCGCTGGGCGTACCTAGCCGTATGAACGTGGGGCAGATTCTGGAGACCCACTTGGGCTGGGCCGGTGCGAAACTTGGTTTCCAAGCGATCACACCCGTCTTCGACGGTGCGAGCGAAGAGGACATCAACGACTGCCTGGAAGAAGCGGGACTGCCACGCCACGGTAAGATTCGTCTTCGGGACGGCCGAACCGGCGATCTGTTGTCGCAGGAAACCACGGTCGGTTACATCTACATGTTGAAACTGCATCACTTGGTCGACGACAAGGTCCACGCTCGCAGCACCGGTCCTTATTCGTTGATCACGCAGCAACCGTTGGGTGGTAAAGCACGATTCGGTGGGCAGCGTTTCGGAGAGATGGAAGTTTGGGCGTTGGAAGCTTATGGCGCCGCTTACATCCTGCAGGAACTGCTGACGGTCAAGAGCGACGATGTCGAAGGTCGAACCAAGATCTACGAATCGATGGTCAAGGGAGAGAACACCTTGGAAGCGGGCACGCCAGCCAGCTTCGACGTTTTGACCAACGAGATTCGCGGCTTGGCCCTCAACATGCAGCTTGAGAAGCGTCCGGTCTAATCACTTGTTCGGAACGCGACGTGGGGAATCCCCCCGTCGCCGGTCTACCTGCAAATTTATCGCTGCGGCTGGGAAGCCACAGCGATTCCAAATCACACCTCAGCCAATCACCAGCTCGTCAGTCGCGTCGGCCGCCATGTCGACGCCGCTGCGAGCGTGCTACCACTAGGAGCATCGTCCATGTCCAACGGCGAAAGCACCACTTACGACCGCATCAATGATTACGCCTCGGTCAAGATCAACCTGGCCCGCCCGCAAGACATCCGCGGCTGGTCGTTTGGTGAGGTCAAGAAGCCAGAGACGATCAACTACCGTACCTACCGTCCCGAGAAGGATGGTCTGTTCTGCGAGCGGATCTTTGGCCCTGAAAAGGACTGGGAGTGCGCCTGCGGTAAATACCGTGGCATGAAATACAAGGGAATGATCTGCGATCGTTGCGGCGTGAAAGTCACGCACAGCCGCGTTCGTCGTAAGCGCATGGGCCACATCGAATTGGCTGCGCCGATCGTTCACATCTGGTTCTTCAAAGCGATGCCCAGCCGCTTGGGTAACCTGTTGAGCATGAAGACGACCAGCCTGGAAAAGGTTATCTACTTCCAGGACTACGTCGTTGTCGACCCAGGTCAAACCGACCTCGAACTGCAACAAATGCTGACCGAAGAAGAGTATCGCGCCGCCAAGGCTCAGTGGGGCGACAACGCCTTCGAAGCCGACATGGGTGCCGAAGCGGTCCGCAAGCTGTTGGGCAAACTGGATCTGGTCGCGCTATCGGAAAAACTGCGCGTCGATCTGGAAGAGACCGGCAGCAAGCAGAAAGCCAAGGATCTGATCAACCGCTTGAAGATCGTCGAATCGATCCGCGACAGCGACAACCGTCCCGAATGGATGGTCCTGGACGTAATCCCCGTGATCCCGCCCGACCTGCGTCCTCTGGTTCTGCTGGACAGCGGCAACTTCGCGACCAGCGACTTGAACGACCTCTATCGCCGGATCATCAACCGGAACAACCGGTTGCGTAAGTTGGTCGACTTGAACGCGCCCGAAGTGATCATTCGCAACGAAAAGCGGATGTTGCAACAATCGGTCGACGCGCTGTTCGACAACAACCGTTGCAAGCGTCCGGTTCTGGGCAGCAGCAATCGTCCGCTGAAATCCTTGACCGACATGATCAAGGGTAAACAGGGTCGTTTCCGTGAAAACCTGCTGGGTAAACGCGTCGATTATTCCGCTCGTTCGGTAATCGTCGTCGGTCCTCGTTTGAAGCTGCACCAATGCGGGCTTCCCAAGAAGATCGCGCTGGAACTGTACCAACCGTTCATCATTCGTAAGCTGAAAGAGCTGGGTCACGCCGACACGATCAAATCGGCGAAGAAGATGCTCGAGCGAAAAGACGAAGAGGTTTGGGACATCCTGGAAACCGTCATCCGCAACCACCCGGTGATGTTGAACCGGGCTCCTACGTTGCACCGGATGGGTATCCAGGCGTTCGAACCGACCTTGGTCGAAGGGAACGCGATCAACCTGCACCCGCTGGTTTGCAAAGGCTTCAACGCCGACTTCGACGGCGATCAGATGGCGGTCCACTTGCCGCTTTCGATCGAAGCACAGGTCGAAGCGCACACGTTGATGTTGAGCACCAACAACATTTTCGCGCCGTCCAACGGTAAGCCGATCATGAGTCCGTCGCAGGACATGGTGATGGGTTGTTACTTCATCACGGTCGAGCTGCCCGATCAAAAGGGCGAAGGCATGACCTTCAGCTGTGCCGAAGAAGCCGAAATGGCTTATCGCGAAGGCGTCATCGCGCTGCACGCGAAGATTCGCGTACGGTTGCCGAAGTATCGCAAGATCAAGACTCCCGACGATTCGGCCAAGGGTGGTCAGATCATCGACACGACCTACGGACGCATCATGTTCAATGAGATGCTGCCGCTGGGAATGGACTACTACAACCAAGCGATGCGTTCGGGCGATCTCGCCTCGGCGATTAGCGACACTTACCAACGTCTGGGTCGTAAAGCGACGATCCAAGTGTTGGACGACATGATGCAGCTCGGCTTCCGCGAATCGACTCGTAGCGGTTTGTCGTTTGCGACCGATGATCTTGTAACTCCCGATTCGAAGATCAAGTTCATCGCCGAAGCTGAAAAAGAGGTGATGAAACAACGCAAGAACTACGATCGCGGTTTGATCACCGGCGACGAGCGGTACAAGAAGGTACTCGATACCTGGACCGGCGCCCGTGAAAAGATCACCACCGACATGATGCACGCGATGGAACACGATTTCCGTCCGGGCGGTTGGTATGTGAACCCTGTATATCTGATGGCCCACTCCGGTGCTCGTGGTGGTATTGAACAGATTCGTCAGCTGGGCGGTATGCGTGGTCTGATGGCGAAGCCGTCCGGTGAGATCATCGAAACGCCGATTAAGGCGAACTTCCGTGAAGGTCTGACGGTACTGGAATACTTCAGTTCGACGCACGGTGCTCGTAAAGGTCTGGCCGATACGGCTTTGAAGACCGCTGACTCGGGTTACCTGACGCGTAAGCTGGCCGACGTCGCCCAAAACGTGGTCATCACGATGGAAGACTGCGGTACCACGCAAGGTATCACCAAAAACGTGATTTACCGTGGTGAGAAGGTCGAAGTACGCTTGGCCGACAGCATCAACGGTCGCGTCAGTCGCCAGAACATCGTCGATCCGATCACCGACGAAGTGATCGTCCGCGAAAGCGAAATGATCACTCCGGAAATCGCTCGCAAGATCGAAGAGATGGGCCTGGAGAAGATCCAAGTCCGCAGCCCGATGACCTGCGATGCACCGCTGGGTATCTGCCGCCGTTGTTACGGAATGGATATGGCGACGGGATCGTTGGTCGAAGAAGGCATGGCCGTCGGTATCATCGCCGCTCAATCGATCGGTGAACCGGGTACACAGCTGACGATGCGTACGTTCCACATCGGTGGTTCGGTCGACGTCGCGATGGAAGATAGCGACATCCGCGCTCAGAAGGGTGGATTCGTTCGCTTGACTCGCTTGCGTGCGGTTATCAACGAAGAGGGCCAGTTGGTCGCGTTGACCCGTAACGGTGAAATCGCGGTTGTCGATGATCGCGGTCGCGAGATCGAAAAGCACGAAGTCCCCACCGGTGCAACGCTGCCTGTGAAGGATGGCGAAGAGGTGAAAGCCGGTGCGATCCTTTGCGAATGGAACCCGCACAGCGTGCCGATTCTTGCCGAGGTCGACGGAAAGGTTCGCTTCGACGACATCGTCGAAGGCGAAACGATGAAGCTGGAACGCGAAGCCAGCGGTAACATGCGTATGACGATCATGGAACACAAGGGTGAACTGCACCCTCAGATCGTGATCGAAGACGCCACCGGCGCGACGCTGAACGTTCAATACCTGCCCGAACGTGCGGTCATTAAGATTAAGGAAGGTGCTCAGATCAAAACCGGTTCGGCGTTGGCGGAAATGCCACGTGAATCGGGCGGTGTATCGGACATCACCGGGGGTCTGCCTCGGATTACCGAGATTTTCGAAGCTCGGAAGCCGAAGGAACCTGCGGTTATCGCCGAAGTCGACGGTACCGTTGAAATCTTGGCCGAAAAGAAACGTGGCAAGCGTACGATTGTCGTCCGCAGCGAAAGCGGCATCGAACGCGAGCACTTGGTGCCGCACGGTAAGCGATTCTTGGTCCACACCGGCGACATCGTCCGTGCGGGTCAGGCCCTGATCGATGGTCCGTTGGTACCTCACGATATTCTTCGCGTCTCGGGCGAAGAAGCCGTTCAACAGTACCTGCTGCACGAAGTTCAACAGGTCTACCGTTCGCAACGTGTGGAAATCAACGATAAGCACGTTGAGATCATCATCGCACGGATGTTGCGTAAGGTGAAAATCGAATCGTCCGGTAACACCAGCATCCTGCCTGGCTTGATTATGGACCGTTTCGAATTCCGTCGCGCCAACCAATCGATGGGCAAATGCGTCAAGATCAGCGACAAGGGTGACAGTGATTTCGGCGAAGGTTCGATCATTCCGAAGGAAACCTTCGAACAGACCAATGCCGAAATCGAAGCCCTGGGTGGTTCTCCCGCTCGCGGCAAGAAACCACGTGGTGCAACGGCCAGTACCCAGTTGTTAGGTATCACCAAGGCATCGGTGCAATCGAGCAGCTTTATCTCGGCGGCATCGTTCCAAGAAACGACGAAGGTCCTGACCGAAGCGGCGTTGGCCGGCAAGGTCGACCGCCTGGTTGGTTTGAAGGAAAACGTGATCCTGGGACACTTGATCCCCGCCGGTACCGGATTCCGCATCTTCCAAGATTCGGAAGTCAGCTACCGTCGCGAAGCGATGGAAGAACTGGCCGGAACCGCACCGCAACAACTGGAAGAAAGCTTCCCGCTGTTGGCCGATGGGGCTCCGCCCGCCGATGACAACGGTTCGCAATCCTCGTCGCCAGCCAGCGTCCAAACCCTGGACAGTCTGTTGGGCGGTAGCGGATCGGACGAATAGTTCGCAAACTCGTGGTTGGCCCGCTGTGCGCAGCGGGCCAACCGTTGACGAGATGAATGTCGAAATGCCGGAAGGCCTCGACATAAAGGTCGTGGCGGTTGCCGGTTGGATTCTTTCCTGCTCTAAAAAACCGGACGCGACCGTGCACGGGTCGCGTCGAATGACACAAACCCATGACGACCACGACCCTTCCCGCACAATCGATTCTGAACATCGCGGCCTACAAATTTGTCGCGTTGACCGATTTGCCTGAGCTCCGCAAGACGCTGCTTGCCCAGCTGAAGTCGCTAGGACTTAAAGGAACGATCCTTTTGAGTCCCGAAGGGATCAATCTTTTCCTGGCTGGTGAAGTCTCCGCAGTCCGTGCGATGATTGATCGACTGCGCGCGTTTTCAGAATTCAGCGATCTGGAATTCAAAGAGAGTCTCAGCGATCAGCAACCGTTCAACCGAGCGCTCGTTCGGCTCAAACGCGAAATCATCGCGTTTGGTGTCGACGGGATCGCACCGGCGCACCGGACGAGTCCCAAACTTCCAGCCCAGCAACTTCGGGAATGGTTGGATCAGGGGCGTGAAGTCACCCTTCTGGATGTTCGCAACGACTACGAAGTCGCCTTGGGAACCTTTGAAAACGCCACAGCGATCGGAGTGGATCACTTTCGCGACTTCCCCGCCGCGGTCGCCAAACTGCCGGAAGAAACCAAAGATCGGCCGCTGGTGATGTTCTGCACCGGAGGAATTCGCTGCGAAAAAGCGGGTCCGCTGATGCAACGCGAGGGCTTCAAAGAAGTTTACCAATTGGACGGCGGGATCCTCAAATACTTCGAAGAGGTTGGCGGCGCCCACTACCAAGGCGACTGTTTCGTCTTCGATCAACGCGTCGCCGTCGACCCTAACTTGGAAGAGACCGACACCGAACTCTGTTACGCCTGCCAAGCCACGTTGACTCTCGAAGAACAGCAATCGCCACATTACGTCCCTAGTGTCTCGTGTCCGCATTGTTACAAGCCCGAAGATCAACAAGCGGTCGACCAGCGTCAGAAACGCAATCTTGCGATCGCCGCGGCAACCGATCCCCTGCCGGGCAGCACGCCGCAAGACAATATCCGTCCGGTCTGCGTTTCCGAAAAGTGTGATGGCCTGCCGCTGATCGATCTGTTGGATCGAGCCCATCCGCATGTGGGACGCGATGTCTGGCAAGCGCGTTGCGACGCGGGCCTGTTGCGTCTGGAAGATCAACCGGTCGAATCCCAACAGATCGTCGCTGCCGGGCAACGCTACCAACACGTGATCCCAGCGGAGATTGAACCCGACGTCAATCCAGCGATCGAGATCTTGTACGAAGACGCAGCGATCGTCGTCGCCAACAAACCCGCGCCGCTGCCGATGCACCCTTCGGGGCGATTCAATCGCAACACGCTGACATCGATCCTGAAGACGGTTTACCATCCCGAGCAATTGCGCATCGCCCATCGTTTGGACGCCAACACCAGCGGAGTTGTCGTCCTCTCGCGATCCAAAGCGGCCGCCCGGCGGATTCAACCTCAATTCGAATCGGGAGCCGTCAAGAAGACCTACCTGGCACGCGTTCATGGCCATCCCACCGAAGATTCTTTCGAGTGCGAAGCGGCGATCTCCGCGGTCCCGACGCAAGCTGGCCTGCGGACGATCGATGAAGCCGGCCAAGCCTCGTCAACGCGTTTCGAAGTGCTGAAACGATTGGACGACGGCACTGCGTTGCTGCAGGTCACTCCACTGACCGGTCGCACCAATCAGATCCGTGTCCATCTGTGGCACCTCGGATTCCCGATCGTCGGCGATCCATCGTACCTGCGCGACGGTGCCCTCGGCGAATCGCAAACCCTCGATGTCGATGCCCGCGCGATGTGCTTGCACGCGTGGAAGTTGCAGTTCTCGCCCGCCGGGAACGACGAAACCGTCGAAATGACAGCGGCACAACCGGCGTGGGCGAACTAGTTCCGAGCTGCGTCAGTCTTCAAGGCCGGAGGCCGACACAACTTTGTGCCGGCCTCCGGCCTTGTGTTTTCATGATGGCCTTAGTTCCGGTGGCTCACACCACCGGCAGAGTATGTGCCGGCCTACGGCCTAAATAGGTCCCAACTTTATTAGTTGCTCTCAGCCCAAAACGCGCCAGAAGAAACGCCAGTGATGCATGCCACCAGTACTCAGCCCGAACAACCTCCCAAGGCCGGAGGCCGACAAATCTAATGCCGGTGGTGTAAACCACCGGTACGGCACAGCTACATGTATTTCAAGGCCGGAGGCCGACATACCTAATGCCGGTGGTGTAAGCCACCGGAACACAGGCCGAACAACCTCCTTCTCAGCCCGGAGGGCGGCACACGAACTGCCGGTGATATAAGCCACCGGTGCGGCGCTCAAAGGCGACGGACTAAGCCGGCTTATTCCGCTCGGCTCGCAACGCTTCGATCGCCGCTTCAACCTGTTCCAATTGCTCGTGAACCGACAGCGACAGATCGACAAACAAAATCCGCTTGCCCCCCATTTCGCACCATCCGGTTGCCGATCCGCCCAGCCATTCGCTGCGGACAATGAACCCCAAACGCTTGGCGATCGCGAGTGCTTTCTCCAGCCGATCCAAGGCAAACTGCGTCGTCGGTTGGGGCGACTGGTTCGCTGCGTGTGTCATCCGTTCCCTCGTTAAGCTTTCCCGTCCATGGAAGATGTAGGGATTGTAGACGTCGGTCGTACAGTTTTCCAAGAGAGTTTGACGATAAAACCAAACATGCCGTCGCCCGCACTCGCAGACATTCCGATCGTGCCTGCCCAATCTTGACCCACAAGGACGTTGAAGTGACTTTGACCAACACCGACCAACGACTCTCCGATCAAGAACGCATTGCTTATCTAACGCACCAATTGCAACAGGCCCAAGCCCTCGCCTCGCTGGGGGAACTGACCGGCACCGCCACGCACGAATTCAACAACGTGCTGATGACGATCTTAAATTACGCCAAACTGGGCATCCGTCACAAAGACGAACCCACGCGGGACAAAGCGTTGACGAAGATCCTGGCCGCTGCCGAACGCGCGGCAAAAATCACACGGACGATTCTGGCGACCGCTCGCAATCGCAGCGACGATTTCGAACCGACCGATCTGGCCAGCATCATCGACGATTCGTTGATGTTGCTCGAACGTGAACTGCGCCAATACCGCGTGACGGTCGAAACCGATCTGCAGGAGGTGCCGGCTGCCCGAGCCAATGGCAACCAAATTCAACGCGTGCTGCTGAATCTGGTCATCAATGCCCGCCAAGCGATGCCCGATGGGGGAACGATCAGTATCGGCTTGCGGTCGAATCCGGAAGCCAATGAGGTTTTGCTGACGGTTCGCGACAGTGGATGCGGAATCCCGCAGGAACAGCTCCCCAGTATCTTCGAGCCCTTCTTCTCGACGAAGTCGGGCCCCGATGCGTCGGGCAAGGGAGGAACCGGGCTGGGGCTGTCCGCTTGCCGCGATATCATTCAAGAACATGGGGGGCGAATTCGAGTCGAAAGTACCGTCGGCCGCGGAACCGCATTCATCATTCGATTGCCTGTCGCCAGTAAAACCGAAACGGCTGCCGCCTGATTCCACGCGTCATCCCAACTCACGCCGCGCGTGCCGCGGCCGTATGCGATGGCAACGTCTGATCCAGTTCGTCGACAATCGGCCCTTGCAGTATCGATTCGATCTGCTGCAAACAGATCGCCGCGCGATAGCCATCGATCACGCGGTGATCGCAGATCAACGTCACCAAACAGCGGCCGTCGTCGTCGATCGGGCCATAGCTGAGGCTGCTGGTCAGCATCGTCGGATGGAAGCGGTTGTAGGCGCCCAGCCCGGCAACCGACGACATCGAAAACGTGCCAACCGACTTAGCGCGCGATCGGCCGCTCAGATTTAAAGCCAGCCCCCACATCAAGCGACGAATCGGCATCGGCAACCGCGACATCCGCAGCTGCGACTTGAAGGCGACGTCGATCGGTTGGCTCTTGAAGTCGTCCAGCCGCGACTGCAGATCGGCCAGCGACAACTCTTCCACGCGGCGAATCCGCGCCCAGCACAATCGGTCCTCATCGCCATCGAAGCGGTGCATCGCGATCGAAGCGACCGAATGGTTGTGTTCGTACAGATGCGGCCAAGGGAGCCGGTAATAGGTCTGCCGCAACTGGGGTTGTTGCGCGGCCGTCAGCGCAAAGGCCTTGGTAAAGATTGCTGCCCAGGAGATCCGTTGCGAGGACGCACCGCGCGCTTCGGCAACCGCCGTCAGATCGATCGTCCGTTCAGCGGGAAACAGCGGCATCCGCCGTGAGAGTGCACAGACGTCTAAAACCAAACGCCGGTTTTTGCTGAGCTTACGCCAATGTCCCTTCTTCATCTTCGCCACCGACATCCTTGTCCCATGGATCGACTGAAATTCCCCAATTGTGGATTCTGTCAAAACCAAACGTTCAGGGCAAACCCGATCTGACCGGCAAGGTTCCGCGCGGCCGCTGTTTTGCTAGCGATCTGAGCGCTGAAGCTCAGGGCCGCTGCAAGCGTTCAGACGCCGCGATCGGAATCGATCGACATCGCTCGCTCGACTTCGACGGGGAATTTGAGCGGCGTTTTCGTCTCCTGCTCGTTCAGCGATTCCCACAACTGACGCAGATTCGCGTCGATCGGGGCTTGATCGATCGTCGGTTCATAGCTGCCTGGAGGCGGCAGCGGGCGACGCGCCACTGGCGTCCGCTCCTCGGCGATCGCAGGCCAGCCCGGACGCAACCCCACCGTTTGATCGATGGCAACGGAAATCAGAAGCGTGGCGGTCGCAAGCAGGATCGACGCCAGCGCGAGCGAGAGGATGCTGCGGGTGAGATCGCGGTTCATGGATGGTTTTATCGCCATGGGCGGATTGTGCGTGAGTGGTTCGTGCCCGGTCAGCCAACAAAAACGGCGTTCGCTCTCCCTCAGCATACCTCATCATTGCCCCGAACGCCCGGGCCCTGCGATGTCGCCAAGCTGCAAATCGTTGATTGCCGCACCCACTTTCCCATCGCGACACAAATCGCGTCCCGATTGCCCCTCGCAAACCGGGTTTCCAGGTGGTGGAATCGCGGCAGCGACCTATAATACGGGCCCCAAATTTGATACAGATGGTTCCAATAGAACCTTACCCATTGCACGGAGTACCCTCTTGGTGTCGGACACGATTGAAAAAACCGTAATTATCGGCAGCGGCCCCGCAGGATGGTCGGCAGCAATTTACGCCGCCCGCGCCAATTTGAATCCGGTCGTTTACGAAGGGACCGTCCGTCCGGAAATGATTCCGCTGGGCCAATTGGCTTTTACCACCGAAGTCGAAAATTTTGCAGGCTTCCCGGCCGGCAACATCCGCGCCTTCGTCGAATCAGCGGTCGATAAGTCCCGGCACTGGAACCTGCCCCCCGCTCCCGCCGGCCACGAAAAAGATGGCCAACCGCACTACGCGGTCCAAGGCGTCGAGCTGATGGAGCTGATGAAGCAGCAGGCGCTCAACTTCGGCACCCGCGTCGTCAGCGACGATATCGCCAGCGTCGATTTCTCCGGCGACGTCCACACCCTGACCGCTGGCAATGGCGACACCGTCAAAGCCCACACGGTGATCATCGCGACCGGAGCCCGAGCCAACTACATCGGCCTCGAATCCGAAGACGCTTACAAGAACAAGGGAGTCAGCGCGTGTGCGGTCTGCGACGGCGCGCTGCCGCTGTACCGCAGCAAACCACTGGCCGTTGTCGGCGGTGGCGATTCGGCGGTCGAAGAGGCGACCTATCTGGCCAATCTGAAAGGTGCCGACACGATCTACTTGATCGTCCGCCGCGATGAGATGCGCGCGTCGAAGGTGATGCAAGAGCGAGCGTTGAATCATCCTAACATCGAGATGTGCTGGAACACCGTCGTCGACGAAGTCCTCGGCGACGGCAAACTCGTCAACGCCCTGCGTCTGCGTAGCACCGTCGACGATTCGACGCGCGAGCTGAAGGTGGGCGGGATGTTTGTCGCGATTGGGCACACGCCCAACACCGCCTTCCTCGGCGGCGCGGTGACGATGAACAAAAAGGGCTACATCCAGTGGACCAAGCCGTTCCGTACCAACACCAACGTCGAAGGTGTCTTTGCCGCCGGCGACGTCGCCGACGACTACTACCGCCAAGCGATCACGTCGGCCGGCACCGGCTGCATGGCCGCCCTGGACGCCGAGCGTTACCTGGCCGAAAAGTAACCGACGCCTCTTGGCTAATTAGGAACAACTCCAAACCGGTCCGCGCAAGCGACCGGTTTTTTTATGCGCCCCCCAACCACTACTCACCCCGCATCCCATTCAGCCGCCACGCGTTAGCGTCCGGTTCTCTCCAACCCCGCGCACGCCGCGCGCCCCGATCAGCCGCCACGCGGCCCGATGGGCTCGCGGTTAAACCAAAACACAATGCGATCTGTTCAACACCAACGCAACCGCGTCACCATTCTGCCCTCCGCCCCAACGAAAAAACATCCGTGCCATCGCCGCTGCCACGCCATATAATGGGTCGAGAGAGGGAGGGACCAACGCGATGAATTCCAACAACGATCCTGGCCGTTCGTTTTTTCGTCACGAAAACATCTTCTGGATGGTCACGATAGCCGTCGCCATCGCGATCGCCCAGCTAATCGTCCGCCGCGTGCTGTAGCTGGCGCGACGTTCGCCCGACATCCCGTGCACGAGCGCATCAACTCGTTGCAGCCCACGCTGAGGATCACCACAACGATGTTTTGGTGTCATCGTTGCGCATGAACTTCGCCCCCCCCTCTTGCGCACGCTTGCGTTACGCCGATCGCAGGGTAAAATCCTCAATCTGAACTTGAGAGGAAAAACGGTCGCCGATTGCCCGAATATGCCATCCCATAGAACGAAGCGAATCTCGCTTGTCGAAGCTAGCCGTCCTGCGGGAAAATCTCGGCAAATTCCCCCAACAGCTTCCTTCTCTGAAACACCACCCCAGAACAATTCAACCAACTCTCACTGGCTGGCTCGATGAGTAAGATCGTTAGCCTAATTAGGAACCCTTACTTCAATGGCTTCGTTTGACTGCTCTAATTGCGATCACTCACAAACTGTTTCGGACACCTATGTTGGCAGACGGATCAAATGTCCGAAATGTGGCGACGAGGGCACGATTACTGAGTCACTGACGGCAAGTCTAACTACATCGCCAGATTCTCCGCTGTCGGAAAACATCGTCGTCCTTAGACAACCTGGTGGATCAATTCGTACGCGGTTAACGCACTCCATTGTATTGAACAAGGAATCGAGCCTCGAACGAGAGTTCATCACCGTAATTGACAAGACGCTACCCGCTGGGCTAACCGGTTGCGTTGGCGTCTGGACGGTTTACGAACCTGAAACCGATTACAGGCCCGCTCAATATGTTTATGCGTCCCGTTATTCCGTTAAAGCTCTTGAGGAGATTCGGGCTTTTGAAACGCGGTTTCTCGTCTTCAATGTCTGGGGACGCCATGTCCAGACGCTTTCGTCTTCCGTGATTGCTGATGTCGCCGCTGGCGCAACACGTCAATGCGCTAGCCAATGGATGCTCTACGATGAGAACGAGGCGTGCGAATATTACGCTTCAATTGCATACTTGGCTACCGTACGAACTGCGAGTGGCCACGTGTTTGAAACCAACATTGCTCCTATTCTTGCGGAAGCGAAAAAGTTTTCCTCTAAGTTTTCTGCTGACGACCTAGCCCCTACCCCACGTCCCAAGTAGAGGTGCTAACATTTCCTCACCGCATGCACCGACTCCAGGAAACACGAAGGATCCAGGCCCCCTTCCTCTGATTCCTAGAACGCAAGATTCCTCACGACCAACGTGTAGACCAATAAATAATCCCAATACTCAAAGCTCATTTTGAGCCCTGAAACATATTTTATACTCACATCACGGCAGACTAGAAAACAACGGATCAGACAAGTCAGATTGAAATTCCTGAGCATGAATCAACACTCGATCGCTGTCAACCAAATCACCAAACTGATCATAAAGACCAAGCAACTCCTCATAGCCAAGCGTGCGTGATCCGATTTTCTTCGTGGTAAACAAACCTTCAAATACGTCATAAGACAATGACAACTTTCGAACATTTTCGTACGTAAGCTTCACGCCACCACGGACTCCGGTGGTTTTGACGTTCTCAATTTGGCAAATAGGAACATGCTCACCTGTTGACATCAGCTTCTGGTCTGGCGACTGCAATCTATCCGTTGGACGCAGAAATGCGCTGCAATATGGAAATCGAAACTTGTGATCTTCTACTCCTGCCTTGCACAAGTTGTTCTCACAAAAGAATTTGCCCATTTTCGTGAGTTGCTCCTGCATCCTCTCTTCGTTTAGATACAGCTCTCTATTCTCCCAGATCTTGTACTGAACCCCAACAATATTCACTGCCTTCTTAAATCTATCGTGGCGTTCATAAACAATATCAGCACCGCTAATATGCTCTGGATTATCAGGATGCAGCACTCGCAAGCGCAGAATGTCGCCGTCAGGCAATTCAAAATCCCTTGTTCCCAACCCAACATTGACTTCAGGTATTCCTCGAATCGCTGTTCTCGCATCACGAAAAATTGCTTGATGTTCTGAATGCCGTTGTGGATTCAATGCTTCCTCCGCACGTTTCATATCGACCAACTCTTTCTGCAATCGGTCGACATCTTTTTTCTGCCCGCCAGCCTTAACCAATGATTCATATTCTTTGATGTCGTTTCGCACCAACCCCAACGCTTCGACTTTCGCATTCGACTGAACACTCATCGCCCGTGCTTTCTGTCGATACTTCCGCACCATGTCACTTTCGCGGTGCTTCTTTAACAAACTGTCATCACCGAGAATTTTCGGACAAATTTGTGCTCCAAATTCTAATGCCTGATCGTATGTGCTTTTTCGCGCATCACCGTCTGTTGCCAACCGAATCAGCTCACGAACTGCATTCAGTGTGACAAATTCACTATCCAACCGAGATTGTTCGTCAGCCATCCTGTATATCCTCAACTTTGGGAACCGATATTTATACACTAGCCCGGCATGATATGATCATTTGTGATCTTAACTTTGAAATAGTTTCGCACAACTATTCGATGCACCACAGTACTACGAGTAGGTATTTTGATCCAGTAAAGGTTCCAGGACTCAAATCTCTGATTCCCGAAACCTTCTCGGCTCTAAAACCGTTCCTGCTACCGACTTAAAACTCGCTCTGAACCTGGACAACTTCCGTGGATATCAAAATCATTCCTTCGTTGCAGCTTCGGTTGCGCGACATACCGGCGGATGAGGCGGAGATGGTTGCTATCGAAGAGTTTGCGCTGACTTTCGACGGCTACGCATTCTGGAACGAGCTTGGAGAATCGTGCAGCGACGAAGCCAAATCGGATTGCCAGTGCCTCGACCACCTCCGCACCCGATTGTTCTTCGCCCAACGCGCCGGCCGCCACAGCGCCGGGCTAGAACGCGAAAGAGCGGTCCCCATCCTCCGCGCCCTCCGAACCGAACTCTCCGCCCCCACTGCAACCATCTGCCGCCACGAAGCCAAACCTCCCCAGCCACCTGCTGAGTAGGCTGATAGGCAAAGAAGCCGGTGGTCCTGCGCCCATCTGCCCCCGTAGTGGACGAGGCTACGAGTCCCGCATGCCGTAGTGGACGAGGCTACAAGCCCGCATGCCATCGCCCCAACCCCCGTGTCCGAAGCAATATTTCGCTCAAGGCCTCGTTGCCTCGTCCACTACCGATCCGGCGGCAGCCACAGAGGACTCAGAGTTCACAGAGTCTTTTCTGAATTCCTCTGAGGCCTCGGTGATCTCGGTGGCTTACATTTCAAATCATTTCGTTAAACCGCGGCGGCAACGCCCCGCGCGTCCATGAGGCTCGGACGCGCGGCCCGTTGGGCACGCGGTTAAACGATTTGCGGTGGCAGCGGATTCTCACGATCCCGCAGGGATGCTAGACGACAGCCGGAGGTCGTCTAGCGGCGGCGTCGCCTCTCGGGATGTAACAATTAGCCACAGAGGACTCAGAGTTCACAGAGTCTCTTCTGAATTTCTCTGAGGCCTCGGTGAGCTCAGTGGCCAACACGTTATATCGCTTCGTTTAACCGCGGTGGCAACGCCCCGCGCGTCCATGCCCCTCGACGCGCGGCCCGTTGGGCACGCGGTTAAACGATTTGCGGTTGCTGCGGAATCACAAACATCCCGCAGGGATTCAAGACGGTAGCCGGAGGTCGTCGCGCAGCGGCGCACCTCCGGATCGCGAGCCGCATTACGAAGCGCAATCCCAACGGGATTGCAGACGGTTCTGCGCCCCCGCCGAGGACAGCGATCCATTGCGTTGTCGTTTCCGCTGGTATTCGCTACGCTTACACCACCGGCTACCTTCTGCGATCCGCTCTGCGGGGCCGGATTTGTTGCTGGCCCGGTAAGCTGCTCGTATTCGCCGCGATCGACTTCCTCTGGATGCTGTTTGGCAAAACCGCCAACCACGACAAGGTCGCGGATGACGGCGCCCAAACAGTCGACGCCGGGTATGGAAGTTAGCAAAGAATGGGAATCGGTTGACGAACAACAGCGAGAGATCGCACGCGTAGGTTCGAAGGATAAGGGGGAGATCGAGATGATTAGTCGACGCAGGAGTGGGGCGTTTGTTTGTTGCGCCGCAATCATCGCCTATGGCTTGCTAGCCGCCTCAGCGGCGTCGGCGATTGAAATCGATTTGCAGCCGCCGGGGGAGCGTGAATTTGTCCGCGACCTGGCGGGGATGCTCGACCCTGGCGCCAAGGAACAGATCCAAGAACTGTGCGACAGTCTGCTGACCGACAAAGCGACGCCGATCATCGTGATCACCATCGAATCGATGGCTCAATACGGCGGCGAAGGGCTGCGGATCGAGACGTTTGCCACTTTGCTTTTCGATCAATGGGGAATCGGTCAGGCAACATTGGGCGGCCAGGAATGGAATACGGGGATCCTGTTGCTGGTTTCCAGAAACGACCGGAAAGCAAGGATCGAGCTTGGAGGCGGATGGGGACGCCGCGAAGATGCCCTCTGCCGACAGATCATGGACGACTACATCGTTTCCGAATTTAAACAGGGGCGATTTTCGGAAGGGATTGCGGCCGGCGTCGAAGCACTCGACATGATGGCTCGCAAATTGCAACTGCCGACACGACCGCGTCCCTGGTGGCATTACGCGTTGGGAGTCGGATTTGTCGGACTGGCGATCTTCACGATCGTCTCGCTGGTCCGCAACGGATCCAGCGGCTGGGCTTGGCTTTTCTGGGGTGCCCTCTTTACCGTCCTCGGAGTGATCCTCTACCAGATGATGACAAGTCGTGGCAGTGGCGGTGGAGGGTTCAGCGGTGGGTCGTTTGGCGGCGGCTCGTCCGGTGGTGGCGGTGCAACGGGATCTTGGTAAACAGAGGCGATCATGAAAAGTGCAACGGAATTGATCAACGACGAACAACGCAAACGCGTCGAAGCGGCGGTCGTGGCAGCTGAAGCCAAGACGTCGTGCGAAATCGTGCCAGTCGTGGCGACATCGTCGGGCCGCTACGACCGACCGGAGGACATGATCGGGCTCTGGCTGGCGATTCTTGCCGCGATCACGGCTTGGGTGATGTTCCCACGGCAACTCGACGAAACGGGCAGCTGGAGTGGCCTTCCGAACTACGTCGGTCTGTTGACGATGGTTGCCAGCGTCGTGGTTGCGTTCATCGCAGGTGCTTGGATCGGGAGTCGGATCGGATGGCTCCGGCGATTGTTCACTCCTCGCCAGCAGATGCAGGAAGAGGTTTACGCACGAGCTCGCGAAACGTTCTTCGACAAACGGATCCATCACACAACCGGTTCGACCGGTCTACTGATCTATGTCTCCCTGTTTGAACACATCGCCGTCGTCCTCGGCGACCAAGAGATCATCGATAAAATGGGGCAGAACTTCCTCGATCAACTCTGCCAACAACTGACCGACGGCCTTCGCCAAGGCGACGCGAGCGAAGCGATTTCCAACGTGATTGCCGCGGCAGGAGAAAAGCTCGCCGGTCCGCTTCCTCGAGCCACCGACGACGTGAACGAACTGCACGACGCGCTGGTGTTGATCGATTGAATCGAAATCCGCAGCTTTCTCCAGGCCGGCACTTCGCCCACCGAACTCACGTGGTTTGGCTCGGGCTAAGTGAACGATCAGAGCTTCGCCCTTCGGAGTGCGAAAATTGGCCACCGGGTTCACAGAGACCTGGATCGGCATCGAGATTTCTCAGTGAACTCGGTGAGCTCTGTGGCAAAAACAATGATCCAATCCGGTGTGACTCGCGGGGTTCAAACCTTCAGTTGTTTTAGCCCCACCGCAAATCCCTCCGCCGAAACTCTTGATGGGCTCCGCTACGCAAGACGTCCCCACGGGGACACGACTGCCCGCATTGTTTAACCACGGTGGCGACGCCTCCGAAGCCGGCCCCCTCACAATATCGCTTGCACACAACCGCCTAGTGGGTAAAATCGACGTTTCGGAACAGACGAGGTTGTCCAGGAGCAGGCCGGGTGAACAGGCTGTTCCGGAACGAAACGCATCGCCTACGCAACGTCAACGACGATTGGGGAATGCCATCTTCGCCCGCTCCGCAAACCGTCCAAGAACAACCGATTCT
Organism: Rosistilla carotiformis; assembly: GCF_007753095.1. NCBI lineage: Bacteria > Pseudomonadati > Planctomycetota > Planctomycetia > Pirellulales > Pirellulaceae > Rosistilla > Rosistilla carotiformis. The sequence continues at coordinate 5,787,651 of NZ_CP036348.1, forward strand.
CACGAGGCGTGCCTGAGTGGAGCCTCGTTCGCCTTGTCACGAATGACGTCTTGCCTAAATCGCATACAGTCGGAGAATCCTGATGCCAGAACGAATCACACTTACGCTGTGTATTGCCTTGACATCCATATTGGTGTGTTGCGCCGATGACTCGTTGCTCGACCGAGTCGTAGCAGCGGAAAAAAACTACACCGCTGAAATCGAGCAATACCGTGAGGAATTACTTGATGCCCTGGCTTCCAAACGGGAGATTGCGCAGAAAAGAGGTGACCTGAAAAGCCTGCAGAGAATTGACGATGAAATCACTCAGTTTAAGGAACATCAGCAACTTCCCAAAATGGTTTCCGTGCGTGCGTATTCGCGAAAGATGAGTTTGGCGAAATCTAAAATGATTTCAGCGTACGAGCAGACCGTCACCGACCTAACCAAATCCGGAGCCATCGAACAGGCGAAATCGGTCCAAGCCAAGCTAGAACAGTTTGTTTCAGGCAAAGCCGTCATACCGCATGACGCTATCCGTTTCGGGCACCTTGCGTATAAGGTCTTCCCAGATCAACTGACGTGGGAGCAAGCGCGAGAGAGATGTACTGGGTTGGGCGGAACGCTACCACGGATATCAAATAATCAAGAGAACGATTTCTTGACGAACCTTGCAAAGAAAGCAAATTTATCTGGGTTCTGGTTAGATATTAGCGATCACCAGCGTGAAGGGACTTGGATACACACGGATGGAACGAGTGTAATTTTCACAAACTGGGACAAGAAGAACTTTCATCAACCGAATAATGCGATGAGAGTCGAGCATTATGCGGTGTCGTTGACCAAGCTCAACGGTTTATGGTGGGACTACCCACTCGATCCAAAAGCGTATCCCAACCTTACTTCATCCGGTCGCCCCGGATTTATCTGTCAATGGGATCTCAATAAAGGCAAGTAAGCGCCCCAACGCAAAACCAGAACAATCATTCACATGGCACCTGAAATTCAGAGCCTTACATTCAACCGCCGTTAGGACAATCGCAGTTTGATGCATCTCGATAGAATGCCTATGACGGATGCTCGCGAAGCTCCTGTCCAAATTGAAACGCCCGATGCTCCGTTCGCATTTGGAAAAAACTGGGCACGATTCCTGGCCAGCCTGAATGAGGAGCGCATCAAGGCTGCTGAGGCTTCTTTACGAAATCTACTTCAAAGACAAGACCTCAACGGTTACCGGTTCCTCGATGCGGGAAGCGGAAGTGGCCTGTTCAGTTTGGCTGCGTATCGACTTGGGGCCGTCGTTACGTCTTTCGACGTCGATCATGATTCGGTGGCATGCACTGAGGAACTCAGGCGGCGATACGCAACAGACGATGACCGCTGGCGTGTGATGCGTGGTTCGTTATTGGACCAAGTGTTCCTTGACACGCTTGGGAGTTTCGAGGGTGTGTATTGTTGGGGTGTTGCCCATCATTCCGGCAGCATGTGGACGGCGATCGAAAATCTGTTGCCGCTCGTGGAGCCAGACGGATCGATCGTGCTCGCGATCTACAACGATCAGCTGTATATTTCGCGCGTCTGGCGCGCCATAAAACACATCTACCACCGCCTGCCTGCCTTCCTCCGACCACTGTACGTCGTTGCGATAGGGTTCTCCGCATTTGCGAAACGCCTTGTGGTCACCATGCTTGCTTGCGTCTTGCGACTACTTACATTGCGCAACCCCTTCGTGCCGCTAATGAATTGGGCCACAGAAACCCAATCCCGTGGAATGCATGGCTGGTATGATCTGGTCGATTGGGTCGGTGGGTGGCCGTTTGAGGTCGCGAAGCCGGAAGAAGTCTTTCGCTTTCTGCGAGACCGCGGATTCTTCCTCGAAGAAATGACCACATCGGCAGGGCATGGATGTAACGAATTCACCTTCACACGCACCACTGAAAAAATCACAACACACCAATCGACCGACGCAGACTTTCGCACCGAGCCTAAAATCCAACCCAGCATGTCGCTGCCCGGTTAACGGGAGCGCCGTACATGAGGGGCACAAACTCGATCTTGCGATGGTCTCCTGACACCGCGACCGCTGCACCGATTTCACTGAAACCGAGACTCCAACCACAATCTAAAAACTTACTCGCCTCACAGGGCCCGGTTTTGTGGACGATGTCAGCCATAGAGAACGCAGAGGCGGCGGAGGCTTCTCTCACCGAACGACGGATTGTTGGATGCGGCTTGTTTGGCAGAATAATGTGGGCAGATGATAAAATGAAATCGCGACCAACGAACGACATCTCCCGCCCCCAAACCACCACCCAAAATTATTCTGCCGTTATCATTCTGCCACTTCCCATGTCGGGCGAAGCAGCCGTTAGCATGCAGCTTAGACTGGCTCACGTCTGCCACGGAATGCTTCGGCTACCAAGATCATTCCTGTGGTGCAGTTGGCGTTATGAATCGATCGTCGAAGACGCGGGCGGCTGATACCTTATCGGCATCGACCAGTTCGATTTCGACCATCTGATCGATCAACGTCTGCCATCGCGCGGCAGTCATCTGGCCCAGCGGGGCGGAGGGATCTTCGCGGTCGCATAACGGACGGATCTGCTCCGCCCCAAACGCCAGCGCACCGGCATCCATGTCGGGATTGATCGAATCGATCAGGGCGTTGGTTTCGGCCGGATCGTCGAGATATTTTTGCCAACCGCGAGCGCTCGCCCGCACGATTCGCTGGGCCAGGTCGCTCTGCGTATCCAACGTCTTGCGACTTGCAACCAGCACGCTGGCGTACGGGTTGTATCCGATCTCGGAGACCATTAGCGCGACCGGATCGGCTCCCTGCTGTTTGGCGACATAGGGCTCGCTGAAGATGTAAGCCTGTTGGGCGAACCGTTTGTTCGCCAAGAAGGGGCCGATGCTGCCGGGATAGGCGATCGTCTCGACGCCGGTCAGCGGCAGATGCTTCTGCATGTATTGAAAGAACGCCGGGCCGGTACCGATCGCCAGCGTGACGTCGCGAAGATCGGCCAGCTTCGAAATCCCCGATTCGCGATGGACCATGATACATCGCGGCGTGTTCTGGATCGGGGCGAACAACGCGACAACTTCCGCGCCGGCTTGATGGCCAAACAGGACGCGATCGGCATTGGTCACGGCAAATGCAGCTCGCCCGGCCGCAACCGACTGGACGACGGGAACGTTGGGCCCGCCGGGCAACAACGTCACCTCAAGCCCTTCGTCGGCGAAGTAGCCATGAACATCGGCCGCATAATAACCGCCATGTTCCGCTTCGGGGAACCAGTTCAATTGCAGCGTCACCTGTTGCAATCCGGTCGCGTCGGAGGTCGATCCGTCGGCCGAAGAATCGCTGCTGGACGAACAGCCCGACAACAGCAACGCGATGCAGATCACCAGCGAAACCGTTTTCGATCGCGCAGCGGTTATTGGCGACAACGTTCGATTCATATTCAAAATTCCCAAGATGTGCACTACTGGCCCGCGGCGAGATTCCAAGTCCCCTCGCCGATCAGAACCGCTTGATTTTGTAGGGTCAGCTGAGTCGGCGAATCGCGATGAACCGACGACTGCATCAACACCTCGCCGTCGATTTGCAGCGACAGCGGAGGCAATTCATCCGCGGGGGCGGAAAATCGCGAAACGACAAACTTCGGTCGGCCGTTGGGAGCTTGATATTGTAGCGCGAACAACGACCGCGCGGGATCGCAGACGACCGACAGATTTTTCCAATCCAACAACGACTCCCGCTGCCATGTTTTCCGCAGCGCGATCAAGTCGCGATACCATTGCCAGATCGCGGGGTCTTTGATCTGGATCGACTTGGAATTCGCAAACGCATCATCGTGGCTCGGCGCGATCGCACCTTTCCATTGGTGATGCGGGTATTCGTTGCGGCGACCGCGGTCGACGGCGCGTCGCAATCGCGGATCGCCGAAGTCGACAAAAAACATGAAGGGTGCGTCGCACGCGTACTCCTCTCCCATGAAGATCATCGGGATCGATGGATAGAGCATCAGCAACGGGATCGCGGCGCGTTGGGTTTCGGTCGAGGTGAGTTGATGGAAGCGGGAACCATGCGGATGGTTGCCGACACAATCGTGCGTCTGCAAACCGCAGATCAGCGATGGCAAAAACGAGAAGTCTCCCTCGGCGTGCATCTGGCGACGGACTTCGCTATCGATCCGCGTGACCTTGGGCCCGGTGTGCAGGTAGCCGTGCTGCAACGCTTCTTCGATGTCGCTCGCTCCCGCGTAATGTCGATGCGCGAGATTGATATCCGGAACGGTGTGGGAATAGATCGCGTGCATGATATCGTCGGCCCAGATCGCATCGTAGGCGGTCCCATCGGTCGGCGAGACGAGGGCGTGATCGTAGATGTTCGCTTCGCCAATCAAATGAATCGGGCGATCGACGGTGCTGGCAAAATCGGTGACCGCGTGACGGATGCTGCGGAGGATCGGCTGGTCGCTGTCGTCGAACATGAAATGGACCGCATCCAAACGCAAACCGTCCAGATGGTATTCGCGCAGCCAATAGACGGCGTTCTCGATCACAAATCGCCGCGCCGATTCGCAGTTCTCGCCGTCGTAGTTGAACGCGTCGCCCCAAGGCGTGTGATGTCGCTTGGAGAAATAGGGAGCGAAGTCGTGAAGGTAGTTTCCCTCGGGCCCCAGGTGGTTGTAGACGACGTCCAAGATCACCGCGATTCCGGCGGCGTGACAGGCGTCGACGAAGCGTTTGAAATCGTCGGGCGTCCCGTAATTTTCGGTGGCGGCATAGATTTGGACTCCGTCGTAGCCCCAGTTGCGTGAACCGGCACACTGGGCCAACGGTAACACTTCGACCGCGGTGATCCCTAGCGAGACAAGCTCTTCGATCCGATCGATCGCCGCCAGATAAGATCCTTCGCTAGTGAAGGTTCCGAAGTGCATTTCGTAGATCACCAGGTCGCTTTTTGCGACGCCGCGATAGTCCGCATCGTGCCACGGATATTTGCGATGATCGACGACCATCGAAGGGCCGTGAACGCCTTGCGGCTGGAAGCGCGAAGCGGGATCGGGGCGACTGACGCGATCGTCCAATGAGATTTGATACCGATCGCCGCCACCGATTCCGCGGACCGTGCGATGGAAGTATCCATCTTCGTCGGGCTGGATCCGGAAGCGTTGGACTTCGCCGTCGGTCTGCTTTTCGATCGCAAGCCGTCCCGCGTAGGGAGCCCAGATATTGAAATGGGTCGCGTTGCAGGAGACGGGGACCGCGCCCAGCGGATCGCTGGAACGGGACTCTCGTTTTTCCGGCGGCACGAGTTCGAACCAACGACATCCTTCCAAGACACCCGACGTCGCTCGAGCCTCCGACAGATAGAATCGATCCAACGTTTTGCCGGTGCGGTGGGCTGCATAAACTGTCGACGCGATCTCCGGTTCGGCATTGCCAACGACGATCGTGCGATATCCCGCGAGGAAGACCTCCAAGTCGTTGCCACCGTCGCCGGCGAAGATAACTTGATCGCGATCATTGCCGCTGCGATCCAACCACCACTGCAAGGCGTAGGCTTTGGAGAGTCCTGCCGGCAGGATGTCGACGAGCCCTTCGCCCCAATGGAGATTGAAACCCGAGATCACATCGCAATCGATCCCCGAGTCGCGCAGACGGCTTTGAATCGTGGCAACCGTCGCTTGCAGCGTCTTTGCTTCGGCGAAGTAGCTGATCTTGAACTGGTTCTGTTTTTCGGTGGCGCGGAACCGCAGGTCGACTAAATCTCTCAGCAGGTAGGAGACGTCATCGGTCGCAAAGCTGGCGAAGTTCGCTTCCAGATGCGTTTGGAAGTCGGGCAGGTAGTCGAAGTCACCGTCGTCGTTGCGGACAACGATCGTCGTGCCGCCATCGCAGATCGCGACTTCGGGTGCCGGAATCCGAAACGCCTGCAACGCTTCGATCATCGCCGCGCGATCGCGCCCCGTGACGGGAAGCACTTGCACGTCGTTGGCTTGCAAATTTTCGAGCAAGGTTTGCAGGTCGGCGATGTGAGTCGGATCGTCTTGCAGCGGCAACAGCGTGCCGTCCATATCGGTCGCGAGGATCGCGCGGGGTCGCGTTGGCATGAGTGGGCAGAGTCAAATGCGAGGGGTGCGGCGTGGTTTGCGAGGCGGACTACCTGACCGTAGCATATTCGCCGCGCAGCGAGTAGCGCAGGTACATCCGTCGCCCCCGAAGCCTTCGTCTGGCCACCTCACCGCGCAGGTCGCGGCAATAGGCTTCCGCAGTGAAACCGACGGCAATCGGAAAACCAAACGAGAGGGATGCGTCACTCGCCGCAGACGATGCCAAAAAAAGAGGCCTTCGAATTTCGAAGGCCTCTTACACGTCAATTTATCAGAAATTTAAAGTGTTCCCAAACCGGACACTTGCGAACTTAGGGGGCTGCTGGGCTGGCGACGTCGTCATCATCATCATCGCTCGCCAAAACGGCTGCCGCGGCTGCCAAACCAGCCAATGCGGCCAAGTCTCCTCCACCGCCTCCGCCGCCACCACCACCGCCGCCGCCCATGTTACTGCCACCGGCAGGGGCTGCGCCATTTCCAGCGGCCGCGTTCGCGATCCCGCCAGTCGATTGGTAGCTGTTGCGAATCGCATCGATCGTCGAGTTGAGCATCGAAGTCGGGACCAGACCACAGATCAGCACGTTGCCGACCGATTGCAGATTGGTTCGCATGCTGACGGGTTGAACAGCCGAAACGGTTGGGGCGGCAAGCAATTCAAAGGAGAACGCAGTGTATCCCAGTTGTCCCGCAGCGATCACGCCATAAACACCTGGATTCAAACCCGCCACCGAGAAACCTCCGGCGGTGTCGGTGACTGCTCGCGTGACCACGGTTCCCGCTTTCACGATCGAGACGTTGATCGATTCCAGCGAACCAATCGTCTTCATGTCCGCTCGCAGCGGTGCCAAAACCTGTCCCTTGAGGCTGCCATCGGACGCCAATTGGACTTGATAGAAACTGCTGCCGGAAACCTGATAGGCTTCCAAACCAGCCAACGGTGCAAAAGGGCCTTCGGGCGAACCGAGATAACCGCGAATGTTTCGCAGCACTTCCGCTTCGGAAACCGAAACGATCGGGAAGACCAACGGAGCCGACTTTGCTTCGTTCGCGACGTTCGCATAGATGAATAGGACACCGTGCTTTTGTTGTTTCGCATCGGCAACGACCAACGAATACCAACCCGCTCCCGGAACTCGCAATGCAGCAACTCCGCCCGCATTGGCGATCGCCTGTCCCACAGGGCCATTGGCTCCAACAAGCGAGACCGACAAATTACCGACCGCCGATGGGCCCCCGGTGCCCGTTGCAAGATCGATCAATTGAACCTGCATCGTGCCGGTGCTATCGACGTTTGCAATCAAGCCTTCGGGAAAGGGAGCGCTTCCGCCGAGCGCCTGTTGCGTGCTCGCCGTACGCACGCGAAGCGATTGAGTGGTATCGTCGGCTGAGAGCTGTAAAACGCCACCCACCAAAAGTGACAGCGCTATGATGGAACGAAGCATGATGAGATCTCGCGGCGCAGAGTGTTAGGGAAGCTAGTGACAATGCATAAAGTTATCGAATTCCACACGCGCCGGCAACTCTAAACAAAAGAATACCGGTAGTTTTGCATTCCACCCAGTTGGAGGGGTTCAACCGGTTCTCGGCTAGACAGGGGCGGGAAGATCGCGTTGATTGAAACGTCGCAGCGCCAAACAATACCCTGCCGTCCCGATGGCAAACAAGAACAGGGTTGCCGCAAAGGGACCGGGTATCTGGGTACCGTCGGGACCTGTCAGGAGGATCTGCCAAGGAGACCCCGTTTCGGGGTTCACCCGATGCTGGATGATCTCCTGCGGCATGTAACAGGTGAAATACGTCAAATATTTCAACCAATCGAGTCGCTCGGTCGCTTGGGAGGCGATCATCAGGATCACGTTGACGACATAAAAGCCGATCGTCACTCCGACCGAACGCCAACGATAGCGATCGATGCTGCTGAGCCAGGTACTGATGCCCAACAGCGCGAAACCAAACGCAAACAGGTTCAACACGCCCACGCCAAAGACCTCTGCCGAGACGAACTGCCGCATCGGCGTAAAAATCGGTTCGGCAGGCCCGGTTGGCAGCGGCAGATGCAGGCCGATCAAGGGGATGTAAAACGTAGGAGCTGGGGGAATCTGTTTGACACTGAACAGCATGATTCCGATCCAGATGCCGAGCCAGACGCACAGCGATAGCCCCGCCAAGCCCAGCACCGCGACGGTCCCATGGGCCCGCATCACTTGGCTGCGCGTGACCGGTTGAGCCAGCAACATCTCCAGCGTGCCACGCCCCAGTTCGCCACTGACCACATCGGAACCCCGCGCGATCACCCAGACAACGATGCATAAAACGACGATCGGTTCATCAAAGGTCATCCCAATCCGGCCGACGTAGCTGAACAATTGATCGAACGGGATCGGCGAAAAGCGTTCGTATTCGCGGAACTGTTCGATGATCGCTTTGAAGCGATCCATCTCCATCTGGCTGACCAACCAAACGCGCAACACATTAAACGACACCAAAGCGAGCGCGCACGCGAGCCACAGCAAAATCGCTTCACCAACATACTTGCGAATCAAAACGCGTGTCATCTATGCCACCTCCTGCGGCGCGTTGGAATCAGCGACCGAGGCGTCGCCGACGGGATGGTGCACGCGATCGTAGATCGCTTCGATTCCTAAAGGCTCCAATCGCAGTTCGCGAGGCGCGAGGGTCGCCAACCAGCTGAGCAAAGGTGCCAAATCACTATCGGTCTCCAGCACAATCCGGTCTCCTTCCCGAAACGTTTCCTCGACGCGTTCTCGCAGCGAATGCGGAATCTCAAAGTGTTTGTCATCGATCCAAAGGATGATCCGATGTCGATCCTTCAGTTCTGAGATCGATTGCTCCAGCACCAATTGGCCGCGTCGCAAGAAGACGACTCGATTGCAAACCTGTTCGATTTCCGAGAGCACATGCGACGAAAGGATCACCGTGCGGCCACTGTCGCGGATCTGTTCGACCTGTTCCAGCACCGCCTTGCGAACCGAAGGGTCCAGGTTGGCTGTCGGTTCGTCGAGGATCACGATCGGCGACTGAGTCGACAGCACGACACAGAGCGCCAGCTTTTGTCGCATCCCGGTCGACATAAATCCGACGCGGCGCTGCAGGTCCAATTCGAAGCGGTCGGCCAACGCCAGGCTGCGTTCGGCGGAACCCAACGGATGCAGGTCGCTGAAGAATCGCAGCACACTGCGCCCCCGCATGTGTCGCGGCAGCCGCGCGTCGCCGGGCAGGTAGGCGACGTTCTGGCGGACGGCCAAGCTTTCGCTGAACACATCGTGACCGCAGATCGACGCGGTTCCAGAACTCGGTCGCAGGAAACCGAGCAGGGTTCGCAGCAGCGTCGTCTTCCCCGCTCCATTGGGCCCCAGCAAACCAAACACGTCGCCAGGTTGGACCGTCAGCGAGCAGCGGTCCAAGGCAACAAAGTCCCCAAAACGTTTCGTCAACGCGCGCGTTTCAACAATCGACATAGGCTTGGATTCGGAGAGCGAGAGGGAGCAGCGGAGAGGCGATCGAAGCGTGTAGTGTAGGTTGTAACCGATCGTGCGTCGTCCCGATAACAGCGGCGACCGGCCTACTCAACAAACCTCCGCCTGCATAAAATCAACGCCCCGGCATCCCCCCAATACGATAATTTATTTTGTGCCGCCAAACTTTTTTTCGCCAGACCAGGAAAGGGAACGATGCAGCTTCCTCAAGGATTTCGATTTGCCGGCGTGTGTTGCGGCATCAAAGCCAAAGCCGACCGCAAGGACCTAACACTGGTTGTTGGTGATCGCGACCTCGTCGCCGCGGGCGTCTATACCCAAAACAAGATCGTCGCGGCCCCGGTCGTTCTCAGCCGCAGCCGGACCCCTTCGTCGGCCGTTCGCGCTGTCGTGATCAACAGCGGCAACGCCAACGCCTGCACCGGCCAACAAGGTGACCGCGACGCGTTGGCGATGACAAACCTTGTCGCCAAAGCATGCGATCTCGATCCCAGCAGCGTGCTGGTGATGAGCACCGGGATCATCGGGCACAAGTTGCCGATGGATCGCATCGAAAAAGGAATCGAGTCGGCCGCCGGCCAGCTGAACAATGCATCCGACAATTTCCTCGCCGCCGCCGACGGAATCCTGACGACCGACCAAGGTCGCAAGCTCGCCTTCCGCTGCGAACAGATCGGCGACCAGAAGATCACCTTTGCCGCGATGGCCAAGGGAGCGGGGATGATCGGCCCGAACATGGCGACGATGTTGGGATTGGTGCTATGCGATGCCAACCTCACCAAGATCGACGCGCAACGGGCGCTGCGTGTCGCTGCCGACGCAAGCTTTAACAGCATCAGCGTCGATGGGCACACGAGCACCAACGATACGGTCAACCTGCTGTGCAGTGGCACCGCATCGGCGACGCCGTTGGCCGAAGAACATCTGACTCGCTTCACCGAAGTGCTGACCGATTTCTGTATCGAATTAGCGAAACAGATTCCTGCCGACGGCGAAGGCGCGTTGCACGTGATCGAGATCCGTGTCGCGGGTGCCGATTGCTGTGACGATGCCAAGCAGATCGCCAAGGCGATTGCGGACAGCCCGCTGGTCAAGACGGCGGTGACGGGGAACGATCCCAACTGGGGACGGATCATGTCGGCGGCAGGATATGCCGGCGTCCTGGTGCGGCCCGAACTGTGTCAACTGAAGATCAACGGGGCAATGGTTTTCGATAAAGGCCAGCCGATCGACTTCGATGAAAAAACGATCAGCGATAGCATGGCGTCCGACAAGACGGTGGTGCTGGAAGTGACTGTCGGCGACGGGCCGGGGACTTCGGTCTTCTGGACCAGCGATCTGACGACCGCTTACGTGACGTTTAACTCCGACTACTCGACCTGATCGAGCGCGTCGAGCTTTCGCGTTAAGAACCGCCGCTCGGGTTCCTGGGTTGCCAGTTCGAGCGCCCGCCGAAACGCGGCCCTCGCCGCGTCGCGATCTCCTAGGCGGCGGAGCAGTTCGCCGCGGGCGGCGTGCGCTAATCGATAGCCCTGCAATTCGCCGCGCTGCAGGATTGCATCGATGATCTGCAGTCCCGCCGCGGGACCATCGGCCATCGCCACCGCAACGGCGCGATTCAGTTCGATCACGGGTGATGGCGTCGCTTGCATCAACGCGCCATACAGGGCGACGATCTGAGGCCAATCGGTGGCATCGGCGGTCGCCGCGTCGGCGTGAACCGCCGAGATCGCCGCTTGAATCGCGTAACCGCCCACGCGGCGAGATTCCAACGAACGCTGCACCCACAGCTTTCCTTCGTCGATGAAATCGCGATCCCATAAACTGCGATCCTGATCTTCCAACAGCACCAAGTCGCCGTCGGGCGTCAGCCGAGCTTGCCGCCGCGATTCGTGCAGCAGCATCATCGCCAGCAGTCCCATCGCCTCGGGATCGGGCAACAACTCCACGATCAACCGACTCAATCGGATCGCCTCTTGCGAAAGATCGGGGCGCGTGAGGCTCTCCCCGGCAGACGCCGAATAGCCTTCGTTGAAGACCAGATAGACAACCGATAACACGGCATCCAACCGATCGGGCAATTCGGTCAGCGAGGGGACGACAAACGGGATCTTGGCGTCGCGAATCTTCGCCTTGCCGCGGACAATCCGTTGAGCCATTGTCGATGGCGAGGCGAGGAAGGCACTGGCGATCTCTTCGGTCGTCAGCCCGCAGACCTCTCGCAACGTCAGCGGAACCTGGACCTTGGGATCGATCGCCGGATGGCAGCAGGTGAAGATCAGCCGTAAGCGATCGTCTTGGATCTCCCGCTCGCTGACACTTGCGTTGGCCGCCGCGATCGCGTCGACGCGTTGGACCAGTTCGTCGGCCGCGCGATGGAATCGTGCGCGGCGGCGAATCACATCGATCGCTTTAAACCGTCCAGTCGACACCAGCCACGATCGCGGATCCGCGGGGATTCCCTGTTGCTGCCACTTTTCGAGCGCCGCGATAAACGCTTCGTGCAATGCTTCTTCGGCGAGATCAAAATCGCCGATCAATCGGACCAGCGTTGCGAACACCGCGCGGCTGTGGGTGCGATACGCGTCCTCGATGGCATCGGTTTCACGGTTCAACGCCGCGGTGCGATCGACAGGTTCCATTGTTGATTCGTTATCCGGTCGCTTCATTTCCACAGGATTTAAAGTCCGTCGCCAGGCGTCGCCAATCACCGCCAAGGCGGCACCCATCGTTGCGATGGAGAAAACAGAACCTATCGCCATCCTCGGCACACGCCGCAATAGCGTCTATCATTGGTGGCGCTTGCTGGGATCGCAAGTTCCCTTGAAATGTTTCGTTTGTTGGAATCTTAACATCGGCCGTCATCGATACTATGGAAAATTGGATCAACTTTGGAATCGCCCTGCTGCTGGTGGCGGTCAACGGCTTTTTTGTTGCGGCGGAGTTCGCGCTCGTCAAGGCGCGGCCCAGCCGGCTGGAACAGATGGCACTCGGCGGCAACCTGTTCGCTAAAGTTGCCAACTGGCTCGCCAGGCGGTTGGATGCGTCGCTATCGGCTTGCCAACTGGGAATCACTCTCGCCTCGCTCGCCTTGGGGTGGGTCGGCGAACCGGCGTTCCATCATCTGATCGAACCGGTCTTCGCCTGGATCGGGATCTCCAACCCCGACGTGCTGCATGTCGTTTCCCTGGTCTTCGCCTTCACTACGATCACGGCGCTGCATCTGGTTATCGGCGAACAGGCACCCAAGATCTTTGCGATCCGCAAACCCGAACCGATGGCCGTGTGGTGCGCTCTGCCCCTGGCCGGCTTCTATTACGTCGCCTATCCGTTGCTGGTCGCCCTGAACTGGATCACGTCGCTGCTGCTGCGATCGATCGGCGTTGAAGCGGTCGACGAACATGGCACGCCTCACACCGAAGAGGAGCTGCGCAACCTGGTCGCTCAATCGCATGTGCATGGCGAACTGACGCGCAGCGAAGCCCAATTGATCAACGCGGTGTTGGAGTTCGACGATCAATCGGCCCATCAAATCATGACCCCGCGAACCGATGTGGTCACGCTGTCGATGGACGCTCCGATCGAAGACTGGATCACGACGATCCGCAAATACCGCTTCAGTCGCTATCCGGTCGTCGAGCAATCGCTGGAGAAAGCCGTTGGCGTGCTGCACATCCAGCACCTGGTCGGGCTCGATCTTTCGCAGCCGCTGGACCGCGCCGCCCTGCTTCAGCCGCCAAACTTCGTTCCCGAAACGATCCCGATCAAAACGCTGCTGCAGCATTTTAAGTCGTCGCAATCGCTGTTGGCTTTTGTCGTCGATGAACACGGAACCGTCGTCGGCGTCGTCACGCTGGAAGATGTGCTCGAAGAGCTAGTCGGAGAACTGGAGGACGAGTTCGACGAACAGGTCCGCGACATCGTTCGCGAAGACGATCAAACCTTCCGCGTCCTCGGGCAGACGCCGCTGGACGACATCAACAAAATGATGGGGCTGACGCTGCAGTCGCACGATTCCGACTCGTTGGGCGGATTTGTGATGCAACAACTGGGAAGAGTCGCCGAGCAGGGGGACATGGTTCAAATCGGCGGAGCGAAGATCGAGATCCTTCGCGTCGAAGGTCCCCGCATCGTCAGCCTGCGAGTCCGCCTGGCAGCTCCGCTAACCAGCCTCGACGCCGCGACCAGCACCGACGACGAAGAAGACTCAGCCGCTCAATAGCTTCCGAGCGGCACGCGTCGATCGCACCTCCACGGTCGCCAACACCACGGACGCGACCAACAGTGGCACGACGTAATAATAGATTCGGAAGATCAGCAGCGCGCCCAAGATGACCGCTTCGTCGCTGCTGGCTAACAGTGTCAGCAGGATCGCTTCCAAGACGCCCAGACCGCCGGGGACTTGCGTCAGCATCGCGGCGGCGAGCGCCAGTAGGTAGACGCCGACGACTTGCAGGTAACTGGCTGAAATCCCGCTCGGCAACAAAACGTACAGCGTCGTTGCCACCAGAATCAGGTCCATCGACGCGACAACGATCTGCTTCCGCATCAGTGCCGGTCCGGGAGGCAACAGCTTCAGTCCCGCCAGCGGCAGCGGACGACGCCACCAAGTGCAGAGCGCCGCGTAGAGGGCAATCGCTGCCAGCAGCGTAAAACCGAGGATCCGCGAACTGACCGGCAGATCGATCTTCGGTGGCATCGGAATTTCCGCAATCGACAGCACCACGCCGCCGACCATGCAGACACCGACCCAAAACGAGAGACTTGTGAAGGCCAGCAGGGCCACGATTTGAGCGGTCCCCAATCCCCAACCGCTATAGAACCGGACGCGGATCGGAATCCCGGCGGCCACCGCGCCGATGTTGTTGCTGAAGGCGTAGGCGAGGAACGAGACCAAGCCGACCTTGCGATAGCTCAGCCTAGGGCGGCCCTCTTCGGCTCCCGAACTGCCCGCCCCAACAAACTGGACAGCCAACACGTCGTTGCCGGTTAGGACAAAATAGTTAAGCGCGACCAACACGCAGGCCAGCAGATGATACGCCAGTGGGATGTTAGCGACGCCCGCGGCGAATTCATCCCAGGTGATCTCTTGCGTCTTCTTGTACAAAAACGAAGCGGCAACGGAGAACAGGATCAGCCCGAAGACAGGTCCTGCGATTTTCTTTAATCGTCCGACTAACGTTGGCTCGTTCTTATTCACCAAAATAATCGACTGCGTTTTTGAAGATGGCAAACCCTTCGCCCCACTGCGGCTGCTCGGTGCGGCGCGTCCATTGTGGGTGATGCGTTGGATCGATGTGGCGTTCGGGGTGAGGCATCAGGCCAAACAAACGGCCGGTCGCGTCGCAGATTCCGGCCACGTTCGCTTCGGACCCGTTGGGGTTCGATGGGAACGGCAGGACTTCGTCGCTGGTTTGCCCCGCATCGGCGGTTGTGTATCGCAGCGCCAACCGTCCCGCGTCGCCAAACGCCTTCAATGCCTCAGCGTCGGCGGTCACGAACTTGCCTTCGGCATGCGCGATCGGCAGATACATCTGATCGATCCCCTTCAGGAAGACGCATGGCGTCTCGTCGACCGACAAGTGAACCCAGCGGTCTTCGAAGCGGCCGTGATCGTTCCAGGTCAGCGTCGCCGGTTGCGTCTCGCGAACGCCCGAGGTCAACACGCCCAGTCGCATTAGAACTTGGAAGCCGTTGCAGATCCCAAGGACCAGGCGGTCTTGGTCGCAGAACTGGCGGACCATATCGCCCAGGTTGCGGTCCAATTGGCTTGCCAGAATCCGCCCGGCAGCGATGTCGTCGCCATAGCTGAATCCGCCCGGCAGGCAGAGAACTTGGAAGTCCTCGGCCAGTTTGGGATTTTCGATCAACCGGTTCACGTGAACGCGTTCGGTGACCGCACCGGCAGCTTCAAACGCAAACGCGGTCTCTTCGTCGCAATTGGTTCCCGGAGCACGAAGGATCAAAACGCGTGGAACGGCCATAGCTTCTTACGATTCGTCGGGTGTTGGGGGAAGCCGCCCAGAGCCGCTTCCAAAGATTATCCAGCTGGCTCAGGATGAAGGATTCCCCAGCAAAAGGGAAGGGGGCTGGGCCGGTTCGCTCTAAACCAGATCGGCGCGACGGCTGCCTCGCATCAACCAGCCCGCTAGGACCAGCGATCCGATCATGAACAGCAGCGAGACCGTCCAAGTGACCATCGACGACGGGCCCCAGACGTTGTCGGCCAAGACAACCTCGGGATAGAGCAGCCGACGGAGTTCGACCATCGAATAGCTGAGTGGATTGCAGCGCATGATCCAGTGCAGGATCGACTGGCCGATCGACGTCGCGTCGCTGATCGCGGGGATCGGGAAAAACGCACCGCTCAACAACCACATCGGCATCAGGAACAGCATCATCACCGCGTGAAAGCCTTGGGTGCTGGTCATCGGCCAGGCGACGATCATGCCGACCGAACACAACGTGATCGACATCACAGCCAACAGCACAAGCGCATAGACCGTGTTAATCCCGGGGCTGGCCATGCCAAACAGCAACACCAGGCCAAGGAACAGAACAGCTTGAGCCCAAGCGATTCCGCCGCCACCGACAACTTTGCCGACCAACACCGGCCAACGGCCCACCGGCGAAACGAGCACGCCTTGCATGAACCCTTCGCGCCGATCCTCGATCACCGAAATCGTGGCGAAGATCGCGGTGAACAGCACGATCAAACCGATCGTGCCGGGGAGGAAGTATTCGAAGAAGCCTTCTTGTCCGCTGGTCGTCCAGGAGAACGAGCCTCGCATTCCGGCGCCAAACATCAGCCAGAACAGCAGCGGTTGAACGACGGCGGATACGACGCGGTTCTTCTGCCGGAAGAAGCGTGTCCATTCGCGGCGAGCCAGCATCCAAGCCGCGGCGATTCCGCTAGGGCGGATGTCGAGCGACGTGGCAGCGCCAAGCGAGCCGCTAGATGCGACTGGCGTTTTCGGTTCGGAGGATTCCGAGGTCAGTGTACTCATGATGAATTCAGTTTCTGTTATTCGCCCGACCAGAATTGATAACCGGTCTTTGCGATAAAGACATCTTCTAGACTCGGCCGGCCGATCGAGATCGAAGTCGCTTGGTCGCCCAGCGTCGTCAGCAACTCAGGCACCATCGGACCGGGCTGATCGCTCTGGATGCGAACTTGATTGTGTAACGCTTGCCCTTCGATTCCCATCTGCTGTTGCAGCTTTTGGCAAACCGCTTCGGGTTGGTCGGTGGTGATCGTGATCAAGCCCGAACCCATCTGCGATCGCAACCGATCGGGAGCTCCTTCGGCGATCACTTTCCCTTCGCTTAAGATCGCGATCTGATCCGCTTTTTCGGCTTCTTCCAACAGGTGCGTCGTCAACACGACCGACAGTCCCTGCTGCGAAAACTCTTTGAGCGCTTCCCACAGGTCCAATCGAGCCCCCGGATCCAAGCCGGTGCTCGGTTCATCCAACAGCAACACCTGCGGTTGATGCAACATTCCCTTGGCCAGTTCGACGCGTCGCTTCAGACCGCCGGAGAGCTTTTCGCAATAATCATTGCGGCGGTCGGCGAGCCTCAAACGCTGCAGAACTTCTTCTTCCCGCTGTCGCAGCGCGGCGCCATGGATTCCGTACAACGCGGCTTGGCAGCGGATGTTCTCCTGAACCGTCAGCTTCTTGTCCAAGCTAGGCGATTGGAAAACGATCCCGATCCGGCGGCGGACTTCCATCACCGAATCGACGCTCGCACCCGAGACGCTCAATTGCCCGCGTTGCAGCGGCATCAGCGTCGCCAACAAACGAAACAGGGTCGTTTTCCCGCTGCCGTTGGGGCCCAATAGCGCGAAGATCTTGCCTTGCGGAATCTGCAGATTGACGCCGTCCAGGGCGACATGATCATCGTAGCGATGGTGCACATCAACAGCTTCGACAGCGTATTGGGTTGACGGATGGTGGGGATCTGCGGAGGTCATTTTCACGGCTCCGACCTGTTTCAGTCGGCGATCGATGGGAAGGTCGTAGGGCTGCGGCGGTGATCCGCCACGCCAGCGAAGCGACGCGGCGGGCGAAACCAGCGGAGGAGGGATAGGGCTGCGGCGGTCGATTAACCGAGCAGTCGCGCGGCGATCAAAACCGCCAGCGAGGCGGGCAACTGGACCAGCGACGACATCAACAGCTGTCGCGCGGTGACGTCGTTGGGGCTACCGCAGAAGCGGAACGAGCTGCGAATCATCCCGAACGAGGCGGCGACGGCGAGGACCGCAAACAGCGGAGCGTAGTTGTAGGGAAGGACCAGCGTGATCAAAACGGCTGGCAAAGCCAACGCGCCGGCAATCGCTTGCCATCCGGCACTTTTGCCCGTCGGTTCGACAACCGGCGTCATCTTAAAGCCCGCATCGGCGTATTGGCCGCGGTACATCCAAGCGATCGCCATGAAGTGCGGGTATTGCCACAGGAACAACACGGCGACCAACAACCATCCGCGAGGATCGGTCAGGCTGCCGCCAGCGGCTGCGAAGCCCATCATCATCGGCAACGCACCAGCGATCGCGCCGACGGTCGTGTTCCATGCGGTCTTCTGTTTCAGCGGAGTGTACAGCATCACATAACCGACCCAAGTCGCGACACCAACAAACGCGGTGCTCCGGCCGACATTGATCGCCAGGTAAGCGGTTCCCAACAGGCCGATCGTGATTCCGAAAATCAACGCAGCTCCCGGAGAGACAAGGCCGCTGGGGAGCGGGCGCTTCATCGTCCGCATCATCTTCGCATCGGCTTCGCGCTCGATGAACTGGTTCATCACGCTGGCACTACCGGCGACCGCGGCGGTGCCGATCATCAGATGCATCAACATCCACAGCGAAAGATCGGTGCCCGCCAAAAACATCGCCGACATCGCGGTGGTGATCAGGATCATCATCACGATCCGCGGCTTGGTCAGATCGTACAGCCCGCGAATCGACGCTTTGAGCGACGCTGCGGCGGTGCCGCCGTGCCGTCCGCGATGCGGCAAATCGGCGGCGTCGATCGAATTGCCTTCCGATGCGATCGGCACACGAGTTGGTCGCACGACGGTGCTAAGTCGTTCCGGTCGATCCAATACGACAAGATCGCCACTCATGAAGTTAGCCTTTGTATTGTGAGCGTTCTCAATCGAACGCGGGTTTCGCAAATGAGGAGCCTTCGCAGCGTCGCGATGCTCGCAACCAAGTCCAACAGGCCAGCGCCAAGATCATCGATCCCGTCGCCATATGCCCTGTCACGATCATCGATTCGGTCCATCCTTTGGCCACGATCACATACCGCGCCAGCGACGGCCATTGATTCAGGGCCCACGGCGATCCGTAGTTCACCAACCACGTTCCCAGTCCCAACGACCACTGCAAGATTAGCAATCCTATCAGCCCCAACCCGATTCTGGATAGCGTCAAATCGCCGCAGCGACGCAACTTCCAGGCGGTAATCACGGACAAAACCGCAACCAGGGCCGCTCCGGTAAGGTGGGAAAAGACGATATGCCGGAAAAACGAGTCGCCGGCGTCGACCGGCATGTGCCGCAGTTGAGCTCCCAGAATTAATTGAACGTAGCTGCTGATCGCCAACGCCGCCCCCCAGCGGACTGCCGTTCTGGGAACACTTGGGGCGTCGGTCGCTTGCCACCATCGCGAACTGACTCCGGCGATCATCCAGCAGAGGACAAAAAAGGCGGGGCCAAAGCAGCCGTGGATCATCGCCACGGTTCGCGCGTCCATCACGACGCGAGCGCCCCCCAGGGCGCCTTGTAAGATCACGCCGACCAGAGCGACGATACACAGCCGCACGATCCAGCGAGGCTGCCGCGACCAGACGGCCGCGACCAACATCGCGATCGTGATCAGGCCGACCAGCGAGGCCAGCAGACGGTGGCCGTGTTCGATCAACAAATCGAAGGGGCCCAGCAACCAGGTGGTCCACGGATACAGGAACATATTATATCCGTAGGTCGCCGGCCAATCGGGGACCGCCATCCCGGCATCGTAGGTTGTCACCAGCCCGCCAACCCAGATCAGCGGCCAGGTCAGGCAGACCAACAGCACCGCCCAGCGATGCACCCACGGAGACCGCGACGGCGCTCCCGCTTCGTCGGTCGCGGGTGTTTCGTTCTTCAGTTCGTCCAAGATCGGTTCCTGTTCGCGATTCATAGTGCTTCGCCTCGCCCGGTTTGCGAAAGTGAAAGCACATAATGGACGATATCCCAGACGTCGCCGGTCGTCAGCCCGCTGCCGCTGGGTTGGTCGACCAGGTTGATCGCGGGCATCGGAGTTCCATCGATCCCCTGCACGATCCGGCGGTAGATGTCCTGCGGCTGATCGCCACCGCGAAACGCACCGGCATGCATATCGCGAGGCAAGATGTTCCGCGGCTTGTGGGCTCCTAGAGCCAAATATTCCCGAACGACCTGCTTCTTTTCAGGGTCCTTGGGATCCAGCCCGTTGCGCATCGTCCATTCTTTGGTCCAATCGTCGTAGTCGTTGACTTGACCGTCGCCCCGCCCATCGGCTCCGTGGCAGATGGCACAGTTGGCGACTTTGCCGCCAAACAACGCTTTGCCGCGCGCGATCGACGCGGCCATCTCCGCCTGCTGGTCCGCGGTCGCATCGGCTGCCAACGGCCAGGCCGGAATCTTTTCGGGCGGCGGCGCGATCGCGACGACTTGTTCGGGAGCGTCGATCCATCGGCTCGCCGCCGCGACGACATAATCCTCGATCGCATCCCATTGTTCCTGATACGCTTCCGGATCGCTCTCCTTCAGCTCCATTGCTAACAGACGATCTTGCGGCGTTTGGTCGGGATCGCCGTAGCCGAGTTCGTTGGCCGCGTCGCGATACATCGCCCGTTCGACCTCGCCGCGAAGCGTCAAATAGATCACATACTGAGCCAACGCGGTCAGATCTTCGGCGGGATAGAGATGAAAGGAAGGCATCGACGTGCCGGGCATCCCCTGTCGCAGCGTCCGAACCAGATCGTCGACCGTCGGCTTGGCGCCGTACTGGGTCGATTTGAACTTAAACACACCCATTCGGAAATCGCGTGGGTAGGGATTCAGCAGGCTGGAGGCCGGCCCGTTCCCATCGCCGCTGATCCCATGGCACTGAGAGCAATGTTTGCGGAACAGGCCGCGATCGGTCCCGTCGCGATCGCTGGCAACCGCTCCGGCAGCGCGTTGAAGATTTTCGAGCTGGATCAGCGATTGAAAATCGGGATTCTCGGTCAGCACCGCCGGCAACAATGGCTCGTCCGGCGTTCCGAACAACTGAGTGATCGCGATCTGGGTGTCGTCGATCGCGGTGTCCAATTCCGCGCCGTGGATCTCCATCTTGTGCGCGAAGACCCGATTCATGCGGAAATCGGGCGGCTCGGTACCGCAGCCTGGGAGAATCAGCAGCGCCAGCAAGGCGATACCGAGGGCAATTTTTCTACGTATTTCAGCATCCATCCGCTTCATTCTATCCCGATGCGGCGAGTTGCCCAGGCCGATCGGACCGCCCCGCTGCCGCCCTATTGTCGCAGCCCCACCCCGGCCGCAACCCAGCAAACGTCTCGTCCACACCACACGACAGCGGAACGAAGTCAGGACCAAGGGTCCGGCCATTTCCAACGGCTGCCGAATCGGCCTGATGGTTCCTCCTACCCGTGCGTCTTGTTCCGCCCGGCTGTGATCTGCCTTCGTTAAATTCCTGTTGATCTCGTGTAATCCAACCAAGATTGCGTATCATTGGACAAGCTACCTGTCTCCGCCGATTCGATCGGCCGCCGGCTCGAATAGGTCTTCCCCCTTGGAAAGGTTGTCGAAGTGCTCCGCTCTTTTGTCGCTTCTTTGCTAGTCGTTGTTGCCTTCCATTCTCCTCTGCCGGGCGTTGAATCGTCAGCGGGACATCTCGGGTTGCAATTGGCCAAGATCGACGCCGATGACTTTCGCGGACGACGTTGGCAGGTGCAGGACTTTGACCAGCCCGACTTGCTGGTCGTCGCTTTCCTCGGAACGCAGTGTCCTCTGGCAAAGCTGTATGCAACGCGGTTGGTCGAGCTCGAAAAGGAATACGCTCCCCGCGGCGTCGGCTTTGTCGCGGTGATGAGCAACACGCAAGATTCGATTGCCGAGATCGCCGCCTTCGCTCGCGACCACCAGCTGACGTTTCCGGTGCTCAAAGACGCGGGGAATCGAATCGCCGATCGATTGGCTGCCGAACGAACGCCTGAGGTTTTCCTGTTGGACCGCGATCGAAAGGTCGTTTATTGGGGACGCGTCGACGACCAATACGGGATAGGTTTCGCCCGCGATTTCCCTCGCAGCTTCGATCTCAAGAATGCGATCGACGATCGACTGGCCGGTCGGCCGATCAAGACGCCGGTGACGCGATCGATTGGATGTATCATCGGCCGTCAAAAGAAAGCCGACAGCGATTCGAAGATCACTTTTGGCAATCAGGTTTCGCGGATCCTGCAGAAGCACTGCGTCGAGTGCCATCGTGAGGGAGAGATCGCGCCGTTTGCGTTGACCGATTACGACGAGGTCTCCGGCTGGGCTGACATGATCGCCGAAACCGTTCGCGGCGGACGGATGCCTCCATGGCATGCTGATCCCGCGCACGGGTCGTTTGCCAACGATCGCTCGATGTCCGACGAAGACAAACAGACGCTGTACGATTGGGCCGACGCGGGTGCTCCGGCGGGCGATCTTGCGAACCTTCCCGAACCGGTCCAATACACGCCTGGCTGGCTGCTGCCCCAAGAGCCCGACATGGTCGTCAACGTCAGCCCCGAGCCCTTCGAGGTTCCCGCCGATGGGGCTGTGAAGTATCAATATTTCCGTGTCGATCCCGGTTTCACCGAAGACAAATGGCTGCGCTATGCCGAACTGCAGCCTGGCAATCGCGAGGTGGTCCATCACATCTTGGCCTTCGCGGTGCCTAAGGGAACCAAGCGTGGGCTGGGAGCTCAACATGGCTACTTGGTTGGCTATGTCCCCGGCACGCGGATCGAACCTTTGCCCAAAGGCTGGGCCAAGAAGATTCCCGCCGGCAGCGAGCTGATCTTCCAAGTCCACTACACTCCGATCGGATCGCCGCAAATCGATCACAGCCGCCTGGGGATGATCTTTGCCGACGATGCGGAGGTCACGCATGAGATCGTCACCACCAGTGCGGTGCAGCCTCGGTTAAACATTCCTCCCGGGGACGACAACTACACAGTCACCGCGGTCCAACGCAATTTGCCCGACAGCCAACTGCTGGGCTTCAGTCCCCACATGCACCTGCGCGGCAAGGCGTTCCGTTACGAATTGATCGACCCCAGCGGTGATCGCAGCACGCTGTTGGACATCCCAGCGTACGACTTCAATTGGCAGACGTTTTATCTGTTCGACAATCCGATCTCGGTCGACGCGGGATCGCAAATGTTGTGCACCGCCGCGTTTGATAACAGCTCCAAGAACCTGAATAATCCCGATCCGACCGCGACCGTTCGCTGGGGGGACCAAACCTGGGATGAGATGATGATCGGGTACTTTCATTACGCGGTGCCGCGTGGGGAAGCGAAGGCGGCCGCGCCGACGATGCGTCAGCGGGCGGCCGATGCGGTCCGGCGAAACGGCCGTCTGCGGGTCTTTGAGCGGATCGACCGCGATGGCGATGGCAAGATCGCGCGCAAGGAAACCCCCTCCGAATTGCATGCAACCTTCGATCGCTTGGATCGCAATGGCGATAGCATTTTGACGCGTGCCGAGGTCGAAGCGGGGGAGTGAACTCGCTAGCATTTGCCCGATTATTTTAACTGACTGTTGCCGTTTAGGATTTGGCGAGGCAGCGTCGGCAATCCCAGGGGCATTGGGGCTCAGCGGTTACCTGGGTCGAACCGATTATCTAGATAGGTAAAGGCCGATCGGCGTTTCCGATTTTCGCGGAATTCGCTATTCTCCGGCCAATATTTAGAATCTCAAGGCCTCAAGTGTGATTGCCGGATGCCCACGCGGCTGACCCGATATATCCTCTGGGAAATCACGAAGGTGTTCCTGGTAGCGATCGTTTCGCTCACGGTGCTGATCTTATTGATCGTCGTCGCGCGGGAACTATTGCGCCAAGGTCTTGGTCCGGCGGCGCTGCTGCAGTTGTTACCGTTGTTCCTGCCGCTGAGTCTGCAATTCGCGTTGCCGACGACGGCCCTTTTTGCTGTCAGTGCCGTCTACGGGCGGATCTCTGCGGACGGCGAGATCGCGACGGTCAAAGCGGCTGGAATCTCGCCGCTGACGATCATGAAGCCGGCTTTCATCTTCGGTTTGATCCTCAGTCCGATCGCCGTGGGGCTGAACGATCTGGCCGTCGGATGGGGCAAGCCGGGCGTGAAACATGTGCTGCTGCATTCGCTCGAAGAGATCGTCTATCGGCGCCTGCAAGCCCAACGTTCCTACAGTTCGGACAAAGGGTTTTCGATCCACGTTCAAGATGTCAAGGATCGTCGCCTTCTATGGCCAACGGTCACCTTGCATAGTTCGGGCAGCGAATTGCCGATCACGGTCACGGCTAGCGAAGGAAGCTTGCATCTGAATGCCGAACGCGAGACGTTGATGCTGCGGTTGGTCGACAGCCGAATCGAGGGGGGCGGAGCTTTCCGCAGCCACTTCCCCGGCGAGATCGTTCCGGAGATTCCACTAAACAAAGCCTTCGCCAAGGGGGACCCCAGCAGTTCCCGCCCCGCCGATCTTCCACTGTATCTGATCGGTCCCGAAGCGATTCGCAGCGAAAAAGCGATGTCGATCGATCGTCAACGTCTAGCCGCTCAAACCGGTTTTGCGTTGGCCAATGGCCGCTGGAACGATATCGTCGGACCGCCGGGGGCTGACTTGCGAGGTGCGATTGGCGGCGGTGCCGATCGGCTGAACCGATTGCACGTCGAACCCTGGCGACGCTGGTCGTTCGGATTCTCGTGTTTCTTCTTCGTGCTGGTCGGAGCACCACTGGCGATCATGGCCAGAACCGCCGATTATTGGACCAGCTTTGGAATGGTCTTCCTGCCGATTCTGATCTTCTATTTTCCGATCTTCATCGTCGGCCAGGACTATGCCAAAAACGGAGAATTGCCACCCTACAGCGTGTGGATGGCAAACTCCGTCGTCGCGATTGTCGCTGTCTTCATGATCAAACGCGTTTGGCGTTATTGATCTTCAAGCAGATTAAAGCGGCAAGATGCTGATCTCTTTGAATTCAACCGGATCGTTGTGTCCGGCAAATCCGAAGTGACCTTTGCTGAGTTCGCGACCTGGGTGAGGCGAATCGGCCATGAATTCGGTCACCTTGCTGACATCGGTATCCAAGATCTTGTTGCCGTTGAGTTCGACGACGATGGTCGAGCCTTTAACAGTCACCTCTTGGAAGTTCCATTGGCCCACTTCGCGAAGGAAGCCGCGAGCCGCCGCTGCCATGCCGTAAGCCGAACCGTGATATTGCCTCGCGTCCAGCTTGGCATATTTTTCAGCCGTGTTGTCCAGAACCTGCAGTTCGGTCATTCCCGAATAAGCTGGGTTGCCTTCGCCGGGGTAACGAATCGCCAAGCCGTTGTTGCCACCTGGAGGCAGACGGAACATCACGCGTGCTTTGAAGTCGCCGTAGGTCTTGTCGGTGAACAGCGTTCCGCCGTGCTTCGGCTTGCAGCGGATCATGCCGTCGACGACTTCATAGTTGTCGACCGCGCCCTTCCAACCGGTCAGCGATTTGCCATCGAAGACCGATTCAAACCCTTCGCCACCGTGAGACGCCAGGATCTGATTCGCTTCGTCGGCACCGATCTCGCGGATCGCGACGTCGCGCCACAGGATCTCGCCGCCGTGGGTTTGCAATTGGATCGGGCCGCTGCGGAACAGCGGTTGGCTGCGGTCCCAGTAGTTTTCCATCAGGGCATTGTCGACGACCAATTGATCGTTCAGGTAGACGGTCGTGCGTTGCCCCACTTGGATCACGCGAACCGAGTTCCATTCACCGAACGGCTTGTCGGCCTTGACCAACGGGTCTTTGCCGGGAGCGCCAGCGGAGTTGTTCCAGAGGGCGCCGGAGCCGAGGTTGGCACCCAGCTTAAACTTGCTTTCGTCGGTCGTGTCCCAGATTTGCACCTGCGGTGTGCCACGCAGGTAGATCCCGCTGTCCGCTTTGGCCACCGTACGGTATTCGAGCTTCAGTTCGTAATCGGTGTACTCTTTGTCGGTCGTCAGGTAGGGGCCGTGGCCGTCGTTGATCAGCACACCGTCTTTGTTCGACCAATGCGCTTCGGTCTCTTGCTTCCACTGAGCAAGCTTTTCGGCGTCGACGTCCGCATATTTGCGGGGGTCCAAGTGGGGACGTCCGTGCCAGCCTTCGAGTCCCGATTCGGGAACCAAAGAGGTGAACTCGGGCGTGGTCTCTTGAGCGTTGGCGACCGTGCAAACCAAGGCCACAAGGGGAACGATAAAAGCAGAACGCAGCATGCGCAAGGCACTCCAGATTCGAATAGAGGTGGGTAAGATGGACGGGGACGGCCATTGTAACCTGAGCATCGCAGGTAAGCTACGGTTTCTGACGCCCCACATTCCCGAAACCCCCGCCGTTGGGTTCAATGAGAAAATGCAGCGTTCGATAACCTACCGCCAAGCCCTGCTTCTCGTCGCGATCATCCCCATCGTGGCGCAGGTTGTCGGCAGCGCGTTTAACATTTTTTACAACGTCGCCCATGTCCGTCCGCTGATCTCCGACGCCCAACAGGCCACGCTGTTGAGTTCGATCATGTGGGTCAATTGCCTGGTCTATCCGGCGGCAACCATCGCCTGGGGGAGCGTCGTCGGGCGTTTCCAATCGATTCTCAGTCAGCGGGAGCGTGGCCTACCGATCCCTTCCGACAAACTGGAATCGATTCAGCGTCTGGCGATCAATCTTCCCTGGTGGATGATCTTGATCGGCAGCTTGGCTTGGCTGAGTTGTATTCCAATGATCGTCGTTCCGCTGAAACTTGCCGACAGCGGGCTCGATGCGCGGGTCCCCATCCTGTTGACGGTTTCGATCGTCGTCTCGGCGCAGATCGCCTTGACGCACGCCTTCTTCGCCCTCGAATTGGCGAGCCACAAGTTCTTGTTTCCATTGCTGTTTGTCGAGATCCAGCCGTCGTCGATCCGTGGCGCGTATCCATTAACACTTCGCGGCCGGGGGATCGCATGGAGTCTGTCAGCGGTCTTCTGTCCGATCGTTTCGATCCTGCTGCTGTTCTATGTTCCGCAACCCGAGGCGCAGCGAGAACTCACGTTCCCCATCGCGGTCGGGTGCATCGCGATGTTGTTTGGTCTCGCATCGGCATGGCTGGTAGGACGATTGTACGGAACACCGATCCGCAAGTTGAAGCAAGCCGCCCAAGCGGTTGCACGCGGCGAACTGGATACGCAAGTCCGGTTGTTGCGAGCCGACGAGTTTGGGCCGTTGATCGAGGAGTTCAATCAGATGACGCGTGGCCTGCAAGAGAAGGAATCACTGCGGCGGATGTTTGGTCTGCACGTGGGCCGGCAAGCGGCGGAACAGATCCTGGCCAGTGTGCCGGGGCTCGGCGGCGTGGCGCGGGAGATCACGGTGATGTTTGTCGATATCCGCGGCTTCACCGCCAGCAGCGAAGGACGCGACCCAACCGAAGTCGTTGCGGTTCTGAACGAGTTCCTGACGGCAATGGTCGACGTCGTCGAGACACAACATCACGGGATGGTCAACAAATACCTTGGCGATGGTTTCATGGCCCTGTTCGGCGTCGGGGCCGATCGTCCGCAGCACGCCGACGACGCCGTCGACGCGGGGGTAAGCATGATCGATCGCTTAGGCAAACTGAACGCTGCGTTTGAGTCGCGGCAAATGCCACCGCTGCAGATCGGTATCGGGATCCATTCGGGCAACGCGTTGGTCGGCAGTATCGGGTCGAATCAACGACTGGAATTTACAGCGATCGGCGATGCCGTGAATATTGCCTCACGAATCGAATCGCTGACCAAAACCGTCGGTACACCGATGCTGCTGACCGCGGCAACGCACAGGCAACTGCAACACCCTCACGACCTGCAACCCCACGCGCCGCAGCCCGTTAAGGGAATTCGGGATCCGATCGTCACCTATGGCCTGCGCGACAAGATCGCATCGCCAGTTACCGATTCGTAGCCGGCCGCGCGATCACGACTGGTTGGACAGCGTGGGATTGTGACCTAAGCTTTAGCGTCCAGCGATTTGTCTCGAGTGCGGCGACGCCTGTTTTTCGGACCACGAGGGGGCCGGATCATCGCTGCGATCGCAAATGGCGACACAAAACTAACTACCTATTTAACTTGGGCAGGATCGATACGGATGCGAATTCTAGTGACCGGCGGTGCAGGCTATATCGGCAGCCACACCTGCGTGGAATTACTGCACGCGGGACACGAATTGGTCGTCGTCGACGACTTGAGCAACAGCAAACGCGAGTCGCTGCGCCGCGTCCAACAACTGGCCGGTAAGACGCTTGAATTTCATGAATTAAGCCTGCTGGATCGCGATGCGCTGACCGGCGTCTTGTCCGCTGCCGACTTTGATGCGGTGATCCACTTTGCAGCATTCAAAGCGGTGGGTGAATCGGTCGCCAAGCCGTTGGAGTATTACCAGAACAACGTCACCGGCACGATCAACCTGATGGATGCGATGCGCTCCTGCGGTTGCAAAAATCTCGTCTACAGTTCGTCCTGCACCGTCTATGGTGAACCGCAGCAACGCCCAGTGACCGAGGACCATCCGGTCGCTCAAGCGGAGAGCCCGTACGGTTGGACCAAGCTGATGACCGAGCAGATCATGCGCGACGTCTATGTCAGCGACCCCAGTTGGAACTTCGCGCTGCTGCGTTACTTCAATCCCGTCGGAGCCCATCCCAGCGGCGACATCGGCGAAGATCCCAATGGCATCCCCAACAATCTGATGCCATTCATCACGCAAGTTGCGTTGGGCAAACACGAGAAATTAAATGTCTTCGGCGGCGATTACGACACGCCCGATGGAACTTGCATCCGCGATTACATCCATGTCGTCGACCTCGCCCTAGCGCACGTCAAAGCTGTCGAAAAGGTCGGCAAAGAAGAGGGAATCTTCACGTACAACCTGGGAACCGGAACCGGGTCAAGCGTGTTGCAGGTGATCGCTGCGTTCCGCGAAGCGACCGGGATCGATCTGCCTTATGAAATCGTCGACCGTCGCGCCGGCGACGTGATCGTCGCCTATGCCGATCCGTCGCGTGCCGAGCGAGAACTGGGCTGGAAGGCGACGCGGAATCTATTGGACATGTGTCGCGATGGATGGAACTGGCAACACAAAAATCCCGAGGGGATGGTCGAAGCGGTCTAATGCTTCGGCCAGCCGCGCGGGTCGGCGAGACCAGCGGCGGCAAGCGACCGGACGATGCTTATTCGTTGGTCCAATAATCGACGACCAACACTTTGTCCAAGTGAGGCTTCAGCACGTCGACAAAGGCGAGGTGATCGGCGTGGGGAAGGTAGGCCGCGCGATCGGCTTCGCTTTTGAAGGTCACTAGAAAGCAATGAGTGAACCCGTCGGCGAGCCCTTCGGGGCTGTTTTCGGTGCCATGCTCATAGGCGTGAATCTGCGGGATCTTGCTCTTCAGTTTGCCGAACTCGTCGACGACCTTCTGAACGTCCGCCTCGGATGAACTCTCTTTGAACTTAAACAGCACCACGTGCCGCAACAGCTGTGTCTTGGCTGCTGGCTTTTCGTCGGCGATCGCCATCGATCGGTCTCCCAGTTGTCCGCTCATCATCGCACCGCCCAGCAGAGCGCTGGCCAGGGATGCTGCGAGGAACCATTTGTGTGAAGCAAGAGTTTGAAATCTCATGATGTGGAACCTGTCGGGGTGAAAGGTGAGTGATTTTTCGAAGGTCGAATTATAGCACCACCGCCCCGGCAACGATGCCTTGGCGGTGGGATGCTGAGGATCTCGATCAGTCGATCTGCGGCTGGTCCCACAATCGGTAGGGATCGTCGAACTGCTGTTGCTGCGATAAAAGCAACGCTTCCATTTCTTTCCGCTTCTCCGCAAATCGCGGGTCGTCGGCCAGGTTCACTTGGTCCTCGGTGGGGGCAGTCCCCGTCAACTGGCTGACCGACGCTGTGTGATGCTGCGTCAGGAATTCATGCGGATTGGCGGCCAAGTTGAACAGCTGTGTCTCGCGGACCTTGCCATCGAGGACATCGTATTTGATCAATTTCCAATCCCCTTGTTTGACGCATCGCATTCCCGGCTTGGTGCCACCGCAATAGACGCCGTAGAGGACATTGCGGATCGTTTCTTTTTCTCCCTTCAGGATCGGGGCAAAGCTGGTCCCTTCGTTGGTCTTCGGCGGTTGGACGCCCGTCAGATCGCACAGCGTCGCCAAGACATCCAACAGATAGACGTTCCCCTCGGCGCGGCTGGCCGCTTTGATTCCGGGACCTTTGACGATCAACGGCACCCGCCAGGTGTGTTGATACAGATTCTGTTTGCCCTGCAATCCGTGTCGGCCAATCGCCATGCCATGGTCGGCGGTGTAGACGATGTAGGTGTTGTCCAGTTCGCCCATCGCGTCTAGTTTTTCCAACACGCGACCGATCTGGATGTCGATGTTCTCGCTGCAGGCGAATTCGCGTCCTATCTCGTTGCGGATCGTCGTCGGGTCGCGGCGTTTCCAGACGCCACTGACGCTGACCTCATCGCGAAGGTTCGGGTGCCCGTGATGGAACGGATGTTCGGGAAGGTAGTTGACCGGCAGTTGCGGTGCATCTTCGTTGGCTGGCGGCAGCGTTTCGGGATCGGCGTGGTTGACCGCTCCATATTTTGACAACAGTTCCGGAGTACCGTCACGCGTGTCGTGAGGGTGCGAAAAACCAAAGTAGATCAAGAACGGATCGGTCTGTTTTTCCGATTCGCGATCGTTCAGGTAGTCGAGCACTTGTTCGGCATGCCACGCGCTGCCGGATTCCGCCGTCCCGCCACGTTTCGTCGCGTCGTGCCGCCGTGTGAACTGGCGGTTGGCCGCTTCGTAACTGTTCCCCCGTTTGCACGTTCGCATTGTCGCGTACCCAGCGCGGTTAAAAACCGCCGCCATCGTATGCTCCGCCAGATCGGCGGGAGCGTGATCGAATCCGACAGGCTTGTTGTTTCCCGCTTTGGCTTGTTGCTTCTTGTTCGGTTTAGGGCCGGGCAGATGCCACAGCGTTCGCCCCGACATCACCATGTGTCGCGACGGGGTGCAGACCGCGCCAGACCACGATCCCATGTGATACGCTCCGTCGATCGTCATCCCTTCGGCGGCCAAGCGATCCAGGACGGGAGTCTCCAGCGCCGAATCGGGGTTGTACGACTTCAAGTCGAACGGGGACTGATCGTCGGCGATGATGAACAAGATATTGGGACGGTCGGCAGCCTGCAGCATCGCCGAGGATGCAAAGATCACAAAAAGGAAGCAGATGCGAATCGCCGATTGGTCGATGCGCGGTCGAACTGTCGAAAGCGAGGCGTAAGTCATGTTGGGGTTCCGTTGGAATTTGGGGGCAAACGGATTTGAAGTTGCGTTTTTGGGAATCGATCCGACAATGATCGGTTCCGCAAGGACGGGGCCTCCCTATCATACCGAGATGTGATCGCTCGAATCGAGCAGTTTGTCAGCGAATCAGGGCAAAACTGACCGCAGCGTCGCATCTCACACCACAAAAGATGACTGAATTGAACAATTCCGACCCGCAATCCCGGCTAGCGCAACACGATCACGATGCCGCGATCGATCACAACCGCCGCGCGTACGATCAGATGGCGCTGGCGGGCGAGCCGTTGTGCCGACCGGCGACCAAAGCAGAATTGAGCAAGCCGTTGGCGACCATCGATCAGATCGGCTGGCTGGGCAAAAGCATCGCCGGCTGGCGGGTGTTGTGCTTGGCGGCTGGCGGCGGTCGGCAGAGTGCGTTGTACGCCAAAGCGGGAGCCGACGTGACGGTGGTCGATATAAGTGGCGAGATGCTGGAACTCGATCGCCGCGCGGCTCAGGAGCATCAGTTGCCGATCCGCACGATCCAGGCGAACATGCAGCATCTGCCGATGTTGGATTCGGCCAGTTTCGATCTGGTCATCCACCCCGTCAGCACCTGTTACGTCCCCGACGTGGCCCCTGTTTTTCAAGAGATTGCGCGGTTGCTGCTGCCCGGCGCGCTCTACATCAGCCAACACAAACAACCGACAAGTTTGCAGTCGACGCTGTCGCCATCGGCTAGTGGACATTATGCGGTTCAGCACACCTATTACCGCCAGCAAGCGATCCCCGCGGCGACGGAGAAGACGCATGCCGCCAAGCGGTTGCGGGAGGATCGCGCGATCGAATACCTGCATCGCTGGGAACAGATCGTCGGCGGAATCTGCCGCGCCGGGATGGTGATCGAAGATCTTGTCGAACCGATGCACACCAAGGCCGATGCGGAACCGGGGGCGTTCGCGCACCGTGCCAGCTATATCGCACCCTATGTGCGGATCAAGGCGCGGCGCAAGCAAACCGCCGAGCCCCGCAGCGGTTTGCTACTGCCAAGCTGATTCGTTGTGAGGATCGGCGCGGACAGTGGGAACCTTGGTTGATACAATGCACTGCGTCGAGGTGGTTTCCATTGGGGCGAATTGGACGCGAATGCGTGCCGGTTGATCCCTGCGATGGAAACGCGAAACGGATTGGGGCCGTGCCCCGATCCTTTACTCCTTCCTTCCCGAAATCCCACCGGAACCGCTTTATGCAATCTCGATCGCGAGCCTTGTTGCTGACGTTGGTTTACCTGAGTTTGGCTGTCGGTTGTGGAGCTGCGTTTGCAGCTCGGGCAGAGGTGATCGATCCGTCGATCGATCGTTCCCCCGTCGACTTAGCCCTCTCGCCCGATGGAAAGTGGCTGGTCACCGCCAACGAAACCTCCGGCAGCGTGTCGTTGATCGACGCCGTCGCAGGACGTGTGGTCGACGAGCTTCGGATTGGAAGCCATCCAGCACACATCGACTTCACGCCCGATGGGACTACGATTTTGGCGACCAATCAGTGGTCGGGGGAACTGAGTCTGCTGGCGATTCGCGAAGGCAAACTTGCCGCCATCGGATCGGTTCACGTTAGTGGGCATCCGCAAGGTTTTGCGATCGCCCCGGACAATCGCACGGTTTACGTGGGGCTGACCGCGGCGGCTCAGGTGGCGCAAGTCGATCTTCGCAGCCTGTCGGTCGTTCGCCGAATCGACGTTGGGAATTGGCCGCGTTATCTAACGCTCTCGCCCGATGGAACGCGATTGGCTGTCGGTTCCAGCGGCGATGCCGAGATCGAAGTCATCGACACCGCAACGGCGGAACCGTTGTACGAGGAGCCATTGGCTAACGGCGTGAACATCGGACACATGACGCCATCGGCCGACGGACAATACGCCTACTTCACTTGGATGATCTATCGCACCAATCCAATCACTCGCGACAACATTCAACGGGGCTGGATTTTGGCCAGCCGAATCGGCCGCGTCCGTCTGGATGGAGCTTCGTACCGCGAGGCGATCTCGTTGGATGTGCCCGAGATGGCGGTGGCCGATCCGCATGGCTTGGCGATCAGCGGCGACGGCCAGCGTTTGGTTGCGTCCTCGTCGGGGACTCACGAATTGCTCGTCTATCGCTTGCCCGACCTTCCTTTTGTCTCGACCGGTGGCCCCGGCGATCTGATCGATCGGCGGTTGCAGCGGGATCGCGATCGATTCAGCCGGATCGATGTTGGCGGCCGGCCGATGGGACTGGAGATCGCCGCGGACAACCAGACGGTTTATGTCGCCAACTATCTGAAGAATTCGCTGCAGTCGGTCGACTTGAAAACGAAGCAAGTTGTCCGCGAGATCGATCTCGGTGGACCGTCGACTCCATCGCCCGCGCGGCAGGGGATGGCGATCTTTTACGACGCCCAGCACAGTCTCGATCAATGGTACAGCTGTCACTCGTGCCATCAAAACGGCGGGATCAATTCGCGACCGATGGATACCTGGAACGATGGGACCGAGATGACCTTGAAGACGGTCCTGCCGTTGTATGAACTGACGCAGACCGGTCCTTGGACGTGGCACGGTTGGCAGGAAGACCTGGACGACGCGATGAAGAAGTCGTTTACGGTGACGATGCAGGGGAAGCAGCCGACGCAAGCGGAGACCGATGCGTTGATCGCGTTTCTGAGCACGATGCCAAGCCCGCCCAATCCGTTCACCGAGTCCGATGGGACGCTTTCGGCCGCGGCGCAGCGAGGGAAGGAACTGTTTCACAGCAGCCGCGCCGCGTGTGCCGATTGCCACAGCGGACCGCAGTTTACCGATGGCGAGATCCACGATGTGGGGACCGGTTCGAAGTCGGATCATTACGATGGCTACAACACGCCGACGCTGCGTGGCACCTATCGCAAGGTGCGTTGGATGCACAGCGGCCGGGCGAAATCGCTGGAGCGTGTGCTGACCGACTTGCACAGTCCCGAAAAGGTTTCGGGGCTGCCGAAGTTGAGCGACGATGAAGTCGCCGATCTGATCGCCTACCTGCGGACCTTGTAGGACGAAGACTGGAAACGCAGATGAACGAACCGGCAGCCGATCCGGCCGCTCGCCAAGCGGCGATCGAATTGACAGCGACCGCCTATCACGAGGCGGGGCATGCGGTGATGGCGATCTCGTTGGGCCGGCCGATTCAAAAGGTGACGATCGCTCCGGGGCCGCTGCAAACCGGCGGCTATCGGTTGGGCGTTTGCGAGCTGCGGAAGGGACGCGGCCGGGCGTCGCAAGACGTGATCGAAGACGAAGCGCTGATCCTGCTGGCCGGGATGGTCGCCGAAGCTCGTTTTACCGGCCGGTATTGCCCGCGCGGTGCCGCGGCGGATCTGCGAACGGTCGAACGTGTTCTGGAAGGCCGCGCGAAGACCCAGCGTCAACTGGAACGCTTGCAGCGGCGACTGTTGGACAAGACCGAACATCTGTTAAGCGATGAAGCGCATGCGGTGGCGATCGAACGGATCGCAAAGGAGTTGATCGAAAAGACAACGATCAGCGGCCGAGCCGTCCGACATCTATTCGAGCAAGCCCAACAACAGTTCGGCTGAGTCGCTGGAGTCGAGGCTTCAGCCGACCTTTGCGCTGGAGTCGAGGCTTCAGCCGACCGAGCGCATCCTCACATCCCCAACGACAGCAGCAATCCGCCGACAAAACAGATCAGCAGTACGATGATCACAAACGACTTGAAGTCGCGGCGTGGGGGCGCGTCGCCGGGGAACTCGCGCTGCAAGAATTCGTCGTAGTCAAAGTCATCGTCCGACATGTCGTCGGCGTAGCCTTCGGTTTCGTCCTGCCAACCCGAAGCATCCGAGGCGCCGCAGTGCCGGCAAAAGGTGGCCGTCTCAAGAATCATCGCACCACAATGCGGGCAAGGGGTGCGATCGACCACGGTACGCCGGCGTCGTCGGAACCATTTGGCAAACATTGTTGATCCTTGATGCGTTGATCGGGCCCGGCGCTGCGCGAACCAAACCGGCGGTTTGCGGACGCGCCGGCCAGCGGAGGGCTATCCCAATCTTAAGCGTTTGAATCGCGGCGGCGGAAGACGAAGACGGCGTCGGCTAATTCGTTGTCCAATCGCTGGGGTTCATCGATGTCGTAATCGAAATCAAAAACTTCCAGCAACTCCAGATCGGGGACTTTGGCGATCAGCGTCTTGAATTGAGCGGCTTTGTACAGTCGCAACTGGAATTCGGAGCGGCCGCGGATCTCGCCGCGCGGCGTCTTGGCCAGCATCGAGATGCGGAGCGATTCGAGCCGGGTGCGGCGACAGAAATCGAGCACGCGCAAGGTGAAGCAGACCGAGGTCTTGCCGCTGCTGCCACGCCAGCGTTCGATACACTCCTCGTCGGCGTCGGGGGGCATCAAGTGGAAGCCCAACAGATACAGACCGCCGGGACGCAGATGATCGGCGACCATTTGCAGATGGGATTGAGCCTCCTTTTCGGTCAACAGATGCCGGAAGGTGTTCATCGTGCAGTAGGCCATGTCGAACTTCCGCGGCAGCGAGAAGTCGATCATATCGGCGTTGAGCACCTGGGCGGTGCGATCGATGCGGCGGAGTCGCGAACGGGTGTAGCGGAGGGCGGGTTCGCTGAGATCAAACCCGGTCACGTCGTACCCACGGCGGGCCAATTCGACGACTAAGCGTCCGCTGCCGCAGCCAGGTTCCAGCAGATGTTTCAGCGGGCCGTCGCCAAACTTGGCCCACGCCGCCTCGATGAAGTCGGCTTCGTCATCGGTTTCATCGCGGAAGGCGAGGTCGTAATACTGCGGGTAATCGTAGAGACTTTTTTGCATGCGAAGACAGACTTGGCGTTAGGCGTAGCGATCGTGCGGTACCGGCAAGCCCATCAGACGTCGCCACCGATCAAGGCGTCGCAAGGCAACGGGAACGCCGGATCCGCGAACAGATTCAACTCGCCCCGATTCCGGCCATTGGACTTCGCCAGATACAACGCTTTGTCCGCCCGCTCGATAATGCTGCCAACGGTATCATTTGCATGCGAGATCGTCAAACCAGCGCTCGCGGTGACTCGGTAGCGCGTGCCTTCGAATTCGACCAAATGCGACGCGATCAGGTCGATCAAGTCTCGCATCCTGGTGGTCGCTTGAAGATCGGTGGTCGTGGGCAACAAAACGCCAAACTCTTCACCACCATAGCGCGAACAAGTCTCGTCGGAGGCCACCGAACCACGAAGCACCCGGCCCAATTCACTCAACACATAATCCCCGGCGCGGTGCCCATGTTGATCGTTGAATTGCTTGAAATGGTCGACATCCAAAATCAGAAAACCAAAAGCCTGCTGGTCAGCTGAAAACTTTGCCAACGTCTGGTTGAGCGCTCGATCGAGGGCGCGACGGTTTCCCAAGCCCGTGAGCGCATCGGTATGCGCCGCAGTCTTGAGAAAACTGATCTGACGCTGCCTCGCGATTCCGTACCGAATCGCACGGTACAGCAGTTGTCCGTTGATCAGATCCTTGGCAAGGACATCTTGAGCCCCACATTCAACCATTCGCATCCCCATCGCTTCATCGTTGCGATCGGTCAGCCCCAAGATGGCCAGCTGAGGATCGATATTCCGAATCGCCAACAAGGTTTCAAACGGATCCTCTTCCTCGTGATCGATGTTGATGATCAAACCATCGAATGGCTGTCGGGCCAGCAGATCGATCGCTTCGGCGGACGTTGAGCAAGCGGAAACGTCCCACGGTTGCCAATGGGCGTGTTGCAACATTCGATGCAGCAACAGCGCATCGGTATCGCGAGGTTCGACGAGAAGGATCTGCAGGCGAGGTTCGGTCAAATGGGTGTCATCACGTGAGTGGCCTAGCAACGGAAAGAATCACCATGGACAGCCTAGTGCTAACTGACCAATGGCGGAGATCGCTCCAATCCTTCCCGCGCCGCTTTCATCAAAACTATAGGACACCGATGCTTCGGTCCCCTCGCGGGGCGGTCCTCACCGGGGCGCCCAGGCTGAGGTTGAAAACCTTTTTTAGCGATCAGACCGATTCTGCCAATGGTGCCCCCTTGAACCTAATCCTGATTTGCAAATCTGCCACACGCCCGACGGTGCCCTGTTATTGGTTAGCTATGTTTCAGGTACGGCTTCAGAAATCGCGTGGTTACTGTCGACCAATTAAGAATAGGTTGCACGAGGGTTTCTGTTTTGTGTGGCTCAACGGTGCCATGCCCGCCTTTCAGCTCTAATTGAGGAGCCTGAATCGGCGTTGCAAGACAGGCGAGCCATCGGCTATTGGGTTGGCTGTGCAACAGATGCACGATTACTTTCAATGTCGAGGAAAGAACGATGAGTGGATGGTTGGTAGTCAATCAGAATATTGAATTGACAGATCGCACGCGTCAGCAAGTCAACTCGCG
Organism: Rosistilla carotiformis; assembly: GCF_007753095.1. Classification (NCBI taxonomy): domain Bacteria; kingdom Pseudomonadati; phylum Planctomycetota; class Planctomycetia; order Pirellulales; family Pirellulaceae; genus Rosistilla; species Rosistilla carotiformis. The sequence continues at coordinate 5,825,262 of NZ_CP036348.1, forward strand.
GGGCCTCTCTTGTGAAACCGCTCACAACTGGCAAACCGCCGAACAACGGATCCTCAGCAATCGCTACGACGTGATCATCGTCGATCAAGCGGTCGAGACGGGAGACCATCGCGACGTGTATCAACACATCGCAGCATCCCCGGAACGGATGAATTGCAAGTTCATCGTGACAGGTGAAACGCCTGCGATCGATGTCCCGCAAAACGATGCAGGCGTCATGCGATGCGAATCCAAAATGCTCGCGGATATCGACAACCTAATTCGCCAGGTTGGCGCGTAGCGGATTCGGCGTGCAACGCTGAATTAAAGCACCGGACCAATCAGCCGCAGGATGTTCTCCAGCAGACGTTCTCTCAGCGACCGATTGGTCCACGTTGCATGGTCCACTCGCTGGCTGGCATCGATGTAGCTTCCCTGAAGGGCGCGAACCGGGCCAGTTAAATCCTGCCCGTACAGGAACAACGAAACTTCATAGTTCAGCCACAAGCTGCGCATGTCGAGATTCACCGTTCCGAACATCGCCATGTCCCCATCGGCCGTGATCGACTTGGTATGCAACAGGCCCTTGTCGTAGAGATAGATCTGCACCCCCACCTCTAACAGCTCATCAAAATAAGATCGGCTGGCGAAATGCGTTAGCACCGAATCGACACGGTTCGGCACAACCAGATGCACCTTCACACCCCGCCCCGCGGCGCCGCGAATCGCTCGGACCATCGAATCGTCGGGAACAAAATAGGGGGTCGTTAAGACCAATTCATCGTGCGCTGAATTGATAAGCGCCAGCAGCATCTGCAGCAGCCCATCGTCGGTTTCCGACGGTCCCGAAGGAATCACTTGGATGTCGCCGGTCCCTTCACGCTCCACCATCCGCAGCTCCGCACAACGGATGATTTCATCGATCGATTCATCGGTTTCCAACATCCAGTCGCCGATCATGGTCATCGCCAACGGCGAGACCGCGCCACCTTGCACGCGCAGCATTGCATCGACCCACTGGCCCACATCGGCATCCTGTTTAAAGAACTTGGGATCGACCAAATTCATGCTGCCCGTCCAGGCCACCTCGCCATCGACGACAACGATCTTGCGATGCAGCCGGAGGTCGTTGCGCGCGAAGATCGTACGCCATAGCCCAGCCTTCAGCGCAGGTCGACAGCGGACTCCTGCTTGGCGCAGCTCCGCCGGTTGCTGTCCCTTCCACCACGGTCGTCCGCCGACACTATCGACAAGCACGCGACATGAGACGCCGCGCCCGGCGGCCCGCTTCAACGCCTCCAAAACCAGCTCGGCAGCGCCCCCTTGGTTCCAAATATAGAACTCAATCAGGACGCTGTTACGCGCCTGATCGATGTCCGCGGCAATGCCTCGGAGAATCGTGTCGGCATCTTGGAACAACTCAACTCGACTGCCCGAGACCGTCGGCACCCCGACTTGACTCAGCCCCAGCCGATTCATGGCAGCGGCCTCACGGCGATGCGATGTCCAGTCGACATCGGTCAAGCCTTCGGTGATCGCCAACTCCGTCAGGCGTTCGTAATCGATACGCAGGCGGGCAATCTTCCGTGCCCGACGTTGGCCCACGCGACGCTCGCCGACCAGCAGGTAAAAACTGACTCCGGCCAACGGAACCGCGACGACCAAAAACAGCCATGCCAGCGCAACCCCGACCGGAGGCTTGCGCATGATCACGCGAAACGAGATCAAGGTAGCGGCCACAACATGCGCTATCGTGATGGCGATCGAAACTGAGACGGGTTCAACCAAAATGAGCTCCGCAATGCAAACGGACTGGGCGACTAGGAATTGGAATCGGCAGCCGGCGAGGTCTCGCCAGCCGCTTCCGCCGACGGCGATTCATTTCCCTCGGCAGCCGCGTTCTCATGCGATACCGTTGGGCTCGGCTTGGCAGCGGCATGTCCATGCGGCGTGTTCGTGGCGACCACGATCACCCCCACAACAACCATCGCAATCCCGCCCCACAGCGCGGGGCTGATCTGGGTGTGGCCCCACAACCGCCATGTCGAATAGAGCGCCGTAACCGAAACCGCTCCGCCAAAAACGATCGGCATCACCAACAACGCGTTCCCTTTGCTAGTCATCATCGCGGAGGTCAGGAACAAAGCGCCCAAGGCCCCCAGGCACCCCGCCAAGAATCCCCACTTCGCCGGAGCAAAGTGTTCGCCGGAATACGAGAACGTGTCTCCTTTTAAACGCATCGCGATCAGACCTCCAATGATCGCGAGGACCACGTAGGCGATACCAATAAATACGTAAGGCTTGAACGGCGACCAAGATTTGCTTTGGGCGTTGCCAATCGTGGGACCATACATTCCCCAGCACATCGCGGTGCACAAAGCAAACAGAACGGGTAAGAATATCTTCATTCGGTTGACCTCAAGTCTCTTTTATGTCGGTATGTCTGCGGACGGACGCCGTTGAAGTATAGTGATTGAAGGCAAATCTGACAGCGACCCCCCGCGCACATATCCCACTTATCCATGAACGACTCCTCGCATCCATCGGTTCCCGAAAACCCCGCCAATCCAGCTTCGCGCGTGGCCGAAATCGATCGGTTGGTGAGTCATGTTTGGATGGTCCGAGCGTTTCTCAAGCACTGCGAAGAAGCTGTCGACGATGAGGAACTGCAAGAGATCCACCGCGACCTTTACGACTTCATGCTCGCTCTGGGGCCGGCGTTGGCTAGCGGAGACCATGCGGCCTATCTGAAGCAAGCCAAAAAGAAGCTCAGCAAACTTCGCAAGGCGACCGAATTGTTCGTCGCAATCCAGCCTGAAGTCAGCAGCCATACCAACTTTCAAATGGCCGCCCGTTCCCTGCAGACCGCCGTCGACCAAATCGTGCAGTTGGTTCGGGCCTAGCCCCATCGGTCGCCGCGCCCCGGATCGGGGTCTGGGTAGAGGGGCGTGCGATGGTACCGCTGCTAACCCTTGCCGACAGCTGACAACGCACGTTGACGCCCCGTGATCCTTGCAAGGCTTCGCCAGCATCCTCTCCTACCGTTCCGCAATTGCTTGCGCGCCGAAAATAACTCAATCGATTACGTCTCCGTTGCGTCCATTTTCACGATTTCGTGACGGTCAACGGTTTCGAGACGGTTTGCCTGTTGGTTTGGTCCGCCGCTTGCAACAACGTAATCCCCTTGGGCAACTTTTATATCGGCCCCTAACGCAAGCATTCACGTCGCCTGCGTCTTTTCGGTTTCACCCACTACATGGAATACGGCGATGGCCGCTCGAAAAATTGTCGTCACTCGCGAAGACTGTCAACGCTTGGAGAGCCTGCTTGCAAGCGACTTCACACAAGCGCTCTGCAACAAAGTCAATCTGAAGAACCTGCGCGGTGAATTGGCCGCCGCGCGACTCGTCGACCCCGAAAAGGTGCCCCCCGATGTGGTCACGATGGGATCGACCGTTCGTTTGCTGGACCTCGACAGCGATGAAATGGAAACGTTTACGTTGGTCTACCCCGACGAAGCGAATATCGCCGACGGCAAACTTTCGGTCTTGGCGCCGATCGGGACCGCGATCCTCGGATACCGCGTGGGAGATATGGTATGTTGGAAAGTCCCTAGCGGCGAAAGCCGAACACGTATTGAAGAGATCTTGTTTCAACCCGAACGAGATCAGCCCGCCGAGAATCCGACAAGCCTAACGACTTGATGCACGTACCATTGCCAGTAGACCAGAGCGGTTCCGATTCCCACAACCAAACCGATCCGCTGCTACCCAGGCGACCAATCGATCGCCTCGCCCGACCGCTGGCCCGCTTCCTGCATATCGAAGCGACCAGCGGAATTGTCTTGATGATCTGCACCGCAGTGGCAATCGGTTTGGCCAACTCCCCCTGGGCCGAAACCTATCTCGGGTTATGGAAGACCAAAGTCAATCTGCAGATCGGTTCGTTTCAATTTGAACATTCGCTGCGGCACATCATCAACGATGGCTTGATGTCGTTGTTCTTCTTCGTGATCGGTCTGGAGGTCAAACGCGAACTCGTTCACGGTTCGCTCTCGGATATCCGCCGAGCCACGCTGCCGATCGCGGCGGCGCTGGGCGGAATGATCGTTCCGGCCAGCATCTACATCGCGATGCAGTACGGCCAACCGGCGGTTCGCGGCTGGGGAATCCCGATGGCGACCGACATCGCTTTTGTCGTTGGATGTCTGGCGCTGCTGGGATCGCGCGTTCCCAACAGCCTCCGCATTCTGCTGCTGTCGCTGGCGATCGTCGACGACATCGGGGCAATCATCGTGATCGCGATCGGATACACCGATCACTTGGACCTTCGCTATCTGGGCATGGCGGCGGTGGTCATCGGCATCGTGCAATTCTTTTCGTACATCGGCGTCCGCCGCTTCCCACCCTACATCGTCGCCGGCCTGATCGCTTGGTTTGCCTTCCACGAATCGGGAGTCCACGCCACGCTTGCCGGCGTGATCCTGGGGCTGATGACGCCAGCCAAAGCGTCGATCGTTCCGGAGCGTTTCCGCGTCTACCTGAACCAAACCAGCAAGTCGTTTGAAGAGGAGCATTTGGAAGTGCGGGTGCGTCGCGGCGAACAGGTGCGGATGCTGCAGCGGATATCGCGCGAGACGATCTCGCCGTTGGAATATTTGGAAACGGCGCTGCATCAATGGAGTAGCTATCTGGTGATTCCGATCTTTGCGTTGGCCAACGCGGGGGTCGCGTTTCAATTGAGCAACATCAACGACCCGGTGGCGGTCGCGGTCATCCTTGGCTTGGTCATCGGCAAACCGGTCGGAGTGCTGGGGTTCAGTTTCCTTGCGGTCAAAAGCGGCTTGGCGCGGTTGCCCGAGGGACTCAGTTGGTCTGTCTTGGCGGCCGGCAGCTTCCTGGCGGGAATCGGATTTACGATGGCCCTGTTCATCGACGGCCTCGCCTTTGGGGACGATGGTTTCACCAACGCCAAGACCGGCATCCTCGTCGGCTCCGGCATCAGCGCCGTCCTGGGGATGACGTTCCTGTTGTGGACTCTCCCCAAACCCGCAGTCCAATCGTCTTAGAGTTCCCCGGCACACACCACAGCCGACGTGCACCCACTTCAAGAACCAAGCGATCAAAAATCTCTACCGCGTCCCCTGCATCCCCACACGCTCCAAAGTCCTGTTGAAGCCGCCCATCACTTAAGTTTTCATCCAACTCGGGCACCGCGACCGCCCCAATCGCCACGCCGCACTCACCGCGGCAGCCAAGTCCACATCTAAGTGATATCGTATGATGCGTGTCCTTGATGGCCTAGGCGAACGGGCCATCAGGGACATGAACGGTTCTTGACGCGTCAAGCAAGACTTGCCCACTCTGAGCGGCTTCTTAACAGACACTCAGCGCTGTGCCAGCAATTTGGTCGAATCACGCGACCAGATCGCACCAGGCGGGTGCGTCGAGCCAGAATCCGTGCAAAATATGCGGGGGCAAGTCTCGCATATCGTCGCACATCGGACGCCCAGTCCAGTCGACGAGTGCTGGATAAATCCGGCACAACGCTCCATGCAAAACACGATCTGCACCTGCCCAGTATCGATCAACTCATCCCACGTTTGCCGAGACATCTCCAAGTCCTCCAGCGGTCACCCCCGTGAAATACCGTGCCGCCTGCTCTTCCCGCAACGCCCGAACCTCAAACATTCAGTACAAACGACACCGCAGTGGCGATCATTTCGTGGGCGTCCCCAGAGCTATTCACTTTTCTAAATGGAGCGGCTCAGGAAACGGTAACCCGATGCGTAAGCGAAGAATTCACTAGGCGTCTCTCATGCGCGTCGGGTTATCAAGAGTGCCTGAACCCAAACACTGAATAGCCTTGTGAGTGCCCGGATAGTGTCCTTCTGTGCACTGGCACAGATCTCCCTATGCCACACTAAACGCTTCGTCTATAAGCAAAGTTCGTTGCAGTGGAAAGGATTCAAGCCTTGGAGCTTTCGAGGCATTGTGACGCTTCAATTTGATATAGATGGAATCACGCACGAGAACCGTTTTCCATGCAACACCCAACGCAATAACATGAATTCCGTACGTTGGCGCTACCCTGCCGAAATTGGGCAAACGATGCGCATACTTCAATGGGTTCTCATTGGCACATACTTGCCATCGGCAATTGCGTTTGGGCAGGCATTGTCTGTTGGGGCTGCGAATTCGTCCGTCGTCACCACTCGCATCGTACCTCTCTACTATGCCCAAGACGTCGCGGAAGTCATGTCATTGGTGCGAGGGCACTTGCCGGAAAAGGTCGTGCCACAAGTCGATCCCTCATTCGCCGCATTGAAGCAACTGAGCGCTGAGCGTCAGAAATTGCTCGATCGTCGGGAAATGCTTTCCAGCGATGCGACATCCGGCAGCAACATTCAGGAACCCTTGGCATCCGCGCTCGGAATCGGAAACGCTGCTGATCCAAAGTATGCTGAGTTGCAACGGATTGATCAGTCGCTCGCACAGATCAGCGCCAACGAGCAAGCGATTCGCGCCGAAGCTTTTAGGCGGGGCAACGAATCGCCAGTGACTACAAACAACCAGATGTGGGAATCGAGCGCGAACTCCTCCGACATCACCCAACATGTGCAAATGGGTGTCGCAGGGCAGGGCCGATTGCATCTTCGGGGCCCGTTGGAGGGCGTCAATGCAATCACTCGAATGCTGCACAAGCTTGATCAGCCCGTGGGACAGGTCAAGATTGGCATCCACGTTCTGCAACTGGATGGCTCCAACGATGAAGACATCGAAGACATGCACATTGCTATCAATGAAGTTCTCTATCACGCGCGCTTCATGGCCCGGGAGTCTCAGCAACTGTTTCATCTTGCGTTTCGGACCGTGGTCAGCCAGATACATGCCGAAAATCCAAACAGCTTCGCCGAAGCGTTCTTTTTTGATTCGTGCATCAGCAACTTTCGCGAACGACACAACGCCAACAAAGGCGAAATCTCAGTCGAAGCATTTGACTCACGGGACATCGTTAGCACACTTTTTTTCGTGGCAATCGCGAAGGCTCACGTACGACAAAAGGTACTTGCTGAATTCCATCGACTGGTTGCCAACGCATTCCCGCGTTTTCACGAACGGTACCGGATGACGATGTTAGCGTCGGTGCCAAAGAATCAAAGCGCTCGCGGTTTTCGCATACCGGGCTTCACTTCCAGCGAACCCGACACCCCAGCGATCGAAGTTCACGAGGCCGATTTTTCTTTCTCACGAATCACGTCTTACCTTCAATCACTGGGACGGGACGATGCAGCGGCAAATAGCGTTCAGGTTGCGTTAGTACGATTTCAACGCGCGAGTATAGCGCTACAAACCACCGGCGCGGCGATTGCGAAAATGCGTGACCATCGAGTGCTTTTTCAAGCCTCACAAACACGCGATGGGTCCACCACCACAGCGCATCCGATTTCGGGAGAAGTGATGAGCATCGCGGCCTTTTGCCAACTGACGGATCGAGTCATTCACGAGCGAGAAAAGAAATACTTGGATCTTCAAGAAAGCCTCCGAGGCGAAGTGGCAATGCTTGACGGGCACTTGCGAAGTCTTGCCGAGGCGTTCGAAGAGGATGTTCGACGACAGTTTTATGAGCCTGTCCTCGGGGATCTACGTGGTGCATCGCACGGTTGGAAGGTGCAGATGGGGCAACTCCAAACGACGACGATCGTTACCAACGACCGGCAGCGAGCACGCGTTAGCCCGGAACAAGTTGCGGTATTGGATCAACCTAAGCACGCAATTTTGTTGCAAGAGGGGTTGGAGGTCGCCAACGGTCTGGCCCAGGAAGCGCGTGGCGTCGGCCTGGCCATTGCTGCGCAGGGGGCAAGTGAAACGTTGGTCCCTGGAAGCAGCGGTCTGCTGTCAGCCGCAGGCGTTACGCAGGCGCCAGGTAAACACCTTGAAGCATTGACAACCCAAACCTCGCGTCGGACAGTAGCCGTTGGGGATGAGATCGATTTAACCCCGGTCATCCAACCAGACGGCACCAGTGTTGCTTTTCATCTGCTCTATACGCATTCGCCTCGGGTCGAATCGTCCGACGAAGACGCCTCCAGCACTTCAGGCATTCGACGCCACTACGTCGAGTCTCAGGTCCATGCACAAAGCCACGACTTCAGCGAAGTCAGTCGATTTCGTGTCGCAATTCGCTCTAAGCAACAGGGCAACGGAGTTGCGCTGATGGAGAACATTCCACTTGTGGGCGGACTGTTCCGTCCACGCGAGAGTCTGGTGACAACGAGTCAGGAGAACATCATTTTTGCGGATGTCGTCATCTATCCCACGTCTCGATCATTAGGTGACAGTTGGCTCGCATTCAAAGACAGCGGCCCAGTCAACCAACGCAACGAACATCCTGCAGGTGTGCCCGATTCGCAAGACGTGAATCTGGTGCACTGGGTTGAACGGACTTTGAAACAGCATGCGGAAAGCACGCTCTTCGTCCCCACCGAAACGGCACCGACATTGCTTGCATCGCCACCCTCGAGCTACGCACCGCCTTCTGCAAGCAATGGTTTTCGACGTTGATGAAGACTTGGTACACACTGATTCAGCAGTTGCGGCGCAGTATTCGAACCCAACGGTTAGAGCAAACGCATGCGTTAGGATTCTTGCCGACAACGGGGGTGAAGCTATTGATGCTCACGCTTGCGTGGGGATGCTTGCCCGATTCAATACCATTTGCGCGCGCCGATGAATTTGACCCTTTTGCGACGCCGGTGGCTGAGCCGCTCGTTGTCCTGCCTCAACGGGGATGGCACTTTCTTCCCGAGGGATTGATCTATCATCCCTACCTCGCTGGACCGAAAGAATCGCGAACGAGTGTCGAACTGCGTAAGAACGATGATTTTGGCTGGATCTACGATTCTTCGATCGGAGGCCAATGGGGATTCTTACGCGTCGGTTCGGACGATCCTTACTCTCCTACCGGTGTGCAGTTCGATCTTGAAGCGTCCGCACAAATGCGTCAAACCAACCTTGCCTCCCTCGATCTCCTCACCAGTGATATTCGTGTAGGGTTTCCTGTTTCGTTTGGGCGTAACAACCATCAAACCAAGCTCGGTGTCTACTTTTTGCGTTCACATCCCACCGACCGTTTGATCGATAGAATTCCCGCGCTCCGTAATGAAGATTTTTTCCAACGTCAATCGCTCGTGCTCGGACATTCTCGGTACTTTGCTGAGCGATTCCGGTTGTACGGCGAGGCGGGTTATGCCTTTAAGTCGACGATCAGCGAAAAATGGGAACTCCAGTTTGGTGCTGAATACGCTCCGGTGATGCCAACCAGCTGTTTCGGTGCACCTTTCATCGCCGCCAACGCTTACCTCAGGGAAGAGGTCGATTTCGGTGGGACATTCACATTGCAAGCCGGTTGGGCATGGCGTAAAAAAAATGGACGACTGTTTCGAATCGGCGCTCAATATGCGAACGGAATGAGCAATCAATTCGCGCTCCACGACCGGTTTGAGCAACAGCTTGGAATTGGCATATGGCACGATTTCTAGGGCTCTGCAACTCGACCACGAGCCTTCCGTCGAGCTTGTGAATTAACCCAGCCGACTTATCTCTTGCGATTCCGATCGCATGTTTGGAACGGGTGGATGGTTGGGGATCGTGATGGGTTGGCCAGCGGGTAGATGCGACTCGAAGAATCTGCTGTTAGCGGGTTCTGTTGCGGTTCGGGAAGAACTCAATTTAGCACCGAGAGTCTTGGATCTGCAGTCTAAATACCTCACGTCCCGCCGGCGGAGTGGCGGGACTACGGTTGCAAGACCGCGGTGGCACGATTTTCTGGACTCTCGCGGCTTGAGCCGCTATCTTGGTGCCAGCTCTCCTCCCTCCGCGCCACCAAATCCCGCCGCCTCATTCCCCAAGGAATGCTTGTATGGATCGAACGCCCCGCGAGTCCGCGGCCACTGTCGTCAGATGGGGGCTTGTTGTTGGGATGCTGTCGACGCTTCCGATTTATGCATCGGCCGAGCAACCGCTGGCAAAGAGCGAGCCCCGCGCGGCATGGACCACTTCGCAAATCTCGGGCTCCCCCGAGCCGCCACTTCCCTATACGACCGAGCGCGCCTTCCCGTCGCTGAGCTTCAATCGCTGTTTGGATATCACCGCCGCCCCGGGCAGCGACCGAATTTTTGTGGTCGAGGAACGGGGTAAAGTCTTTTCGTTTCCGAATCGGTCGGATGTGGAATCAGCGGATCTCGTGATCGATTTGGCCAAAGCGATCCCCGGAGTCAGCCGCGTCTATTCGCTGACCTTCCATCCCGATTTTGAAACCAATCGCTACTGCTACGTCTGCTACATCAAAAAGGTCGGTGAGCCCGATGGCACGCACGTGGCTCGGTTTAAGATGACCGACGCCGACCCGCCGACGATCGACGTGGCCAGCGAAACGACTCTGCTCACCTGGCTCTCCGGCGGCCACAACGGCTGCTGTCTGAAGTTTGGCCCCGACGGCTGCCTCTACATTTCCACCGGCGATGGGGGCCCAGCCAATCCGCCCGATCCGGAGCACGCCGGGCAGGATGTTAGTAATTTGCTGTCCTCGATTTTGCGGATCGACGTCGATCAACAATCCGCAGACCAGAACTACCAAATCCCGCCCGACAACCCGTTTGTCGATCTCGCCGGCGCGAGGGGCGAAGTCTGGGCGTACGGTTTGCGAAATCCGTGGCGGATGAGTTTCGATTCCGAAACGGGCGACCTGTGGGTGGGCGATGTCGGCTGGGAACTTTGGGAGATGCTGAATCGCGTCGAGCGTGGTGGCAACTATGGTTGGTCGGTTTTGGAGGGTTCGCACCCGTCGAATCCTGAACGGAAACGCGGTCCGACACCGATCCTGCCACCGACGATCGAACATTCGCACACCGAATCCTCTTCGATCACCGACGGCCTGACCTACCACGGTTCGCGGCTACCTGAACTCCGCGGCACGCACATCTACGGCGACTACGACACCGGAAAAATCTGGGGCTTCCGCTACGAAGCGGGCCAAGTTGTCGAGCACCGCGAACTAGCCGACACCACGCATCGGATCGTTTCGTTTGGCGAAGACAATAACAACGCGATGTACCTGTTGGATCACACGGCCGGAACGATCCAGCGGCTGGTCGCCAATCGACCCAGCGAACAACCGAGCCGCTTTCCGCGAAAGCTCAGCGAAACCGGGCTCTTCGATTCCGTGGTCGATCAAACTCCGATGCCGGGCGTGATCCCTTATGCGATCAGCGCCCAACCGTGGGCCGATCATGCAGTCGCCCAGCGGTTTGTCGCGGTTCCCGGCAGCGAGATGATCGAGCCCAAGCCGAAGACGTGGGCATTTCCCTCGGGAACGGTCCTGGTCAAAACGCTGTCGCTCGACATGGAACAAGGAAACCCCGCGACGCGACAGCACGTCGAAACGCAGATCTTGCACTACGATGGCATCGATTGGCTGCCCTATACCTACGCCTGGAACCAGCAGCAGACCGACGCCACGTTGGTTCCAAGCGATGGCGATCAACGCGCGTTCGAAATCGTCGACGCTGCATCGCCCGGCGGTCTGCGAAATCAGACTTGGCGTTTTGCGGGGCGAGCTGAATGCCAGCGGTGCCACAACTCGTGGTCCGGTCCGCCACTCGGTTTTAATACGCTGCAATTGAACTGCGATCTCGATATCGGCGACGCTCATGTTTCGCAGCTGGATCGACTGGCCGAGATCGGATTGATCGACAAACCGATCGATCCCAAAGATCGCGAAAGCTTAGTCGATCCAAGCGATACGCCCGCGGAAACCGCTCCGCGAGCCCGGGCTTATCTGCAAGCCAATTGCGCCCATTGCCATCGCCAACATGCGGGAGGCGCGGTGTTGTCGAAGATGCATTCCGACGTTCCCCTTTCCGAAACCAACATGCTCGACGCCCGACCATCGCAGGGGACCTTTGGCATCCACTCGGCGCATGTGATCACGCCCGGCGATCCGCTCCGTTCGGTCCTCTGGTACCGGATGGCGAAGCTCGGCAGCGGTCGGATGCCCTACATCGGCAGCAGCGAAGTCGACGTGGCGGGACTGGCGTTGATCGGAGATTGGATCGATCAACTGCCGCCAAGCGAGTCGTCCTCCGATCCGGCGGCGATCAGACGTCAATCCGATGCTCTGGCGGCACTTGCTGAATTAGAGCAGTCGGCGGAAACGGAAACCGACGCGGAAGCGTCGTTGGAAAAACTGTTGTCGACAACCGAAGGGGGCCTGCTGTTGATGCGGTCGCTGCAGCAGAAGTCGCTCCCCGAGGCGGTCGCTTCGCTAGCGATCGCTCGCGCTGCCAAACATCCCAACGCCGGCATCCGCGATCTCTTTGAACGCTTTCTGCCAGCGGACCAACGCGTGGAGCGATTGGGCAATGTCGTTGCGACCGATCAAATCCTTGCCCTCTCGGGCGATGCAGATCGCGGCCGATTGGTCTTCTTCGAAACCGCGGGCGTATCGTGCAAGAACTGCCACCGAATCGGAGAGGCCGGAACGGCGGTAGGCCCCGACCTGACAGCGATCGGCAAAAAACTCTCCGCCGCCGAATTGCTCGAAAGCATCCTCGAACCCTCCAAGCGAATCGACGCCCCCTACCTGACCTATCTGTTGGAAACGATCGATGGCCGCGTCTTAAGTGGCCTGCTGGTCGGCAAGGATGACAACCAGGTAACGCTTCGCGAAGCGACCGGTACCGTTGTTGTCGTCGCTGCCGATGATATCGAACAACTGGTTCCGCAGCGGAAGTCGCTAATGCCCGAACTGTTGGTCCGCGACCTCACCTCTCAACAGGTCGCCGACCTGTTGTCCTACCTGATTTCGTTAAAGTAATCCCCGCCTCAGAAATCAACGAGTGGAATAATGCCATCTCCATCAAAGCCCACGCGTCGAGCCTTCTTAGTCAGCACGGCGATCGCAGCCGCCAGTAGCCCGTGGTTGAACGTCGCCACCGCCGAGACGCCCGCGGTAAAAACAAAATCGGTCGCGGCGGTCCTCACCGCGTACGAACACGGTTTGCACGCCGACGTTCTGATCGGCAAGATTCTGGAAGGTTGGAAACAGAATGGCGGACCGGGGCCCCGTTTGACGCTCGCATCGATGTACGTCGACCAGTTCACCGATAGGGACATGGCTCGCGGGCTCTCTCAAAAATATGGCTTTCCGATTTTCGAAACGATCGAAGAAGCTGTCACCGTCGGCGGCAACACGATCCCGGTCGACGGCGTGATCAGCATCGGGGAGCACGGCGATTATCCGTGGAACGACAAACAGCAGCATCTTTATCCGCGCCGGCGCTTTTTCAAAGAGATCACCGACACGTTTGTGAAATACGATCGGGTCGTCCCGGTCTTCAACGACAAGCATCTCGGGCCGGTCTGGAAAGACGCGAAATGGATGTACGACCGCGCCGTCGAACTGAACATTCCTTTTATGGCGGGTTCTTCGATGGCGGTCGGCTACCGCACGCCCGAGATCTCCGTCCCGGTGGGCAGCCCCATCGAAGCCGCGGTGGGCATCGGCTACTCCGGTCTCGATATCTACGGCAGCCACGCGTTGGAATTTTTCCAGTGCCACGTCGAACAGCGACCCGGCGCCGAGCAGGGCGTTCGCTGGGTGCAATGCCTGCAAGGCGATGCGGTCTGGCAGACGCTGGACGATGGCTTGGTGCGGCAGGATCTATTTGATGCCGCGTTGGCCGCGATCGATCATCGCGACGGCGATGTGCGGCAGAGCGACGATGCCACGCTGTTCCTGTTCCAATATGCCGACGGTTTGTTGGGAGCTGTCTTTATGCTGCCAACCTTCGCTCGCGGGACGTCGGTTGCGTTACAAGTCGCCGGCAAAACGGAGCCGTTGGCGACGCGGTTCGACGAGCGGACGGAGCCGCGCCACCCGCACTTTGCCTGGTTACTCAAAGGGATCGAAACGATGATCCACACCGGCCGGCCGACCTATCCCGTCGAGCGGACGCTGCTGACCAGCGGGATCTTGGATCGCGCCCTCACCTCGCTGTCCGAAGGGCAAACCAAACGGATGACTCCCGAACTGGAGATCGCCTACCAGCCGGCAAATTACGGCCACGCTCCCCTCCCGCGACTCGGCGGTTAGAATAGGTCGCCTTTCGCTCCGCGAAAGAGCGTTTGCCGGTCTCGCACTTTCGCGGCGCGAAAGGCGATCCACTTGCAACAACCTTGCCTTTCCCGCCCGATCCCCTCCCACCTCGAACAGACTCACCAAGAGCTACTTCTCAGGAGATCCCTCATGCTCGCATGCACTCGTCGTTTCATGTTTCAAATCCCCATCATCGCGCTGCTGGTTACCAGCGGTCTCGTCGCCGCAGCCGAAGATTATCACGTGGAAAAGGACGTGATGGTCCCGATGCGCGATGGCGTTCGTCTGGCGACCGACATCTATCGACCGATGGTCGATGGCAAACCGTCGGAGGAGCGGCTGCCGGTGATTCTGTCGCGCCTGCCGTACAATAAAAACGGAGCCAAGTCGCGCGGTGCTTATTACGCAACGCACGGTTACGTTTACGTCGCGCAAGACACTCGCGGACGCTACGCATCCGAAGGGGTCTGGCACATGTTGACCGATGATGGCCCCGACGGCGTCGACTGCGCCGCCTGGATCGGCAAGCAACCTTGGAGCGACGGGCAGATCGGAATGATCGGGACCTCCTATTTCGGCGGCACCCAACACGCGATGGCGTTGGCCGGCGCTCCGGAACTGAAGACGGTGATCCCTGTCGATGCGATGGCGAACATGGGGCGGCAGAGTCTTCGTAACGCGGGGGCTTTTGAGTTGCGTTTCTGGAACTGGATCTTCTTGAACGCGAGCAACGGCAGCCGCGCCGGCCAGGATCCTGGCACCAAAGAGGTCTTAAAAGAGATGGCGGATCAACGCCACGCCTATCTTCAAGAATTGCCGACACGTCGCGGGATGACGCCACTGCGTCTGGCCCCCGAATACGAAGACTGGTTGATCTCGGCGATGGAGAATGGGCCGAACGACGAATTCTGGGAACAAAACAATATCGTCGATGCGCCCCACAAATACAAAGACATCCCCGTCTATCTGGTCTCCGGTTGGTATGACTCTTGGGGCGGCAACAACACCGCCACTTTCATGGCGCTGCGACCGGAGATCAAGGGCCCGGTCTATATGATCATGGGGCCGTGGATTCACGGTCAACAATCCGGTTACGCTCACGGGCAGGTTTCGTTTGGCAAGCAGGCCGCGATCGCGGATCAATGGGCGTGGCGACGCGAGTGGTACGACCACTGGCTCAAAGGAATCGACAACTCCGTCGGCAAAGCCGATCCGTTCAAGACTCCCGTGCGGATCTTCGTGATGGGAACCGGCGATGGCGGCAAAGACGAAAAGGGACGCTTACAGCACGGTGGCTACTGGCGAAGCGAATTGGATTGGCCGTTGGAACGGACACAGTACACCGACTTTTATCTGCAACCCGATGGCGGCTTGGCGACGGAAAAGCCAGCGGACGAAGAGGCGGTCACGCAATACGATTTCGACCCCAAGAATCCCGTCCCCAACATCGGCGGGAACATCTCGTCGGCCAACGACATCATGGTCCAAGGGGCTTGGGATCAAAAGGGAGGCAGCCACATCTGGAACTTCAAAAATCCGATCCCGCTGTCGGCTCGCAGCGATGTTTTGGTCTTCCAAACCGAACCGCTGACCGAAGACTTGGAAGTCACCGGCGAATTGGAAGTTCGCTTGTTCGCATCCAGCTCCGCCGTCGACACCGACTTCACCGCCAAGCTGATCGATGTCTATCCGCCTTCGGCCGATTGGCCGGGCGGGTTTGATCTGAACATCGCCGACGGGATCGTGCGAGCAAGGTTCCGCGAGTCGCTGAAGAAGGAAGTCTTGATGACACCGGGCGAGACGTACGAATTCACGATCAAGATGTATCCGACGTCGAACGTCTTCAAAAAGGGACATCGGATTCGCGTCGACATCTCCAGTTCGAACTTCCCTCGCTTCGACGTGAACCCCAACACCGGGGAACCGTTGAACCGTCATCGCCGAACCGTCGTGGCGACGCAAACGATCCACCACGACGCAACGCGACCTAGCCGGATTATTTTGCCGGTGATTCCAGCGGAATAACCGTTTCGCAGCGGCGTGGGATTTGATATCAACGCTCGATACGGCGTTGATATATGCCTCAGCGAGGATCATAATCAATCGATCTGGTTCTTTTAAGAGCCAGCCCTCCCCCCAAATCCCCCCATTCCCCTTCGGCACAAAAGACATGTTTGCATGTTGGGTTCCGTTTCGCTGTGATCGTGTTGCCGCCGCTTTCCTGATGCTGACGCTGCTGAGTTCCGGCGTGGCGGCGGGTGAAGAGCCATCGTTTTTCGAAACGCAGATCCGGCCGATCCTGCGCGAGTATTGTTTCGATTGCCACGGCGCGACTGAAGAGCTGGAAGGTGGGCTCGATCTGCGGCTGGTTCGGTTCATCAAATCGGGAGGCGATTCGGGAACGGCGCTCGTGCCGGGCGATCCAGAAGAGAGTTTGCTGCTGACGCGCGTTCGCGACGGCGACATGCCACCGGGGGAAGCGCGCGTCTCGGACGACAAAATAGCGATCCTGGAAAAATGGATCGCCAGCGGCGCCGCGACGCTGCGTCCCGAACCGGAACAGATTGGGCCGGGGATTCCGATCACCGAAGAGGAACGCAACTACTGGGCCTACCAACCGATCGCGCCGCCGCAAACGCCGCTTCCCGAAGCGCGAGGGACGATCCGCACGCCGATCGATGCGCTGCTGGCCGCTGCTATGCCCGAAGGCTTAAGCTTTTCGCCCGACGCCGATCGCTTCACCTCGATCCAGCGTCTGTTCAACGACTTGATTGGCCTTCCGCCGACCGCGGAACAAGTCGCCCAATGGATGCAGCATTCCGATCCCGATTGGTACGAACAGCTCGTCGAAGAACTGCTACGTTCGCCGCATTATGGCGAACGCTGGGCCCGGCATTGGTTGGACGCAGCGGGCTATGCCGACAGCGACGGCTACACCGTGGCCGACAGCAGCCGCGATTGGGCGTGGCGGTATCGCGACTACGTGATCCGGTCGTTCAGCGCCGACAAACCGTTTGACCGCTTTATCACCGAACAGATCGCTGGCGATGAACTGGCCGGCCCTGCCGACGGCGATTGGACTGCGGAGCAGATCGAGCTGCTGACCGCAACCGGTTTCCTGCGGATGGCAGCCGATGGAACCGGCAGCGGCGACAACAGCCCCGAAGCTCGCAATAAGACGATCGCTGACACGATGCAGATCGTCTGCAGCACGCTGTTGGGTTCCAGCGTGCACTGCGCCCAGTGCCACGACCACCGTTACGATCCGATCTCGCACGTCGATTATTTTGCAATCCGATCGGTCTTCGAACCGGCCCTGGACTGGAAAGCTTGGAAAGCTCCGGCCGGCCGTTTGGTCTCGCTTTACACCGCCGCCGATCGGGCTGCCGCAGCGACGATTGAAGAGGAGGTGAAGCTGGTCGCGAAGGAGCGAGCGGAGAAACAGACCGCGTTTATTCAGGAGGTCTTCGAAGAAGAGCTCCTGAAATTCGAAGAGCCCCAGCGTTCACAGCTTCGCGAGGCCTACAACACGGCCAAGGACAAACGAACCGAAGAGCAGAATAAGCTGCTGGCAGCCAACCCCGCCGTCAACATCACCGCGGGCGTGCTGTACCAGTACCGTCCCAAAGCGGCCGAAGAGCTGAAGGAATTCGACAAACGGATCGCCGAGATGCGAGCGAAGAAGCCGGTCGAAGAGTTCATCCACGCGTTGGTCGAAGCTCCCAACCACGCGCCGGTCACCCAGTTGTTTCACCGCGGCGACTTCAACCAACCGAAGCAGGAAGTCTTGCCGGCGGGGCTGACCGTCGTCGCTCCCGAAGGCGCTGTGGCCCAGTTCCCCAGCAACGATCCCGAACTGCCAACGACCGGCCGACGGCTAGCCTTTGCCCGCTGGTTGACCGATGCGAATAGCAATCCGCTGACACCGCGAGCGATCGTGAATCGGATTTGGATGCATCACTTCGGTCGCGGTATCGTGTCGACGCCGGGGGACTTTGGTCGCTTGGGTGGAGAACCGACGCATCCGGAATTGCTCGATTGGTTGGCAAACGATTTTGTCGAACATGGCTGGAGTCTGAAGCACCTGCATCGTCAGATCCTGAAGTCGACAGCATGGCGTCAGGCGTCGTATCGCGAACCGACGCGTCAGGCGATCGATGGCGATAACCATTATTATTGGCGAAAGTCGCTGCAACGCGTCGACGCGGAGATCCTTCGCGATTCGATCCTGTCGGTCTCCGGCAATCTGGACGTCGATCGGTTTGGGCCTCCCGTCGATATCGCCGAAGATGAAACCGGGCAGGTTCGCGTCGATGCCAAGCGACCGCGGCGCAGCATCTACGTCCGGGCGCGACGCAGCCAACCGGTCGGCATGTTGCAGACCTTCGACGCTCCGGTGATGAGCGTCAACTGCGACGTCCGCTCGGTCTCGACCGTCGCTCCCCAGTCGCTGATGATGCTCAACGGCGACTTCATCCTCGAACAAGCCGCGTTGGTCGCCGAGCGCGCCGTCGCCGCCGAACAAACCAACCGGACCGCGGCAGCGGAATCCGCCACCGCGGCCAGCGAAGCGGACGACCGTTCGTGGATGCCGGCGATCCCCAAACCGATCTGGACGTACGGCACGGGAGAAGTCGACGAAGCGACTGGCATGCTGGCCCGTTTCGAAGCGCTGCCGAACTTCACGGGGACGCATTGGCAGGGAGGCCCCAAAGTGCCAGCCCCTGGTTTCGGTTGGGTCTTTCTGACTAAAACCGGCGGCCATCCCGGCAATCCAAAACATCCCGCCATCCGGCGTTGGACCGCTCCGACCGACGGCCAGTTGAGCATTTCCGGTTCGCTGCAACACGGCAGTGAAAACGGCGATGGCGTTCGCGGCCGGATCCTTTCGGCTGGCGGCCTGCGAGGCAGCTGGAACGCGCTTCACAATTCAACCGCTACCGACGTCGCGCCCTTTGCTGTCGCCAGCGGCGAAACGATCGACATCGTCACCGATTGCTTGGCCAACGAAAACGCCGACTCCTTCAGCTGGCAAGTGAAGCTCGACTTCACGCCCACCGGCGGCAAACCTCATCTTTACGATTCGGTCGCCGATTTCCGCGGGCCCTCCCAACCGGAGGACCTCGCGCCGCTGCCGGATCAGATCGCAGCCGCTTGGCAAATCGTGTTGTCGCGTTCGCCAACCGATTCCGAGATGCAAACCGCGTTGCAGTTTGCCAACCGCCAACTGACGCAGCTGTTCGCCGACCCTCAAGGCACACCGCAAGATCAAACACCGGGACGCCAGGTGTTAATCAACATCTGCCAGATGCTGATCAATTCCAACGAATTCCTGTACATCGAATAATCGCGAGCTTCGCATGAACATGCTTCCCAACACACGACGGCAATTTTTGCAGAGCACCGGCATGGGCGTCGGTTCGCTGGCGCTGCAGTGGATGCTGGCTCAGGAGACTGCCACAGCCAAGCCTCCGGTGCTGAAGCTGACGCCGCACAACGATCTGCAGCCGCGGCAGACACACTTCCAGCCGCGGGCTCGGGCGATGATCTCGCTGTTCCAACACGGCGGCCCGTCGCACATGGATCTGACCGATCCCAAGCCGGAGCTGACGAAATACGACGGCACCGAATACTCGGGCGACATCCATTTTTCGTTTGTCAACGACGCCAGTAAAAAGCTGCTCGGCACTCCGTTCAAGTTTGCGGCGCACGGCGAATGTGGGATGGAGCTGTCCGAACTGCTGCCGCACACCGCGGGCGTGGCCGATGAACTGTGCTTGATCCGCAGCATGCATACCGGTGCCAATGGGCACGAGGTTTCGATCCGCTACTTCCACGGCGGCATCCCCGCGGTATTGGGGCGGCCGACGTTTGGTTCGTGGCTGACCTACGCCTTGGGCTCCGAAACGCAAGACCTTCCCGCGTTCATGGTCCTTGCCGATCCTGGCGGCCATCCCGTCGATGGGGCAACGAACTGGAGCAACGGATTTATGCCGTCGATGTTCCAGGGAACGGTCCTGCGGCCGAAGGAGCCACGGATCCTGAACCTGCAGCCGCCGTCGCATCTGGCGGGAGACTACCAGCGTCAGAACCTCGACTTCTTGCAGGAACTGAATCGCCAGCATCTGGACTCGCATCCGGGCGAATCGGATCTCGAAGCCCGGATCGCCAGCTACGAACTCGCAGCCCGAATGCAAACCGCCGCGACCGAAGCGTTGGACATCTCGCAAGAGACCGCCGCGACGCACACAATGTACGGCTTGGACAATCCCAAGACGCGCGAATACGGCACGCGGTGTTTGTTGGCTCGGCGGCTTGTTGAACGAGGCGTCCGGTTTGTGCAGCTGTTCCACAGCGGCCAGCCTTGGGACAATCACAGCAACCTCAAGGGAGGCCTGACATCGATCTGCGAAAAGACCGATCAACCGACCGCCGCACTGGTCGCCGACCTTCGCCAACGCGGAATGCTCGACAGCACTCTGGTCCACTGGGGAGGCGAGATCGGTCGGCTGCCCGTGACGCAGGGGCAAGGGGCCGCCGATAAGGCGGGCCGCGATCACAACGGCCAGGGCTTCAGCATCTGGATGGCCGGTGGCGGTGTCCGCGGCGGGATGACGTTTGGCAAGACCGATGAGTTTGGCCACCGCGCCGTCGAAAACGTCGTCACCCCCAACGACTTCCAAGCGACCGTGATGCATCTGTTTGGGCTCGATCACGAACAAGTCGTCTTCCCCCACCGCAACCAACAACAGATCGTCACCGCTCATCGGCCAGCCCGAGTCGTCAAAGAAGTGATCGCATAACAACGCTGCAAGCGTTTTAGACAGTAGTAGGCAGCACAACGTCGCAGGCGCCGCAAACGGCAGCCGGTGGCACAACGCCGTTGGCGTATGGAATCGCGTGCGTGATCGCCTGGACCTTGCGGCCTAACGGTGCAGCTCGATTCGCGGGCCTGCTGGCGACGCGTTTAAACGAATCTCAAGGTGCGCACGAAAAAACGACGCGTTGCGGATCGCAGCGCGTCGTTTCGAATTCTCGTCCGTTGACGTTTACCGCTCGGCCAGCCGCCGCTTAGGCTGCGACCGGTCCGGCGGAATGAACGACCAACGTTTTGACTATTGCTTCAGCTCGTCGTTGGGAGCTTTGCCCAGTGGCCACAGTTCGTAGCGGCGGACAAACATCTCGGCCAACTCGGTTTGCAACAGCAGCTTGCCGAAGCTTGGCGAAGCGTCGAAGGCTTCGTTGATAACCACGCCGTTGACTTTGTAGATCAAGTGATCTCCGTCGGCGATGACTTCCATCCGTGTCCATTCACCGAAGGGACTTTCGACATCGTCTTTGCCGCGGAAGTCGATCTTGTCGGCCCAATCGACATCACGTTTGAGCCAGTTGACGCGGCCGCGGGAAAGCGAAGTCATCTCGCCCCCCTTCTTCCAGATCTTCTCGCCGTCGCGATCCTTGGTGATCTCTGCGCTCAACGAAGTCGGCAGGACCTGTCCGGTCTCGGGATCGGTTCCCGTGAGAACCAAGATATCGCCGACGCCCCCTTCGATGATCTGAGCTTCGATCGATGCCATCCAGGTTTTGGCATAGCCGCCATCGGGACCCCAGCAGTGCAGCAGAACGCCGCCGTCGCGCGCCCGATCCTCACGAGTGCTCCAGGTTCGCTCGCCCCACTTGAATTCGATGATCAGGTGGTAATCGCGATACATCTGGTTGGTGATCAGTCCACCCCAGCCATCGCCGGTAATGTGGATCATGCCATCCTTGACGGTGAAGATCTTGCGAGGATCGGCGTAGGCGGTGTCGCGGATCCAGGTGTAAAAGCCTTCCAGGTTGCGGCCGTTGAACAGTTTGATCGGGCCATCGGTTGGGCTGATCGCAACATCGCGGCTCGGCGGCGTCGCGGGCTCGCCTGGCAGTTCGCGGATCTGCAAGTTGCGAATCGCAACCGGATCGTTGTGGCCACACAGACCAAAATGGCCGCTCTTGCGCTTGGCTCCCGGAGGCACTGCGCCATCTTTCGATTCTTTGATCGTCGACAGGTCGGTTTCCAGGATCGTCGTTCCGTTGAGTTCGACTTTAACATTCGAACCAACCATCGTCACTTTTTGAAAGTTCCATTCGCCGGTTGGACGCAGATAACCGCGGTGTGCGGCGGCCAGACCGTAGACCGAACCATGGTATTGTCGCGGATCGAGCTTGGCGTATTTAGGATCTTCATTATCGAGGATCTGCAGTTCCAAGCCGTCCAAGTGCGGCGCCCCGCTGCCGGGATAACGCAAGGTCAGGCCATGGTTTCCGCCCGGTGGCAGTTTGAATTCGAATTGGGCGACGAAATCGGAGTACTCTTTTTCGGTGAAGATCGTTCCCGCTTTGCCCGGCTTGCAGACGATCGCGCCGTCGACAACTTCGTGCTCATCCAACGCACCTTTCCATCCGGTCAGGTCTTTGCCATTAAAGATCGGCGTGAAAAAGTCGGATGGCTCGCGAGCTGCCAAGATCTCGTTAGCTTCTTCGGTGGGGATCTCGCGGATCGAGATGTCGCGGAAGTAGAGCGTGTTGCCATGGTTCTGCAATTCGATCTGGCCGCGAGGGTAGATCGGCAGGCCGCGGTCCCAGATGTTTTCCATCACGACGTCGTCGAAAACCAGCGTGCCGTTCAGCTTGACGGTCACGCGTTCGCCAACCATGCGGATGTAGAACTTGTTCCATTGGCCAACCGGCTTGTCCGCTTTGGCTAGCGGGAAGCGTGGGTTCTTTTGGTTGTTCCACAACGCACCCGAACCGTTTTCGGCACCGTGGCGGAAATAGTTCTCAAACTCGGTGTCCCAGATCTGGATCTGGGGGCTGCCACGCAGATAGATCCCGCTGTCGCCTCCCTCCAAAATTTTCCAGTCGACGTACATTTCGAAATCGCCGTAGTCCTTGTCGGTGCAAAGGCTCTTCCCCTTGCCGTCGAACTTCAGCGTGCCATCTTCGACCGACCAGTGGTCGCGCATCACCTGGTCGGCTTCCTTTTGAGCGGCGGCCAGCTCGTCGGCACTCATCGCCGCCCGCGTCTTGGGGTTTCCAACCAAACCCTTCCAGCCCGACAGATCGGTGCCGTTGAACAGAGGCGTAAAGCCTTCGGGAGCCGCCGCGTTGGCGGTCGATTGGGCTGACTGGATTCCAATTGTCAGCGACAGCATGACAAGGGTTGCGAAGGCCATCGGACCTATTCGTCTCATCGTTTCTTTCTCCAAAGGATGTGCAAGCCGGCGCAACTCGCTTCGATATTTCAAGGCAACCGACGACCGCATGCAAAGGCGGATGGGATGCGGTCGCTGTTAGAAAACGCGTACGGGCGAGAGGCTAAGCGAGAGGCGGGAATTCGATCCTGGGCGAAAGCCGCAGAACCATCACGAGGGGTAGGCAAAGAAGTGGAAGGCAAGCGGTTTTTCATGGGCGATCTCGATCGAAATCTGAAGCCTTGCAAGGGCGTTTTCCATTGGGTCAAACCACATGCCATTCGCTGAACGTCTGCGTCGTCGGATCGGACCAAGAGATCCTGGCGTTTCCATTCCTTCAAACCACATGCTATTTGCTGTCTGACATCCTGGCAAGCGCCGCGTTCGGATTCCACCCAAATGGCCTTCCCTTCCACCCTGGGGAATCTGTGCCGTGGCGCGGCAACCTGCTGCGTTTTCCGCAACGCCTGCTATTGGCCGATCTTGGCGGGTTTGCCGTTCCCGTACAGCGATTGCAGTTCCGCCGCTGAGAGAACCCGTTGCCAGATCGCCACCTCGTCGATCGCGCCATCGAAATTGCGGCCCACGCCCGCGCGATGCCCGCCGAGGATCAAGCCGCCGAATTCGGCAGCCGGTCCGGGGATGGGGAGCGGTTGATCGATCACCTTTTGGCCGTTGACGAACATCTGCATCCGTTGGGCATCAAACGTCAAAGCGACATGATTCCATTGGCCTTTCAGTTGGTCGCGGTCGAGCATCGCGTTAAACGGCCCTTGAGCGATCGCTTGCGGAGCGGCTTCGGGGTTCGCTGCCGGCTGCAACGTCACAGTGTGGATTTGCAAGTTGACCTGATCGGGCTTCTCGCCAGTCCGCAAACCGAGCGACAAGTGCCAGGCGCGCTGGCCGTCGGGAGACCCTTCGGCGGTGCTCTCCAACAGAAACTGACGCTCCGAAGAACCGTGAGCCGGCAGGCTGTCGGATCGGAACCAAGCCGAGACGGTGTGAGCGGTGGAGGTCTCGTCGAGGAAGCTGCGAGAGACGTTGAGGAACTGTTGCTGCGAACGCTTCAGTTGAACCGCACCGCCGCGGATTCCAGCATCCGCGACGACGGCAGCTCCGTTTTTCGCCGACGCATCGATTCGATCCCCCAAGACCGACGCATTGGCGAGGTCGTCGTCGAAGCTCCAATACGCTCGCAGTTCACGCGACAGCGAATCCGTGTCGGCATTAACTTTGGTTGGGATTGGCGTTGCCGATTCGAGATCGATGACAACCTCGCGGTTCACGATTCCGTCGGGCTGGCGAAACTGAGCTACCAGCTTGCGATCGGCTCCCTTTCCCAAAGCGGTCAGAGTCAGGAACTGCCAGCCTTCGACAAGCGACCATTCCAGCGACGGGTGATAGACATCCAGTTCCGTGATCACGCGGGTGTGCCCAGGTGAGATCACAAAGTCGTGCAGGTCGTAACCGACGCGTTGCGGATGCCGTAGATGTCGCGCGACGTGAATGTCCCCTCCCAACAACACGACGCCCCCAATCTTCTGCTGTTTGACAAAATCCAACAGCGCGTCGCGTTCGTACCAATAGGTGAACATGTCGTCGGTTTCGCGGTTCTTCTTGTCCTGCCAGATCGCTCCCATCGCCAGCACCTTGAACGGCGCCTTCGATTGCCGCAGGCCTTCCAACAGCCATTCCCACTGCTGTTTGCCAAAACAAGTCGGTTGGCTCGGATCGACTGGCGACGGTTCGGTCTGCGAAAAATAACGCGGGTCCAAGAAGAAGACCTCGATCATTCCGAGGTCGACCTTGTGATAAACCCCTTCGCTGCCGTTGCCGTATTGCGAGTGAGCACGGTATTCGACAAAGCCGCGGCGCGTGGC
This sequence comes from Rosistilla carotiformis, assembly GCF_007753095.1. Lineage (NCBI taxonomy): Bacteria > Pseudomonadati > Planctomycetota > Planctomycetia > Pirellulales > Pirellulaceae > Rosistilla > Rosistilla carotiformis. Next base: position 5,850,508 of record NZ_CP036348.1, read on the forward strand.
CGGCTTTCCCGTTTGCATGTTCAATCCGTTTCCGTTGTTCTTGCCAAAGTCGTGATCGTCCCAAGTGCCGACGACCGGGGTCGTTCGAGCAAGCGCGCCCAGATCTTCCATCTGCATGAACTTGCGATGTCGGTCGCGGACGACCTTGAGATCGGCGGTATCGATGTAGGGCGTGTCGCCCATCAGGCAGAGCGTATCGATCCCCAGTTTCCGCATGTCGGCCCACATCCCGTTGGGTTCGATATCGACGCACGAGACAAATCCGACACTCACGCGGTTGTCGTCGCGTGCCGGCGTGGCGGTCGTGAACGCATGTTTTGCGTCGGCCTCCACCAACGCGATTGGTTTCGCCTGGCGATTCGACTTTTCCGTCAGCTCTTCAATCTTATAGCGATACGTTGTACCGGGCTGCAGTCCCGCCACGGCAAACTTGGCGACGTAGTCGTTCGCCTGTTCGCTGCTCGCATCGACCGTCTTGATCACGTCGCCCGTTTCGGAAAGGAGCGTCAGCCGCATCTGCTTTTCCGCTGCCGCGGGGCGATACAAAAGATGAGCCGTCGTCGCTTCCACCGCACCGACGACAGGCCCCACGACATCGTTGGCACTGGCTGGCAGTTGGATTGCGACGATCAGAACGCACCACAGCGCGATCCGCCAACTTCTCGCAAACCCAAAACGCGTAAAGCTGTTGGTTGGCGTAGCAACGGGTGCGGGACGATTGGGAGCAGACATCGGGCGGGCTCTCGTGTGATTGAAGGGGTTGGATGGGACCGGCGTGTGACGATCAGAGCGTGGCAGCGACGGGATCGATGACTTGCGGATACTCCAACGAGCGCTCGTTGATCGTATCGATCAACGCGGGCAGGTCGGCGATCGAATCGATCACCGCATGGCTACCGGCAGCTCGAAACGCCGCGGCGGTTTGGGCCAGCCGGTCCTGGCGTTGCTCTTCGGTCAGTGCTGCAAATTGCTCGACCGATAGACCGGTCAGACTGCTGCTGTCGCAGACTCCGATCGACCAGCAACCGGCGGACAGGCCGGACTGAATGTCGGCGACCGTATCGCCCACTTTGACAACGGCGGATGGCGGATAGACGCCCAAGCGTTCCATCGCGCGATAGATCATCCAAGGAGCGGGGCGGCCCTGGGGAACGTCATCGGCGCAGATGTTGGTGTCGGGGACAAAACCAGCCGCCGCGGCGCGATCGGCGACCGCTTCGGCCGCCGCGCGGAAGTAGCCTGTCGTTCCCGCGATCTGCAGGTTGCGGTCGCGCAATTGTTGCACCGTCTCGGTCAGCTGAGGCACTAATTGGGCGAACTGCTCGATCGCCTTCAATTGCAACGGCACAAACTCGTGATACATCGCATCGATATCGTCGTCGGTCCAATCCCTTTGATAGACATCTCGCCATCGCTGGGCGATCTCCGGCTGACGCAGCATCGCGATCAGATGCTCCCGTTTATTCAGCCCCATCGGAGCGCGCGATTCATCGCCGCTGACTTCGATTCCGCGGGCGGCGAAGACGCTGGTGAAGGCGGCCGCAGGGGCTTGGGAGCCGAAGTCGATGGTGGTGCCGGCCCAGTCGAAGACGACCAGGCGAATCGGATTTGCCGTTTCGTTGTTCATGAGAGTTCCGTTGCGGATGAGGGTTGGAGGTTGCAGAGTTTTTTAGGCTTCGTTTTCCGCGAGGTTGCCTTTGAGCAACTGCAGCAAGGTTTCGGGGCTTGCGCTGCGCGGATTATTGGACAGCCGTTGCGTATTGACGCTGTCGACGATCTGTCGCAGCGCTTGGTCGTCGCAGATGCCAGCTTCGGCAAGGGACGAAGGGCAGCCGAGTTCCGCAAAAAAAGCTTCGATTCGCTGGCAAGCGTCGGCGACATCGGCAGCTTCCAGCAGTTCGACGATGATCGCGATTCGTCGTCGGACCGCTTCGGCACCACGCGGGTCGGTGCAATCGGAATCGGAGACCTGAGCGTTATAGGCCAGCATTGGGCTGAGCGTCATCGCGACGGCGATCCCATGCGGAATTTCGTGCAGCGAGGTCAACGGATACGAAAGGGCGTGCGAAGCAGTCGTCTTGCTGATGTTGATCGCGCGTCCCGCCAGATGCGCGGCGCGACACATCCCCAATCGATCTGCCGGCGTCGGATCGTGTGTCGCGGCGACAAGGTGTTGCAACGCGAAGCGCCCAGCGGCAACGGCGTAACCAATCGATTCGTCGGTCGACCCCACCGCCCAGATCGATTCGATCGCTTGGCAAAACGCATCCAGCCCCGTCGCTGCGGTAATTGTCGCCGGCAGGCTGTAGGTCAGCTGAGCATCGACGATCGTGTAGCGCGGCAGCAGCGAATCATCCGCGATCGAATATTTATCGTGCCCGACGTAGGCGACCGCAAAATGAGTCGCTTCGCTGCCGGTCCCCGAGGTGGTCGGAATGGCCAGCAGCGGCGTCCCGGCACGTCCGATCGACGCCTGCCCGGTCACGATCTCGCGAGGTGACGCGTCTTGATGGGAAAGCGAACTGATCAATTTCCCCAGATCGATCGCCGTTCCCCCTCCCAACGCGATCACCAAATCGGGAGCGAACGCTCGCGCCTGATCGACGCCGCGTTGGACGTCGGCAAGTTTTGGATTCAACTCAAAATCGCAAAACCAAGAAACGTCGAGCGTCTCCAGAATCGGCTGCAACACCGCCGCGGCGCCACTCGCATCATAGGCCGCCCGATCGACAACCATCATGATCCGTTGGGCAGCCAGGCGGTGGACGATCTGAGCCACTTGGGCGAGATCCCCCGGATTCAAAAAAACAGAATCGTTCTGAATAGTCATCGGTGTTCCAACGGGTAGCTTGCGGGCCGTGAATCTTTCACGGGTGGGTTGTCGCGGGAAAGCGTTCGTTCGCTCGACTGCGCCGGTGGCAACGCGTTGCTGAACCATCACTCGGCTCGACGCAATCAAGGGCTTCGTTGTGATGCACCAAGCGGCAATCAAACGCTTTCCGTTTTGCCACGATGCACAAAACGTGACTCTCAGTCAACTACGTGAGAGCCCGGTCGTTCACATCTTCCGCCATCCGTTGCCCCCTCAACGGACGCGACATCGCCCCGGAGGCGAGTTTCCTCCTCCGCGATTCAAGGGGACGGGGCTCCGCCCTCGTGGCAAGGCAGGGATGCAACTTGCCTGATCCAACCGTCCAATTTCCTGGCTCAATGCGATCGGGCGCGGCGTGAACAAACCGGACACAAACGTCGCACTGGGGCGTGTCGTTAGGTTGTAACGTGCTCTTCCGCAGCCCGCTCTTCTGGTTGATGAAGATTGCAAGAATTCTGGGATGAGGCGGTGTGAGGCGACTCGGCTGTTGAACGATCGATGGCGACTCGGCGTTTGGAAATCACACCCGGGAACGTGGAGCTTCAGAGAACCAATTCGTTGTGTTTTGAAAGGGATTCCCCCAGCCCACGCAATATCCGCTTGCGCGAATGAAAGTTTGGGTGCGGTGTCGGGAACGATCGGTGACGGAGAGTCGAGTTGCTGCGCGGTGGTTGCCGACCGTAGTCATTGCGGTGGGATTCGCGTATCATCCCGCCATGAATCTTGTCGAACTCGCCCAACGAATCCGCGCCTTCCGTCTCGACCGTCGGCTGACGCTCGACGAAGTCGCGTCGCGCGCCGGCTTGACGCCTGGCTGGCTTTCCAAAGTCGAGAATTTTCGGATCACACCGTCGCTGCCAGCTTTGGCGAAGATCGCCGAAGCGCTAGGGGTATCGACGGCGGACCTGGTCGCCGGTCTGGACAACAAACCGGCGTTGGTAGTCGTCCGCGCCAACGAACGCAAGGTGGTCGAACGCGACCGCAGTCGCGAGAACACCACGGTCTACGAAGCCTTGGCTCACAAGCGGCCCAACCGGGCGATGGATCCTTTTCTGCTGACGATCCCGCCAGGCGTGGCTCGCGAACAACCATTGGCCCATGAAGGGGAAGAGTTCCTGATGGTTCAGCAGGGGACGATCGAGTTCGAATTCGACGACCAGAGCGAATTGCTTCGCCAGGGGGATGCGATCTACTTCGACAGCAGCGTTCCGCATCGGATCATCAATTCCTACAAGCGGCCCGCTGTCGTGTTGTGCGTCTTCCACGGCCCATCGGGCACCGCGGCGACCTAATGGCTCGCAGCGAGTGGTGCGTTCAAAACAGAAGCTTCCGGTACAGTGGTGCCTCTGCCGACGCAAGCCGTCCGCAGCGGCAGGCAAAATGGAGCGACCCTATCCTGAAATGTTGGGGTTATAATCCAATTCGCAAATCAACCTATCGATTCTTCCCTTTCAGGATACGTTCATGCGTTTGATGCTCCTCGCCACGGCCATCAGCTTCTCTTTTGCCATCTCCACCTCCCAGGCAGACAACTGGGGACATTGGCGCGGCCCTGGCGGCAACGGTGCAGCGGCCAACGCATCGCCGCCGACGCAGTGGAGCGACACGGAGAACGTGAAATGGAAAGTTGCGATCCCGGGCAAAGGCTCCGGATCGCCTGTCGTTTGGGAGAACCAAGTCTTTGTCGTCACGGCCGCCCCCGCAGCGAACGCTCCTGCCGAGACGCTCGACTTTCTGTTGATGTGTTTTGATCGGGCCACTGGCAAACTTTTGTGGCAACAGACAGCGGCCACCGCCCGTCCGCACCAAGGAACGCACGCGACCAACGGCTTCGCATCGGCATCCCCCTGCACCGACGGGCAACATGTCTACGCCCACTTCGGATCGCGCGGACTTTATTGCTACACCCTGGACGGCCAACTGGTCTGGAAACGGGACGACTTTGGCAAGATGAACACCCGCAACGGCTTTGGCGAAGGGAGCTCTCCGGTACTGGCGGGGAACAAAATCATCGTCCCCTGGGATCACGAAGGCCCTTCGGCGCTGATGGCGTTGGACAAGTTGACCGGGAAGACGATCTGGAAAGTTGCACGCGAGGAACCTACCGGCTGGGCGACTCCGTTGGTCGTTCAACACGACGGTCAGATGCAAGTGGTCATGAACGGCGACGGATATGCCCGCAGCTACGATCTGGAGACGGGGGAGGAGTTGTGGCGATGCGGCGGTCAAACGATGCGTCCCGGCGCGTCGGCGGTCGCGGGGGACGGGATGGTCTACGTCGCAAGCGGCTTTCGCGGTGCGTATCTCGGCGCCTTCACCCCCGACGGTAAAGGGGATATCGAAGGGACAGGAAAGGTTGTCTGGTCGCTCGGCCGCGACACGCCCGATATCGCCTCACCGCTGCTCACTTCGGGGCGGCTGTACTTCTACAAAGGGAGGTCGGGGTTGTTGACCTGCCTGGATGCCAAGACCGGGCAGCCGCACTTCGCCGCTTCGCGTGTCAACGGTATCAACAGCACCTACGCCTCCCCCGTCGCCGCCGGCGGGTACATCTTCCTGAGCGGTCGCAGCGGCAGGATTGTGGTGATCAAGGATTCGCCGGAACTGGAGATCGTGGCGACCAACGCGATGAACGAAACCGTCGACGCGACTCCCGCGCCGGTCGACAACGAACTGTTCATCCGAGGCGAGCGACATCTGTTCTGCATCGCCGATTGATCGACAGACCGCGACAGCACTTGCCCCGCGCGAGCGGAGTCTCCGCCGCATGGGGCGTCTCAATTCGGTGGCTCTTCGCCGGATGGGGCGACTGCAAACAGAAATTGTTCGCAATCGGATCGATCCCCAACGATTTGGCATTGCTGACCGGCGGGGGCTGTCGATACAACAACAAAAATCAAACATCAAAACACTCTATTTTCACAAAGAGGTTCTCGGAGTCCCCCGCCGGGCCGTGAACCTTTCGCCGCTCACACGCTTCCACAGTAATTGTTCGCGCATCCAATCCTGCCATCGGTCGTTTGACCTGGCCGCGTTGCGATCCGCTCCGATTGTTGAACTTTCGCGTTTGAATGCTCTCTAACACACGTCGATCGACGTGATGCCGTCGCCAGTCCGCCGAAGGATCTGTCGCGGTTGTTTTCTGCTTGCTGTCTGCTCTTGCGTTTCGCCTGTTGTTGCGTTTCCGTTTGCAAATCCTCCTGCACATTCCTGTGGGGAACTTGCGCCACCCTTTTGACTATCCGAGATTGGAGAAGAAGTGATCGAAAGTTTCAGCGTGCCGCTAGCCAGTGCCGCACTGATCTTTGTTTTGCGCCTGGTCGATGTTTCCCTGGGAGCCTTGCGGATCTCGATGTTGTTTCGAGGTCGCCGCGCGCTGGCCGGGATGTTTGGCTTTTTTGAAGCACTCACCTGGCTGATCGCCGCTTCGTTGGTGTTGGGGAATCTCGACAGCCCGATCAAGTTCATCGCCTTTGCCAGCGGATACGCCGCCGGGACGATGCTGGGGAGCACCGTGGAGAGCTGGTTGGCGATCGGCGATGCGTTGGTCCGAATCGTGACTCCGTCCGGGACTCCCGAACTGTCGCAACTGATGCGCGACGCGGGCTATTACGTGACGACCGTCGACGCTCGCGGACGCGATGGCGACGTGCAAGTCAATCTGAGTGTCATCCCGCGGAAAATGGTCCCCGCCCTGATGTCGATGATCCATGGGATCAATCCGCAAGCGTTTATCACCTACGAAGAAACGACGCCGCTGCGGTTGGCGACCACCGCGGCGCTGAGCGTTCGGAAATAGGAAACGTTGGGAATCGCCGGCGGCTTACGATCGGTGGTCGAAGCGGACGGCGCGGGTATCCTGTTCGTCGCCGCGGCGGCGAGCTAGCGACCTATAGAGATCGGGCCGGCGGGCGCGCATCCAACGCACGCCGGTGCAGCGATCGCGAAGCGTGGGATCGAGGTCGGCGACAACCATGTCGTCGCCAGCCTTGCACGTTTCGACGATCACGCGGCCGTAGGGATCCAGGATCATCGCGTTCCCGGTGCGGACCTCGTCGTCGTCCGGGCCGATGCCGTTGCTGAAGACATAGAAAACGCCGTTGTCGTGGGCTCGCGAGGGGAGCCATCGCATCAGCCACCCGCGTCCCTTGTCGCCTGTGATTTCGGCTCCGATCGCCTCGGGATCGGTCTCTCGCGCATCCCAGACTTGGCGATCGATCACGCTCATCGCCTGCGGGCTTCCCGAATTGCAACCTCCGGTTTGGTGAGGTGCCAAGATCACCTCAGCCCCCGCCAGCGCGCAAGCTCTCGCGTTTTCAAGGATGTTGTTGTCGTAACAGATCAGCACCGCAACGCGCCAACCATTTGGGAGATCGAACAGCGTGTAGGTGTCTCCCGACTCCATGAACTCGCTGATAAAGCAATGCAGTTTACGGTGGCAATGCACTTCGCCGGCGGGCGTCGCGACGACGTACGAATTGTAAAGCACCCCCGCGGCGTCGACCTCGATCAGTCCCGCTCCGATCGTGATCTGATGTTCGGCAGCCCAAGCGAGCAGCGTTTGCGTGGTTGGCCCGTCGGGAACCGGTTCGGCCAATTTGGCCAGCTGTTGCGACGACAGTTTGCGCAGATGCCAATACCCGGTCACGCAGCACTCGGGAAAACAAACCAGTTCGGCACCTTGCCCCGCCGCCGCTTCAACAAACGGACGCATGATCGCGAGGTTCCCCGCCTTGTCGCCTGGCAGATGGTTGAATTGAACCGAAGCAACGCGAAAGTTTTTCATCAGCTCCTTGGCCTCTTAGGTAAAACGGTAGGATCGCCGCCTGCAAGAATCATCGAACCGGCCAGAGCGTGCACTCCGACGCACCCTCCGATTCAGTGAAGCAAATTAACATAGGCCGCCTGAATTGTCGCACCATCATAAAGAGCTGGAGGGTCCGTAACAACAAACGCCCGGCAGTTGCTTACGCCAGGAAATTGATTTGTGATCTGCGAGCAACGACACGTGCGGCTCACGAGATCTATTTACTCGCTTAACCGCAATACCGTTCAACGAAGCGTGGTGGACGAGGTTACGAGTCCATTTGCATCAGACCAAATCGCTGGGACTCGTAACCTCGTCCACGACGTCCCGCCGCTAAAGCTTTCGACGGACCGAGGCTCCTTCGTTGAACGGTATTGCGATTAACCGAGGGCAGGACTGAATGGCGCGAGCATGAGCGTTGGAGTCGAGGCTTCAGCCGATTTATGCGCAGCTGAATTCGCCTAAAGGCTCTGCGCCAACCGCCGCGCGGCCAGACAACATGGAAGTGATCGTCGTCTTGGACCGGAAAGCTCCTGAATCGCCAGTGGTAGACATTTCGTTCACCGGAGGTGTGATCGTGAGCGTGGTAGCGCATCGTATGCGTGGCAGGCACCCACCGCAGAAATTTGCTCATGCGTCCAGCCTCCGTAGGCCGCAACACCAACTGCCAGTGATTGGGCGACAACTGATAAGCGAGCAGCTGAACGGAATACCGCACCAATCCCTCGGCCAACATTCGCTCAAAGGCTTCGTCGTCGGCTTCCTTGTGAAAGAGATCGGCCCGCGCAATACCACGGTTTAATGCGTGGTAGATCGCGTTCGCCTCGTCAGCTCGTTTGGGGGCATGTGATCTTTTAGGAATACCAGGGCAAATTAAGCCGGAAAGAGTTTCACCCCTTTTTTCGCACCAGGCCCCTCGTCTGCTACTCTGTGCCTTCGTGTCTCCGTGAGAGTTCTCCGGCCCCCAGCACAAGGGCTCTCACTGAAACACTATGGCACAGAGTCGCAGACGAATTCGATCGATGAATTCGCCTGCTGAGTCTGCTCGCGTGCGGATTTAACTATCGCTGGTAGCCAACAGCGAACACGGTACCAAATAAGCCGAATGTCTCGCCATTATCGTTGGTATAGCCGTTCCAGTTCTGGGCTTCCACACCGGCGCGACCGAATACCATGCCGCCACACCTCAAGGCGAGTTGACCTTGAATACCGACTTGTAATTCGGTGGCGCTAACTGCCAGGTCATCGTCGTTACCGCTGTCACCAAACAACACGCTGTGGCGAGCGATACTGTAAAGAGCAATCGAATCGCTCCACATGTATTGAAGTTCGGCCCCGACGATTAATCCATAACCGTCCTCCAGCGTATCGCCTTCTGTCTCGGTCATCTCAGCCCAGCGGGCACCACCAGAGAACGTTCCCAACCAACGGCTACCCATTTCGATCGTACTAAACAACTCACCGTCGACGGTTTGCACCGTGAAGTCTGAGTCCTGGGTGTTAACGTCGTAGTCCAACCAGCGGCCGCGGAATCCAAATCCGGTAGGACTAACGTAGCCGATTGTCAGGCGGAGCGCCTCCTTAAAATCGTGCGTGTCGGAATCCGAGTCACCATCGGGATCCGTATTGTAAGGACGAAGCAACAACAGTTCGGGCATGATGAAGGCACCACCCGAATTAAAGCCGCTGCTATTTCCATTGAAGTAACGACTGTTCTGTCCATCCGCGGCATCCACGTTGCCAAGTCCCCCGATTACCGAGCAAATCGCAAACGTGGAAAACAAAAATAACAATCTCATCGCCTTAGTCCCTTAAAGAATGATTTACGTACACGACCGTACAGGTACTTCGGCGAGGTTGAGCGTACGAAGTCGCCGCCCAAATCCTGCCACCTAACACGGGAGCCAATGTCTTCATTGGCGGCGTACATCGCTACCAAGCTGCATCGTCTCGGCACTCGATCTACCAATGCTATTTGCAGATCGGGGGGGGAAGCAGAACGTAGTTGTAAGACGTCGCAAGACCCGTGTGACTACAACCATGCAAGCTAGTAGAGACTCTCTGTTCATCTATGTTGATGTCGGATTTGGGGTAGCCCACAGTCAACGACCTACAGACGCCCTCGGTCAGCTGCAGGCCGGCGCATATGCCTGCCCAAATATCTCACATAAACGTTACGACCCGAAACGATCGCACTATCGTTGCGCAGCCGAACTTGCGGTGACGATCATCCCTCCAACTCCGGAAAGTTCTACGACGCGACGATTTTCGTACGCCCACGTGCAGTTTTCCATCTAACACAGGCGATGTCACGATGATTGTTTCCCAGCGACTACTATGGATCGCATTGGTGTGCCTGACATGTAACGCAGCAGGATGCCGGTTACCCGCTGCGAAGACGGTGGCATCACCCGAGTCGGAAGTCGCGCCGACCGCCACGACTCGGATAACTTACAGCACGGCGTCGGATCGTCTGAATCTCGCAGGCGGCGCGGCAACAACGCTACTGGCAGCTCACGGCCACGCGTCACAGATGGTGCTGCCAAATATGACACGCAGCACAATGCAAATTCAGTACCCCCATCCGTCAGGGACTGCCGAGTCGGCTCAAGTTACATTAATTACACATCTCGACGATGATGAAACCGCCAGCGTGCCAACGATGCTCGCAAGTTTTGCGTCGCAACACCCCGATTCACCTCGATCCGATCGTCGAGTCGTGGATGTCGTAACGCTTGACATTCCTGCTTGGCAAGCCGTGGCACTGCGGAACCAATTACAGCAACAGAAGTTCTTTCGTCGTTCGCGAGTACTCAACGCCGAAGTCGAACTGGCCGTGGATGAACCCAGCGGTCGCTTCGGCAAGTCGTTTCACTCAGTCCCAGAATTTGATGCTTTGTTGCTGCGAGCCGCTATGGAAGGACGGCAGTTGCGTCCCAATCCCAATCCCCAAATCTAAGCCGTTACCAAAGCCCGTGAATCGAATAAGTTGGGGCAGGAGGGGACATCCACAAAATGATCGCCTTCCCAACGAGCAAAAAGAGGTGGGCAGGACTCTTCTTATTGCGCAAGCTGCGATGTCCCAGGTAATGACGAGCTTGCCAAGTTTCTGGATCGTTTGGGGCACATTGAATCTGATCGCGTTAACTCTTTTGATCCTGACGCTCTTGGCGATCCTCGCCTTTGCTCTCATCGGTGGCGCAGCATTCGACTCGTTTCGCTCCTCTTTTCCGATGGGCTGATCCGCTGGTGTTGTGGCTAGCCGCCCAACTCGTGCTGCAGGTTCGATTCACCGTCAACAACGGCGGTCTATCGCCCGACCGAATTGACAAGCACCCGGCGTGTTTTGGTTCGAGGACCACGCGGGAATTGATTTGTGATTTGCGACCAACGACACTATTGGGTCGCAAGGTCTGTTTGTCTGAGGCTCGGGGATGTGGCGAGTTGGCGGCGCGATGGGGGTGGCATGCCTCATCGATCTGCCGCGCGAGAGTGACTTGCGGAATCGAGCCGTCGCTTGCTCCCGATCGATCCAAAACTCTAAGGGGTTCGGTATGCGTTTGTTTGTTGCCACGTCGATGCGAATTCACGCAGTGTTTGCGCACCGTCGGACGACTTGTTGGCGGAGTCGCTTGCCGATGGCGGCGTTTGCTGGGATCGTCGGTATCCTGCTGGCCGGGCCGCAGCGCGACGTGGTGGCTGAGGAGACCAAGGCCAGTGATCGGCCGAACATTATCTACATCCTGGCCGATGACATGGGGTACTCCGACATCGGTTGTTATGGCAGCGAGATCGCGACGCCGAATTTGGATGCGTTGGCTGACAACGGGATTCGGTTCACTCAGTTCTATAACACGGCGAGGTGTTGTCCGACGCGAGCGAGCCTGCTGACGGGACTCTATCCGCATCAAGCGGGCATCGGTCACATGATGGACGATCGCGGACACGACGGATATCGCGGCGACCTGAACCGGAACTGTGTGACGATCGCCGAGGTGCTGGGGCAGGCGGGCTACCGGACTTACATGTCGGGCAAGTGGCATGTCACCAAGACGGTTCAGCCCAAAGATGAATCGGGCAAACACAACTGGCCACGGCAGCGCGGATTCGATCGCTTCTATGGCACGATCCACGGCGCGGGCAGCTTCTACGATCCCAATTCGTTGACTCGCGACAACCATTTGATCTCCCCTTATGCCGACTCGCAGTACCAGCCGGAGACCTATTACTACACCGATGCGATCAGCGATCACGCGGTGCGGTTTATCGAGGAGCATCGCGATCAAATCGACCAGCAACCGTTTTTTATGTACGTTGCGTACACCGCCGCTCATTGGCCGATGCACGCGTTGGAAAAGGACATCGCCAAATATCGAGGCAAATACGACGCGGGGTACCAGGCGATCCGCGATGCTCGGTACCAGCGGATGATCGATTTGGGAGTGATCGATGCGGGGAGCACGATCAATTGGCCGATCCCCGACGCCTGGAAGCTGACTAAGTTTCTCGACTGGGATATTCGCAACATGGAAGTCTATGCGGCGATGATCGACAACATGGATCAGGGGATCGGGCGGATCATCGCTTCGCTGAAAGCGACCGGCCAGTTCGACAACACGCTGATCTGTTATCTGCAAGACAACGGTGGATGCGCGGAGAACTACGGTCGCGGCAAGATCGGCCCACCGCGAGAAGACAAACCGACACTGCCGCCGTTGGCTGACGATTATCTGGAACCCGACATGCAGCCCAAACAGACGCGCGACGGATATCCGGTCCGCGTCGGCAAGGGGGTCATGGCGGGACCGGCGGACACTTATATCGGATACGGTCGCGGCTGGGCGACGGTCTCCAACACGCCGTTTCGCGAATACAAACACTGGACGCACGAGGGAGGTGTTTCGACGCCGATGATCGTCCATTGGCCCGCCAGGATCGACCGACGGGGAGAGCTGGAAAAGACGCCGGGCCACTTGATCGATCTGATGGCGACAGCTGTCGATGTCGCCGAGGCGGACTATCCCGAGATCTTTCACGACGGCCAGTCGATCCAACCGATGGAGGGAAAGAGCTTGCTGCCCACCTTTGCCGGACGACCGCTGCAGCGCGAAGCGATCTACTGGGAGCACGAAGGGAACCGAGCGGTTCGCCGCGGCGATTACAAGCTGGTCGCCAAGGGAGCTGAGGGGCAATGGGAACTGTACAACATCGCCGCCGATCGCAGCGAACAGAACGACCTGGCGACGCAGCAGCCGCAGATCGTCAAAGAACTGGCTGCGCTATGGCAGGCGTACGCCGAGCGGGCGAATGTGTTTCCGCTGAAGCCGCGGCCGCTGGGACATTAGAATCAGAGCGGGCCGACGTTACGTCAGTGGGATTCGCATCCCGTCGTAGGCGAGGTTGATTCCCGGCGGCAGTTTGGCGTCGTCGATGTCGTGATCCAATTCGTGGCAGATGTGCGTCAGGTAGGTCTGCTTGGCTCCCGTTTTGCGAGCGACTTCGATCGCTTGATCGACGCTAAAGTGCGTCGCGTGAGGCGTGTAGCGGAGGGCGTCGATGATCAACACATCGAGCCCTTCCAGCAGCGGCCAGCTCTCGTCTGGGATCTCGTTGGTGTCGGTGCAATAGGCGACGTTGCCGACGCGAAAGCCCAAAACATCGAAGTGCGGCCCGTGACGCAAGCGGATCGGCGTCACTGTCGACCCCAAAACGTCAAACGGTTCCAGCCCGATCTGCAGCATCGTCAGCGACGGGCGAGCTCCGGGATGCGTGTCGTCGCGGTCGGCGAAGGCGTAGTCGAAGGCGGCGTAGATCCGCTTTTGAACCAGCGGTTCGCTGTAGATCGGGATCGGATGACCAACATAAAAAGGGAACAGCCGCAGGTCGTCGAGACCATATAAATGGTCGGCGTGTTCGTGGGTGTAAGCGACCGCGTGAACCAGCCCGATCCGCTCGCGGAGCAATTGTTCGCGAAGATCGGGGGGGGTGTCGATCAACAGATTCCCCTCGGGCAACCCCAAGATGACCGAACATCGGGTCCGATTGTTCTTCGGATTCGAGCTCTGACAGACGTCGCATCCACAACCGATCGCGGGAACCCCGACGCTGGTTCCGGTTCCCAGCATGATCATCTGGCCCGAAAAGTCGGTGGAGACCAGTTTCTTTTTCACGAAAGTGACCAAAAAATTGAGCGATCGAGGAGGACGAAACACGCTGAATCGTTGCAATTCGCAAGCCTAACCGGGTTTGCTCTCGGCTCCAACCGGGATCGCCCCCGCTTTCTCAACGCCGAACCGCAACGATTTGCTAAAACCCACTATACGTTTTGCGTGCTTTTTGCCATACTTCTGCGTTCTGAATCGACAAAAACAACTGCCCGCGGTGGGCGACACGAACAAACGTTAATAGATAAGAATTGGTACGGAGTAGATCTGTGTACAAAAATTTCGCAGCACAGGGTTTAGGGATTTCGGGTCGCCAAAGTGAATTGATCGAGCTGGCACTCACCTACGGCTTCCGTGGACTGGACATCGATCTGAGCGACATGTACCGCCGCGTTCAACGCAGCGACTTCGATCGCGCAGCGCGCTTCCTGCATGCCGCCGATGTCGTCGTGAGTGGTTTTGATGTTCCCGTCAATCTCGATGCCGACGACGACGCCTTTGCCGCTCAAGTCGCTCAGTTGCATCCAGCGGCCGAAGTCGCGGGCAAATTGAACGCCAAGGTCGGCAGCATCGTCGTCCCTGCGGCAACCGATCGTTTGCCCTACCACGAGTACTTCGAAGCGATCACCAAGCGTTTGAATCAAATCGCCGAGTGCTTGGCTGGCCAGAACATCCAATTGGCCGTCGGTTTCCAAGCCGCTTCGGAATTGGCTGAAGGCAAGCAGTTCGAATTCATCCGCAATGTCGAAGGCTTCCTGCCACTGGTGAAAGGTGCTGGTGACAATATCGGCTTCCTGATCGACACTTTCAATTGGTTTGCTGGTGGCGGAACGCTGGAGGAATTGACCGCGTTGAAGCCAGAGAAAATCACTTCCGTTCGCCTGTCGGGCATCTCCGAAGAAGCCGACGCTGCAGCGATCAAGCGTGCCGACCGCACGTTGCCAGAAATCTGTGAAGCAATCGACTTTGTCGCAATCGCCAAGCACCTGGTTTCGATCAAATACAGCGGTCCTGTTTCGGCATACTCCGCCCCCGGCAACGTCCGTGGTGGAACGCGGGAAACCGTTGGCAACAAGGCGCAAGAAGCGTTGGATGCGATCTTCATCGGTGCGGGTCTGACCGTGGCACCTCGTCCCATGGACACCATCTCGGACATCGTTGTCGACATGATGATGGAATAAACCCCTTAGAGACAACGTGGAATCCAAGGCACCGCAGCAATCCGCCGCCTGGATAGGGCCGCTTGAATCCGCCGTTGAAGAGTCGCTTGATGGGCTGTTCAAGCTGCGGCGTTATTTGCACCAACACCCGGAACTTTCGGGTGAAGAGTTCGAAACGACGACCCACGTTGCCCGGCTGATCGAAGGGCTCCCGCTTCCGCTGAGAATCGCGGATCAACGCCGCGGCCTTACTTGCGAATTGCTCGCCCCCGATGCGGCAAGCAATCTACCTCGATTGGCGCTGCGAGCGGACATCGACGCGCTGCCGATCCAAGACGCCAAGCAGGTCGATTACCACAGCACCCGCGACGGCGTCATGCACGGGTGCGGTCACGACGTCCACACGACGATGCTCTACGGAGCGTTGCGCGTGCTTCACCAAATGGCGTCGCGCGATCAATTGCCTTGGCCGATCGCCGTGCGTGGCATCTTCCAACCCGCCGAAGAGACCGCTGTCGGCGCGCGGTACATGATCCTGAACCAGGCATTGCATGATGTCGCGGCGATCATCGGAATCCATTGCGACCCCAGTCGCAGTGTCGGCCGGATCGGAATTAGCCCCGGCCCGCTGACAGCGAATTGCGACATGTTTAAGGTCAAGTTTCGGGGGCGTGGCGGCCACGGCGCTCGACCTCATCAAACGATCGACCCCATTGATGCGGCAACGCAGTGGGTGCAATCGGTCTACCGTTCGGTCTCCCGCGCGTTCGATCCCCACGAAGCGACGGTGATCTCGATTGGCCGCTTTGAAGCGGGCAATAAAGCGAATGTGATCCCCGACCACGCCGTTCTCGAAGGAACGTTGCGTACGTTCCATTCCGGCGCACGGGCCTCGGCTCTGGAGACGATCGCCAAGATCAGCGAAGCATTGACCATGGCGACAGGCTGCCTGGTCGACTTTGAACTCGGCTTTTCCGCGCCAGCAGTCGTCAACGATCCTCACCTGGTCGACGTTGTCACCCACGCGGCACAGCAAACCCTGGGCGATCACGCGGTTGAACCGATCCCCCGTCCCAGCATGGGAAGCGAAGACTTTTCTTATTACCTGGAGCACATTCCCGGCGCGATGTTCCGGTTGGGAACGTGTAGCGAACAAATCGGGCAAGAGCCGCTGCATTCGCCCCATTTCGATATCGACCAACGAGCGATCGCCGGTGGTGTACGATTATTAGCAGCGACGGTGATCGAATATTTTGATCCCCATCGCAACGGCTGACAATCCTCGCTGGCTCTCACGAACCTCGCAGCGGACGTTTGCTGGCGAAGCCACGATGGTGTCGGATCAACCATAAAACCTCGCGTTCCAGAGGACAGTCTCCGATGGGTAAATTGCACTTCAACGGCAACGATTCGAAGACGATCGGCGTCGAAATCGAACTCGCATTAGTCGACGCCCAAACGTTTGCGTTGGCCAACCGATCGGACGAACTCATCAATCGTCTCCCCCCTGAATTTGCCGGTCAGTACAAACCCGAACTGATGCAAAATTGCGTCGAGATCAACACGGGTGTCTGCGAGACCGTAGCCCAAGTACGCCAGGACTTGGCCGGCAAAACCAAGGTGCTGGAATCGACAGCCGAGGCGTTGGGTATGCGGTTGTGGTGGGGATCGACGCATCCGTTCAGCCACTGGCGCGATCAAGTGATCACCCCAACCGAACGGTACCAAAACCTGGTCGTCCTGCTGGAAGAGATGGCCCGGCGGATGGCGACCTTCGGACTGCATGTCCATATCGGCGTCGATTCGGGAGACAAAGCGGTGATGATCTGCGACCGGATCATGCAGCACTTG
This sequence comes from Rosistilla carotiformis, assembly GCF_007753095.1. NCBI lineage: Bacteria > Pseudomonadati > Planctomycetota > Planctomycetia > Pirellulales > Pirellulaceae > Rosistilla > Rosistilla carotiformis. The sequence goes on from NZ_CP036348.1 coordinate 5,867,362, forward strand.
CCGACCCTGTTGGCCCTCAGTTGCAGCAGTCCGTACTGGGAGGATCGCGATACCGGGCTGCATTCTCATCGCTCCAAGATCATGGAAGGGCTGCCGACCGCTGGCCTGCCGACGCTGATGCGGAACTGGAGCGAATACGTTTGGTTGGTCAACCACATGATCGAAACCGGGTTCATCAATTCGATCCGCGAGATCTGGTGGGACGTTCGTCCACACCATAATTTTGGCACCGTCGAGGTTCGCGTCTGCGATATGCCTGGCAGCATGGACGATGTTTGCGCGTTGTCGGCGCTGATCCAGTGCCTGGTCAAACAGCTGTCGGACGAGATCGACGAGGGGACCTACCAATTCGATTGCCATCCGATGATGGTCCAACAGAACAAATGGCGAGCCGCGCGCTATGGGATCGATGCCGGGCTGGTGAACACCTACAGCTACGAAGTCCAACCAGTGGTCGAGGTGGCCGACAGCTTGGCGACGTGGCTCAAACCGATCGCCCAAGAATTGGGCTGCGAGGACGAACTGGCAGAGATTTCCAGGGTCGCTCGAGGCCCCAGCTGGGCCCAACGACAGCGAGATCTATTCGAACTCAGCGGCGACAAAAAAGAGGTCGTCCGCGTTCTAACCGATCAATCGCGGCTCGCCTGAATCGGCCGCCGCACGGCTCCGCTTACTGAACCGGTTGTTGCCAATTCAGCGGAGAGGTCGATGGTTTTGGCGCCGGCGGATCATCTTGCATTCCCGCATACTGAGCGGTGCTGGTTGCCGGTTGTGGCGTCGGAGCAAAATTGGATGCGGGCGTGGACAAAGGAACGGGCTGCCTAGCTTCGGCAAATCCGCGGAAACCGCCCAACTCGCCACCATTCGTCTGAACACTGGCCGTTGGTTGGGCTGCACTATTGCGATCGACAAACGATGACTGAACGACGCCGCTGCCCACAGCCCCGCTGCCGACGGCGGCGTTGTTGCTGGCCAAACTGACTGTCGACGCACTAGCTGCCGCGTTGGCTTGACCGGCTACCGGTTGCCCTTTGTAGTAGCGATCGGGAATCGGATAGCTGCCCGTTGCCGGCGGGGGCACGCGGCTTGGCGTGAGCGCCGTCATCGGATTGGGGATCGGCGTCCCTTGACGGCAGCCTGTGGCCAGGGCCACAAACGCAAGCAAGGCTACAAGTGATTTGGTTTGTTGACGCATTGCAATCAAGTCACATTTGGATTGAACATCTCTCGAATACCCATTCTCCCACGCTTTCTGCGGGAACTTGCGATCCACCCTACCAAGCATTTTGGTGGGACGTACAGATCAATTCCCGGGAAAACCCGTTCGGGCAAGCCGAGTTGTCTGTGCTTTTGATAGCGGTAGCGTCCAGCAGCGAAACACGCCCACGGACACAAAGGGGCCCAACGTCCCATCGGCTTCGTCGGTTAGCCCACCAATGTCAACTCACGCTGACAAGTGTCAACCGGAAGTGACACCCAGGGAGTCGCGATTTCATGCGGGATCATCAGGTCCAGCCTGCGGCCGTCCACGGTAAGCGAGAGCTGAGTTTGGGCAAACGCGGATTGCTGGCGTCCCAACGATTGCGTGACGCGAATCGCTAACTGAACCGCGTGATAGGACGCGGCTACCGCGTGAACCACAGCGGTTTCCGCATCGACCTCCAACGAAATCGGTCGGACCGAGCCATGCGTTTGAGCGATCAATTCCGCACTGTATTCGTTCCGCCACTGGTTCTCTCGACTCCATTGCTCCAAAATCATCGGCACCGTCCCTGTCAGAAGTACGCAAAAAAGAAGTTACGACCATCAACAGAGCAAGCGGGGTGCCATTGGCTGTATCCACCGATCAAAACGGTCTATCTGCGATAATCCGCCGCAGCGATCCCATGCTTCTTCAGCAGCTTGTGCATCCCCTGGCGCGACAGCCCCGCTTGCTGAGCCGCCTGCGAAATGTTGCCTGCATGTTTCTCTAGCAACGAAGAGAGGTAGGCATGTTCGGCGTTTTCGATAGCTTCATCTCGCGATGAATTCTCCAGTCCCGACACGCTAGCCGCCACATCGAGCGTTTTCCGCATCCCGGGTTGGGCAGCTTGCCGGACGGCTTCGGGGAGGTCGCCGACCTCAACACAATCGGTCCGCGCCAGCGCCGTGGCGCGTTCGATAGCGTTTCGCAGTTCGCGGATATTGCCGGGCCAGTCGTATTGCTGGAAGCACCGCAGTGTTGCATCGGAGAATCCCGAAACCGACGATCCGGCCGGTTTCAGTTGAGGAAGAAATCGCTCGGCCAGCAACAGCACGTCGTCGCCGCGGTCGCGCAGCGGAGGGAGTTCGATGTGGATCACACCCAGGCGATAGAAGAGGTCGCGGCGGAAGCGTCCGGCGGCAACTTCCAGTTCCAGATTCCGGTTGGTGGCACAGATGAATCGCGTGTCAACTTGGACGGGAGTGCTCTGACCAACCGGCGTGAAGGTTTGCTCTTGGATCGCGCGAAGCAGTTTCGCCTGCGACGTGGCGGGCAGTTCTCCCAATTCGTCGAAGAACGCCGTTCCCCGATCGCACTGATTCAATAGCCCCACCTGATCCTTCACCGCACCGGTGAACGAGCCTTTGATGTGGCCAAACAGTGCCGATTCGAATAGCGATTCGGGGATCGCGGTGCAATCGATCACTTGGAAACGATTCTCTCGGCGGGCGCTGTGTTGGTGGATCGCCCTCGCGATCACCTCCTTCCCCGTGCCGCTTTCGCCAGTGATCAAGATGTTGGTGTCGACAGCGGCGACGCGGTCGACGATGTCCAGCAGTTCGATCATCTGCGGGCAGCGCGCGATGATCTCGGGGTACCGTTCGTTTAACGTCCGCGAATCGTCGGTCGGCGCGACTTCAACTTTGGTTGTCGAGGAGGATTGGACCAGGGCGCGGCGAACGCTCCCCAACAGGTCCTCGAATTTGACCGGCTTCAATAGATAGTCAGCGATGCCTAACCGCACACTTTCAATTGCCGATGGGACCGACGGCACGCCGGTGATCACGATCATTGGGATTTGAGGCCAGTTCCCTCGCCCTTCGTGCAGCAATTCCAGCTTCAGATTGCCGGGCATGTTGAGATCCGAAAGGATTAGGTCAAACGGAGCCTCGTGCAACGCGTGCAGTGCGGCCCCTGCATCGGCGACGCATACGCAGGTATAGCCGGCCTTGCGCAGCAGTTCACCGGTCGTCCGCAGATACAGCGGTTCGTCGTCGGCGATCAAGATCCGTGCGGATGGGGTTGGGTTCATCGATTCGATCGTGTTGTGAGACGTCGGGGTGAGTCGGGGGACAGAGTTATTCTTTTGGGAATACCGCGATGAATTTTGATCCACGTCCGACTTGGCTGTCGACTTCGATCGAACCTCCCATCGCTTCGATCAGGCTCCGCGAGACCGACAATCCCAGCCCCATTCCCTGGCGTGGTTGCCCTGTCTTAGTGCTAAAAAATGGGTCGAAGATCTGGCTCAACGTTTCCGGGGCGATCCCCTCGCCGCGATCCGAAACCTCCACCCGCACCGAATGCCCGGCCGATTCGACAGCAATCGACACATTTTCTCCCGCGGGAGACGCTTGAATCGCGTTGCGGATCAGATTCAAGAGGATTTGTTTCACCTCCCCTTCGGAAAGCGTGATTTCGTTCGGACGCTTCGCTGGGTGGAATTCCAGCTGAACGTCGTATTTTTTTGCAACGGGTTCCAGCAGCGACACGACATCGGCGATCGTGTGTTCGATCGTCAACAGCGATTTATGTTGCGCGCTGGGTCGGTACAGTTGGTACATTTGGTGGGTGATCGAGCTGATCCGTTCGATCTCGCGGTCGATCAGTTCCAGCAGTTCGTAATGCTCGTGCTCCGGTGACATGTCGCCTTTGATCAGCGCAAACGCGTTGCGAATTCCCGCCAACGGATTGTTGACTTCATGAGCAACTCCAGCGGCTAATTGCCCCAACGCGGCAAGCTTTTCCATCTTCCGGCGGTGCATTTCCAGCTGAGCGATCCGCGCCGTTCGCTCCTGCACCAACTGTTCTAGGTGCTCGGCGTGCAGACGCAGTTGGTCGCGCAGCTTCTGTCGCTCGGTGAAATCGCGTGCACTGGCTCGGAAACCTAAGTGCTTGCCCGATTCGTCGTACATCGGTTGCCATGAGACCGCCATCCAACGGATGCTTCCATCGCGATGGATGGCCCGAAATTCGACATCGTTTCCGAACTGCCCCGCTTTCGCTTGATGCATCATCGCGGAGATCCGAGCGCGGTCCTCCGGTACGATCATCGGCAACGGGTAATCGGTCATCGCCAGACACTCGTCGGGCCAATACCCCGTCATTCGATGGACCGCTGCATTGACCCACAACAATCGGCCCGATGGCGAGAGCCAACTTTCCCAGTCGTAGGTGTAGTTCGCAATCGCCCGGAAGTAGTCGTTGCTAATCTCCCCACGGGCGTCGGATGGTAGTTCCGGCTTGGTTTTCATCGCGTTCATTTTAACACCCGCAGCGGTTCGCGTCCCACTGGCTTCTGGGGATCGCGATTAGCAAAGCGATCGCAACAGAATTGCGATCACGACCACAAGGATTGCAATCACCTGCCCAAACAAGGTTTCGCGACGGCGAGAAGCGAGAATCTCTTCGTCGCGTTCGAGCGGATCGACGAGCGTCATTTCCGGGTTGCGCATCAACATAATGGGACTCTTTCAATCGGAGATAAGAAACGGCACCCCCGTTGGTGTCGATCACACCACAACGCAATCAACATGCCAGATCGCTGAAACGGCAGATAATTGGCAAGTTTGTGGAGAATTCCGAGTCGACGTCCCGAATCGCGTCAACCGTCGGCGACACTGTCCGGTTCGGTTGACAACCAAACAGCGTCGGCGATCCTGCTAGTCATTGCCACAAGTCGTCCAACCTTCACAACGATCGGCGTCGCTTTCGATGCTCCGCTTACGCATCTGCCGGACGACGTAAGATCGTCACCAGCAGCGACGAGTCTTCGACAGCTTGTAGCGCATGCGGTTCGGCGGCAGGAAGGTGCAACAGTCGTCCCGATGTCAGTTCGTGTGTCTTGCCCATCGCCGTGAATTCCACTTTCCCTTCCAGGCAATGGACCGTGATCTCGCCTGGTGCCTTGTGTTCGGCGATCTTCTTCCCCGCGGGAAGGACCATCCGCAACAGTTCCATCGCGTCCGACTTCAACAGCGCGTGGGTCTTCGCCGTGGGAAGCTCGCTCCCTAAGGGGCCGACGGCGATGATCTCGCCAGATTTTGCGTGGGGAATTGTCATCCGATGCGGCTCCAAAATTTGAGGGTGACGGGCTGGATGAAACATGAGTTCCGGTGACCTCTATTAATGTATACCTTTGAGTGCATTATTGGCAAGCGGCTTCGGAGCGAGTTGGGGCTGTCTGCCGTTCGCCGCGGTTGGGGCACGATCCCATCAGCGGATGGCCGCGCCGGAGGAGTCGAAATGTTGAACGCTCCGATGCTTGAACGGTTACACTGGTTACCGCATACGTTTTTCTCGCCTTCACGGTTGGTGTGACAACCCAGCGTGCTTGGATGAGAAGCTTTTCTTGACCTCCAACGAACCTGCGTCTCGATGGATCGAAGCCGGATCGTGCGACTCGTACCCCCTTTTGCAATCCGATGAAATACAACCGACGCTTCGCGATGGGCGCACTCGCTGCAGGCCTCGCCGCTCGCTGGACTCACGCCGATGAAAAGCCGCAAAGTTCGGATTCGCCATCCCCATGGGGACCGTTGTGCGTCTTTGCCAAGCCGCTGCAGATGCTGAGTTTCCCGGAGCTGGCCGATCTGTTGGTTAAGCAGCAGTGGGATGGGATCGAAGCGACCGTTCGCAAGGGAGGCCAGGTGGAGCCGCCGCAGGTTGGGGAGCAATTGCCCAAGCTGGTCGATGCGTTGGCGGCAAAAGAGAAGCAGGTCGTGTTGTTCGCCAGCGATATCAACAGCGTCGAACAACCGCTGACCGAACCGACATTGCGGGAGGCGGCCAAGTTGGGGATCCGCTACTATCGAATGTCCTACTATCGATACGACCTCGATCGACCGATCTTGCCCCAGCTGGATCGATTCACTCGCCAGGTCGAACAGTTGGTACAGCTGAACCGCGAGGTGGGCATCACGGCGCTCTACCAGAATCACGCGGGGACGCGGTATTGCGGTGCGGGGATGTGGGATCTCTATCGGATTGCTGCCGACCAGCCAAAGGAACAATTGGCCGTCGCGTTCGACATCCGGCATGCTACCGTTGAAGCCGGGCTGTCGTGGCCGATACATTGGAGCATGTTGCGGGAACATGTCGGCGCGTTGTATTGCAAAGATTTTCGCTGGAACGAGGCGAAGGTGGAGAACGTTCCGTTGGGATCGGGACTGGTCTCCACCAGCTTTTATGATCGGCTGCGGAAAGATCCGATCGCGGGAATCCCCGTTTCGGTCCACATGGAATACATCGATCATCGCGATCCGCAAAAAGCGGCTCAGCGGATCGAAGCGGTCGCCGACGACCGTCGGGCGATCCGACGCCTGCTGGGAGTTTGACGTCGCCGTGTCTGGAAGGGAAACCTACATATGACCTCAAAGCACCTGAAGAAGATCTTTTCACCGGCCAGCGTGGCGGTGATCGGTGCCAGTGAACGGGAGGAGAGTGTCGGCAGGTTGTCGCTGAGAAACCTGATCGAGGGCGGGTTCCGCGGGCGAATTTATCCCGTCAATCGCAACTACGAATCGATCCAACAGCTGCCCAGTTTCCCGTCGGTCGCGGCGATCCCCGAGGTGGCCGATCTGGCCATCATCTGCACCCCGGCGGCAACGGTTCCCGAAGTCGTCAAGCAGTGCGGCCAGGCGGGGATCCGCGGGATCATCATCCAATCGGCCGGCTTTTGCGAGGTTGGAGCCGAAGGGGCGCGGTTGCAAGACGAGATCGTGAGGGTCGCCAAAGCCTTTCCTGGGACAAAAATCATCGGTCCCAATTGTGTTGGCATCATCTCGCCGCATCGGCATCTCAACGCAAGCCTCGCCAGCGAGATGCCTCCGGCGGGCAACGTCGCTTTCATTTCGCAATCCGGGGCCCTCTGTACGCCGATCCTCGAATGGGCGATCCAGCAGAACGTCGGTTTCTCTCAGTTTGTCTCGATCGGAAACATGGCCGATGTGACCATCGCCGATTTGATCGACTATTTTGCGGAGGACCCGTGGACCGAGTCGATCGTGCTGTATGTCGAATCGTTGACCGAAGCCCGCGCGTTCCTCTCGGCCGCGCGAGCGTTCACGCAATCCAAACCGATCATCGCGTTTAAGTCGGGGCGTTTCGACGCGTCGGCGGCCGCAGCGGCATCGCATACCGGAGCGATGGTGGGTGTCGACAGCGCCTACGAAGCGGCATTCGCGCGGGCGGGAATCGTTCGCGCGAACGAACTGGACGACCTCTTCGACAGCGCCGAATTCTTGGCTCGCCACCCCAAGCCGTGCGGCGACCGGTTGGCGATTGTCACCAATGCGGGCGGCCCCGGCGTGATGGCAACCGACGCCTTGTTGCAGCGGAACGGAAAGCTGGCGCCGCTGTCCGACGCAACGATCGCCGCGTTGGACGCTCAATTGCCAGCCGCTTGGTCGCGCTGCAACCCGGTCGACGTGATCGGCGACGCGAGCGACCAACGCTACGCCGCCACCCTGCAAACCGTGCTCCGCGATCCGAACGTCGACGCGGCGTTGGTGTTGCTGGCACCGCAAGCGACCACCGATCCCAGCGGGGTTGCCGACGCGGTGATCGCCGCTGCCAAGTCGACGACCAAACCGGTCTTGGCGTCGTGGATGGGCTGCACTCGCGTGGCCGAAGGAATTCGGCGGCTGACGCAGGGGGGCATCCCGGTCTACGCGACGCCCGAAAAATGCGTGCGGGTGTTTATGCAGTTGGTGCGTTATGGCCGTAACCGCGAAATGTTGTGCGAAACGCCGTTGGAGGTGCCGCTGACCTTTCCGGTCGACGAAACGGAGCGGCGGAAATGTGTTGTCGACGCGGGCAACGCACGCCCCGACGAGCGGACACCGCTGAGCGAATACGAATCGAAGTTGGTGCTCAAGAACTATGGCTTTCGGGTCGCGGAGACCGAGATCGCTCGATCGCAGGAGGAGGCGGTGGCGATCGCCGATCGGCTCGGCTACCCCGTCGTCTTGAAAGTCTATTCGCCGCAGATCATGCACAAGACCGATGTCGATGGCGTCGAGTTGAATTTGACAAACGGCGACCGAGTGCGCGAGGCGTACCAAGAAATCGGTCGACGCGTAGCGCAACATCGGTCCGACTTTGAGTTCGGCGGCGTGACGGTGCAACCGATGGTTGTCGCTTCCCTTAGCCGTGAATTGATCCTCGGGGCAAAACGCGATCCCGTCTTTGGACCGGTGCTGTTGGTCGGTGCGGGAGGGATCACGGCGGAGTTGGTGCAAGATTGCGCGATGGAGTTGCCGCCGCTGAACGAACGACTCGCACGGCGGATGTTGGAATCGCTGCAATCGTGGCCTCTTTTAACAGGATACCGCGGACGTCGCGGCGTGAATGTCGATCTGTTGGTGGAATGCTTGTTGCGGATGTCCAAGATGATCGTCGAGTGTCCCGAGATCGCTGAAATCGATATTAACCCGTTGATGGCGAGCGACCGCGATGTGATCGCGCTCGATTCACGAATCATTCTCGACGGACTGACACGCCAGAAAGCGAGT